>NZ_WTKY01000059.1:0-2170 GCF_011378815.1 Pseudoalteromonas sp. 31A1 | reverse complement strand
GCTATATTTTTGGGCTTTTTAGGGTTTGATGATCTTATAGATTACGAAGTGAGCTTGCTCGATCAGTTAGATTTTACTGAAGTTTTGCTCGATGGCATGCTCTCTATGCTGCTTTTTGCTGGGGCGCTGCACGTAAATGTTAGCGATTTAAGACGCTATAAATTACCAATAGGTATTTTGGCCTGTGTGGGTACGTTGCTATCTACGGTTATTATTGCTGGCGCGCTTTATTTAGTGCTTCCTTTGCTTGGTTTTGATTTAGCATTTATTTGGTGTTTACTGTTTGGCGCATTAATTTCGCCAACCGATCCGATTGCGGTAATGGGAATTTTACAATCTGCGGGTGCGCCTAAAAGTATAGAAACCGTAATTGCGGGTGAATCGTTGTTTAACGATGGTATTGGCGTGGTTATTTTTGTGCTTTTATTGGGTGTTTTATCGAGTGGTGATATTCCTACAACCTATTATGTAGCACACACGCTAGCGGTTGAAGCCGGTGGTGGTATTGTTTTTGGTTTGGTATTAGGTGGTATTTTATATTACTTACTTAAAAGTATTGATAGTTACCAAGAAGAAGTACTACTTACTTTAGCGGGCGTTATTGGTGGCTATGCACTGGCTAGCCATTGGCATTTGTCGGGCCCACTTGCAATGGTAATGATGGGGCTAATGGTGGGCAATCATGGACGTAGTATGGCTATGAGCGACAAAACACGCCATTACGTTGATTTATTTTGGGAGCTGATTGACGAAATTTTAAATGCCATTTTATTTGTACTCATAGGGCTTGAAGTCGTCATGATTGCATTTTCGAGTAATTTGTTTATTGCTGGTGGCTTAACAATTTTAATCGCGTTACTCGCACGTTTAATTGTTGTGGGTATAACAACCACTACATTTAATAAGCAATTAGAGTTGCCATCTGGCGCATGGAAAGTTTTAACCTGGGGTGGCTTGCGTGGTGGTATTTCGGTTGCACTGGTATTGCAACTACCTGATGGGAACGAGCGCGATATTTTGTTGGCTCTCACTTATGCGGTTGTGGTTTTTTCTATTTTAATTCAGGGTTTGAGTATTGGTAAAGTAGCCAAAACTATCCGTTAAATATAAATCGGTTAGATCAAACCTGTTAAATGTAATTTATTATAAAGCGTGTGAAATAGCTGTATTTCACACGCTTTTTATTTTTCTTATAAAAAAGGGTAATTAAAACGTAAAGCTGAGCTGCACACCGCTGTAAATATGTTCTTGTGCTTCCCAGTAGTCGCCATCTATTTGGCGTGCTCGGGTAAATACTTCTATTTTAAATGGCTTAAAGTGATAACCCGCACCTATACCTGCGTAACCGTCTATGTCGTTGTTCGATTTTTCTATTTGGTAGGTGTTATCGCCTCTATCGTTTTTAAAGGCGAGTTCGAACAGATCTAAGCCTAGCTCGGCGTATATAAAAAAGTCATTGAAATAACCAAGCTTCATGCCATTGTCCCACGTTATAAATTCTTCTTGCTCGCCTTGTTTATTATCGATTACTGCCGCGCCAATTGCGCTGGTAAAAACAACACCAAAGTTACTGTAATTTTGTTTGACCATCATTTCTACACCCGCAGATGTAATGCTGCTATCACCATTAAATTCTGATTTTATAAACATACCGGTGTTAGGCATGTCATTACCGAGCAAAAGCCTTGCGTTAGCATTTTGGCTAAATGATAAAAGCGTGCTTAATAAAACAAAAAGAGGAAGTATGTGTTTCAAAAAAGTTAATCCATTAATGATGAAAAGTTACCAGAGGCGTAATTATAAATACATAACTTAGTATTGCATGTAATTAAATGTATAAATTTGTTTGATTGTTATTCAGCTACGCCAAAGTAAGGTGTTTAAAATAAAACCAACTAAAAAAAGGCATAAATAATTATATGTATTTTGAAATGTAAAGTAGCGATTTTAGGCACGATTGTTGGTTCGTAAGTTATTTAAATATATAGAAAAAGTTTAAACGTATTAGACTAAGGTCTATAGGTTAATTTTTCTCACTTATTAGGTTTGTTTTAATCGTTTGTCGGGGTTGTGGTAATTCACTAAAGTTCAGTTGTCGGCAACAAGCACGGCTTAACTAATCAGGAATATGACCATGAAACTTACACTTATCAAAACTATCGCTCTTAGC
>NZ_WTKY01000058.1:0-2173 GCF_011378815.1 Pseudoalteromonas sp. 31A1 | reverse complement strand
GCTATATTTTTGGGCTTTTTAGGGTTTGATGATCTTATAGATTACGAAGTGAGCTTGCTCGATCAGTTAGATTTTACTGAAGTTTTGCTTGATGGCATGCTCTCTATGCTGCTTTTTGCAGGGGCGCTGCATGTAAATGTTAGCGATTTAAGGCGCTATAAGTTGCCAATAGGTATTTTGGCCTGTGTTGGTACGTTGCTATCTACGGTTATTATTGCTGGTGCGCTTTATTTAGTTCTTCCTTTGCTTGGTTTTGATTTAGCGTTTATTTGGTGTTTACTGTTTGGCGCATTAATTTCGCCAACCGATCCGATTGCGGTAATGGGAATTTTACAATCTGCGGGTGCGCCTAAAAGTATTGAAACCGTGATTGCGGGTGAATCGTTGTTTAACGACGGTATTGGCGTAGTTATTTTTGTGCTTTTATTGGGTGTTTTATCAAGTGGTGATATTCCTACAACTTATTATGTAGCGCACACGCTGGCGGTTGAAGCTGGTGGCGGTATTGTTTTTGGTTTGGTATTAGGTGGTATTTTATATTACTTACTTAAAAGTATTGATAGTTACCAAGAAGAAGTACTACTTACTTTAGCGGGCGTTATTGGTGGTTATGCACTTGCTAGCCATTGGCATTTGTCGGGCCCACTCGCAATGGTAATGATGGGGCTAATGGTGGGTAATCATGGTCGTAGTATGGCTATGAGCGACAAAACACGCCATTACGTTGATTTGTTTTGGGAGCTGATTGACGAAATTTTAAATGCCATTTTATTTGTACTCATAGGGCTTGAAGTAGTTATGATTGCATTTTCGAGTAATTTGTTTATTGCTGGTGGCTTAACTATTTTAATAGCATTACTCGCACGTTTAATCGTTGTGGGTATAACAACCACTACATTTAATAAGCAATTAGAGTTGCCATCTGGCGCATGGAAAGTTTTAACCTGGGGTGGCTTGCGTGGTGGTATTTCGGTTGCACTGGTATTGCAATTACCTGATGGGAACGAGCGCGATATTTTGTTGGCTCTGACTTATGCTGTTGTGGTGTTTTCAATTTTAATTCAGGGTTTGAGTATTGGTAAAGTAGCCAAAACTATCCGTTAAATATAAATTGGTTAGACTAAACCTGTTAAATGTAATTTTTAAAAAAGCGTGTGAAATAGCTGTATTTCACACGCTTTTTATTTTTCTTATAAAACAAAAGGGCAATTAAAAGGTAAAGCTGAGTTGCACACCGCTGTAAATATGTTCTTGTGCTTCCCAGTAGTCGCCATCTATTTGGCGTGCTCGAGTAAATACTTCTATTTTAAATGGCTTAAAATGATAACCCGCTCCTATACCTGCGTAGCCGTCTATGTCGTTGTTCGATTTTTCTATTTGGTAGGTGTTATCGCCTCTGTCGTTTTTAAAGGCGAGTTCGAACAGATCTAAGCCAAGCTCGGCGTATATAAAAAAGTCATTAAAATAGCCAAGCTTCATGCCATTATCCCACGTTATAAACTCTTCTTGCTCGCCTTGTTTATTATCGATTACTGCCGCGCCAATTGCGCTTGTAAAAACAACACCAAAGTTACTGTAATTTTGCTTAACCATCATTTCTACACCCGCAGATGTAATGCTGCTATCGCCATTAAATTCTGACTTTATAAACATACCGGTGTTAGGCATGTTGTTACCGAGCAAAAGCCTTGCGTTAGCATTTTGGCTAAATGATAAAAGCGTGCTTAATAAAACAAAAAGAGGAAGTGTGTGTTTCAAAAAAGTTAACCCATTAATGATGAAAAGTTACCAGAGCCGTAATTATAAATACATAACTTAGTATTGCATGTAATTAAATGTATAAATTTGTTTGATTGTTATTCAGTTATGCCAAAGCAAGGTGCTTAAAATAAAACCGACTAAATAAAAGCATAAATAATTATATGTATTTTAAAATGCAAAGTAGCGATTTTAGGCACGTAAGATAGTGCGTAAGTTATTTAAATATATAGAAAAAGTTTAAGCGTATTAGACTAAGGTCTATAGGTTAATTTTCTTCACTTATTAGGTTTGTTTTAATCGTTTGTCGGGGTTGTGGTAATTCTCTAAAGTTCAGTTGTCGGCAACAAGCACGGCTTAACTAATCAGGAATATGACCATGAAACTTACACTTATCAAAACTATCGCTCTTAGC
>NZ_WTKY01000057.1:0-2255 GCF_011378815.1 Pseudoalteromonas sp. 31A1 | reverse complement strand
GCGAATGAATGGATTCAAGGTTAAAAAGCAATCAATTGAAAATAGTAGAATACGTTCCTAGAAAGAGTAATTCTACAGCCTCAACGCCTCACTAAGAGGCAAATAATAGTTGGTTAAAATAAGCGACGCAGGAGCAAAAACCAACTGTTATTTGTCCTGCTTTAGTGACTTGTTATGTGCCTTATTTAACTCGATACCTGAATAATACAAGGTTATCTAAAACAAGATTGCTTGACCAAATAAATGAAGCACCAGAACCTGAGAACTGTTCTTGGAAATTCATATAAGCTTTCTTATTATTAACACCAATTTCATCTTCCGTAAATTCCACTGAATTTGGCCAAGATAAGTAACTTTCGTTTAATTTCCAATTTACTGGGATATCCCAATGTAACGAATAGGTCTCAATATACTTATCCGCACCATTGGTACTGCATTTTGTTGTTAAACGCTGATCTCCTATTTCTTTAGCACACTTCAGATCATAAACAGGAGAGGTATAAAAAGTTTGAGCTGACCATTTAGAATTGGTTTTCGTACCATCTGAGAAGCTTGCAATAAAGCCACCGTCTCCAGGGTGAAAACGTTTACCACGGTTATCTTCACTACCCAAGCCTGAATTTTCTTCCCAATCAACAACTTTGATTGCTATATCATATGGCTTTTTAACTTTAAATTTCACGATATTGGAATTAAAAGGAGTAAAAGGTATAGGATCCACGGCTATTAACTTACCGTTTATAAATAATTCAAAGTAATTATCTGCAAATATGTACCCTGTAATAACTTCCCCATCTTTATCTACTTCTATGATAGGTACGGACGACAAGTTAACCTCAGATAAAGATTTTGGGGTTACCTTCGAGCATTCATTATAAAGGTCTGTGGCAAAATTCTTTTGTTCATATTGAACCTTTGCAGGAACAAGATATTCAATATTATCATATTTTTTAATGCCGACTGGAGACGGACGTGAACGTCCGTTTTTACAGGTAAATAACGTTGAAACGTTGACTTCAGCCTCACCTTTAATTACATGAGCAGTCCCAGCATAATCACTAGAACTAGCTGATGACGAAAAACTTAACATAGTAAATAACGATAGTACCGAAAATTTAATTTTAATATTCATAAATATTCCCATATATAGAAGAGCCAAAGCATAGGCACATAACGCCTCACTAAGAGGCAAATAATAGTTGGTTCAAATAGGCGACGAAGGAGCAAAAACCAACTGTTATTTGTCCTTTTGAGTGACTTGTTAGGCGCTCTTTTAGGTTACCTTAAGAGTTTCACTAGTAGAAGCAAGTAGCATTTCGAATTCTTCAAATGCGATCTGTTCAGTAACAAACATATCTAGAAGTATATCTATTTTTTCGACATCGCTTTTCGAAAAATCAATTTCGTTCCCGATAAATACTGTTCGAAGTCGCTTATACAACCTTAGTAAAGTTCCTGTTGGTAATTCATCCATCGCACAATCGAAGAAAACAGAAATAGCTTCAATTAATGAATTAGATAATTGAGTTTCAATTTGATTATTCTTCTCTTCTTCAACTTGCTTAATGATGTGACGTTTCAAAGCTGAAATTTTAGTCAAGTTTTTTTCAGAAAAGTGAACCAAGTTTTGAGATCTTGAATTTAAGACACTGGTCGCTGCTTCTATTGTTCGAATAGTTTGGACAATTAGTGATTGTCCTGCATTATTCAGTTTATCAATACCTATAGTTGATACTTCCATGGCGCGTTTCGAATTTTGAGATTGCTGTTTTAAAACACTTGGTTGGTCTTCAAGGGACATTATTAATGGTTTTCCGAATTCACCAAGCGTTTGCTCTAGGCCGCTTAGTCCTAATTCTGAAATAGCAAGCTCGAGATTAAAACCCAAAAACATTATCTCAGACGTTATTGATATCTGCATTCTTTGAAAGTCTTTGATTTTTTCAATCGTCTCATTAGTTCTTTGCTTTAGGCTTTCTGCACTACCTCGTTTAGGATCAAGGTATCTTTTGAGGTATCTATCAATAATATGAGTTCCATGCAGGTTTGATATTTTATCATATGCATTTGAAGCAACTAAAAAGTTTTTTTTTGCTTCTTGAAGGGAATCTATGCATTGTTTTTGGTCGAAATCCAAGGGAACCTCCATAATTTTCCAATGACGCCTAACGCCTCATTAAGAGGAAATTTATAGTTGGCTAAAATGTTGAACGCAGTGAAAACAGCCAACTGTAAATTTTCCTGCTTTAATGACT
>NZ_WTKY01000056.1:0-2496 GCF_011378815.1 Pseudoalteromonas sp. 31A1 | reverse complement strand
AGATTTGAAGATCTGATCATGACATTGAGATTTAGTTCAAAAAAATCCCCGCTAATTTCTTAGCAGGGATTTGTGTATAATAGACAGCTAATTAGCGCCTTTTTGCATTGTGGCTAAATACAAATTTAATGCTGATTGATCATATGCGTTGCTAGTTGAGAGAATGATTGCTTTAAGCCTTCACGTAACAACGGATTGTCTATTTCTATATCCAGCGTTTTATTCATGCAGTACATCCATTGATCGCGCAATGCTTTATCTACAGTAAAAGGCATATGCCTTTTACGTAGCATTGGCTGGCCATGTTTTTCAGTAAATAGGTTTGGCCCGCCTAACCAACCAGATAAAAATTCAAAAAATACTTGGCGAATTCGATCTAATGGCAGAGGATGCATATCATATAACGGTTTAGCGTATTCATCTGACTCCATTATGTCGTAGAATCGATTGGAGATAGCACGCGCCCCTTTCTCTCCACCTATTATTTCATACGGTGTTTTTTCAGGAGTAGGAGCCTGTTGCTCAGGAGCTGGCTTAGATTTAGAAAAAAGTCGTTTAATCATATTACTTATCATCGTTAATAGGCAGTATATAGCTGCAAAGAGGTTGCTTTAAAATGGACAAATATGCGGTTTTTGGAAATCCAATTAAACATTCAAAATCCCCCGCGATACATAAACAATTTGCTGTATCACTGGGTGAGCAAATCGACTATCGCGCAATATTAGCACCTATCGATAACTTTGAAAAAACAGTATTGTCTTTTTTTGAGCAAGGTGGTGTTGGTGCTAACGTTACAATGCCATTTAAAGAGCAAGCCTATGCAATGGCTGATGAGCTTACGGCATTAGCTAAAATTGTAGGGGCTGTTAATACATTAAAAAAACGAGATGATGGCACATTACTCGGTGATAACACCGATGGTGTGGGCTTTGTAAATGATTTACTCGCTAATGAAGTAGCCATAACTAATAAACGCATTTTAATCATAGGTGCGGGCGGTGCTGCTCGAGGGGTTATTTTACCTTTGTTAGAGCATAACCCTCAGGAAATAATAATAGTTAATCGCACAGCACAAAAAGCCAAAGAACTCGCAGAGCTGTTTACTCAATATGGACCAGTATCTGGCTTTGGCTTTGATGATTTACCAGTAAGCGATTACTCACTAATTATAAACTCTACCTCTAGCAGTATGAATAACGAACTTCCAGCACTTGATAAAAAACACATAACTAACTGTGAAGTCGCTTATGACATGTTTTATTCACTGCAAAATACCATTTTTATGAATTGGGTTGCACAGCATAATATTAACGCTAAGCTTTTAGATGGCAGTGGAATGTTAGTTGGTCAAGCTGCTCAAGCATATTATGTATGGCGTAACAAAATGCCAAAAATACTTCCCGTTGTTGATGCGCTTAAACAAGGAATGCTTAAATGAATCAGGCAATACAGTTTATAGATAGGCTAGAGTTTAGAGAGCCCGATCATCAGTTAGTTTTTTTTGCACAAGTGAGTGGCATGCTGGTGGAATGTATAATAGAAGTAAATACACTTAAATTAACAGACGAAAGTCACGCAACAGAATATTTTGAAAAGTATCGTTTTGATTACGAAGAACGTGCCGAGGAGCTTATCGAAGAAGAGAGCTATAACTCGGCAGGCCAAATTGAAGTAAGCTTATTAACTTAAGTTAGCGATTTCAGCTAAGTATTCATCTTTAAGTGATACATAGTTATCGGCAGATATTTTTAAGAAGGCAAGTTCTTGCTCTGTAAGAGGGCGGGCTTGCTTAGCCGGACTCCCTACATATAAGTAACCAGACTCTAAACGTTTGTTTGGTGGTACTAAAGATCCTCCACCTATAATTACATCATCTTCAACAACCACGTTATCCATAATAATAGCGCCCATACCTACAAGTATACGGTTTCCTAATACACATCCGTGCAGCATTACCTTATGACCAACTGTTACATCGTCACCTATAATAAGTGGGTAACCATCAGGATTGCTTTTAGTTGCGCGAGATAAATGCAATACACTGCCATCTTGTATATTTGTACGCTCACCAATACGTATATAGTTAACATCACCACGTGCAGCTACTAACGGCCACACACTACTATTATCACCTAAAGTAATGTTACCAACCAAAACCGATGACTCATCAATATAAACAGACGAATTAAATGAAGGAGTAACACCTTTATAAGAACGAATTGCCATAGTTAGTACCTTTTAGATCATGATTATTAGTATTTGAGTGTATCAGCAAGGTGATTTTTGTACCATACAGTGCACTGTTTGGTTACAAAACTATCAGTTTTAGGGGGTTTAGTTCAGATACTAACCGAACAGTATCTTTTTTTACTTTTTCTTTAAAAAAGTGCTTGCGTAAAAATATGATCTCCCTATAATGCGACCCCACTGAGACGGGAAACGCCAACGCATAGCGAGGCAGGAACAACTCAGAGAGTTAAATAAAACTTCGGT
>NZ_WTKY01000055.1:0-2659 GCF_011378815.1 Pseudoalteromonas sp. 31A1 | reverse complement strand
TTCGCAACCAGGGATTGGATAAGTAAAGCCTACTAGCTGCTTTTGTCTATCAAAGTATATTTGTTTTTTGGGGATGTAACTGTCTGTTAGTGGCAGTAAATTAAGAAAAAACAGGTTCCAAGAAAAAGTAAGCATAGGTATCCACCACTGGAATGGGTCCTTGGAATAGGTAGCCACTAAGCAACAGATCAACAAGATTATACTCAAAGTAAATCCGATTATTATTGGCCCAAATAAAATAACCCTGACGGAATTATTTCCGCACATTTCTACTTTATATCGTTCTGGGCGCTTTTGTATTGCCTTCTGTTTTTTAGAAGGTAAGTCATACAAGTAACATAAGCCTTTAAACTTTTCTTTAAGGCTATTTAATCTCTCAGGGTAAAAAAAACAATTAAACCGCGTTTTTTTAGGCATGATATCAACAGCTAGGTAGTCATTATTTTGCATTAGAGCCCTTTACTTTGCTTACCTAGGGAATTTGGAAGACCTAGATTTGAAATCCTTTTCTATTTGTTAACTTACCATAAACGGTGAAGGGTTAGTAACCTCAAGGAAAGCCGATAAAAAGCTGAAGCGCAAGATGCTTTGCTTTATATTTCCACGTTAATTGCTCTATGCGCTCTGGTTCTGCTTTCCAATGCAGCCAAGGTTTAATTACTTCTTCACGCTCTCTACCTTTAAGCCAATCAAATGGAAATGCTTCACTCAGAATTTCCTCTTCAATTTCTAATTGCTGCGAAAACGAAAATGAGGTCCAAAACTCATCAGGCCGATTATTCCTCTTATCAAATTCAGCTGTGATAGAGTCTAGATGTCGGTGCTTTTCATATTCTGGTACATCAGGTAAGGGTTTACTTAAATCCATAAAGCGTACATAACACTCCCACAATAAATAACAATGCACAGGATTAGCTGAAAGCTCAACAACAGAACCGATTACTATTGTTTCAGGGTACTTATCTTGGTCTATATGGCTAATTTCTGGAAAGTAATTCATTACACCCGGCGCACCCATTTTCGAGGTTAACCTGCAAACAATCTCCTCCCATTTAAAGCAACAATTACCTAACTCATCGTGTTGTTCACAATCTGGTATATTAAAACTGAACCCAACCGTTTGGTTTTGTCTGTCCAAGTACATCACTCTATCAGGTATGTATCTTGAAGTGATTGGTAATAAATTTACGAAGAATAAATTCCAAGAAAAGGTAAAGATTACAAGCCACCACGGGAATGGTTCTTCAGAATATGTTGCTACAACACAAGCTATTAGTAATAATAAACTTAATACAGCGCCAATGGCCATTGGTCCAAATAATATGGCTTTTATAGCATTGTTGCCACAGGGCACTATTTTATATTGCTCTTTTTTAATCGCGTAAATACGCCTATCTTGATTTAGCCAACGTCGAAAAAAGCATAACCCTCTAAATTCGCTTCCCTTATTTATTATTCGGTGAGCTTCAAAAAAGCGATTAAACTTCGTTTTCTTTGGCATTATTCCAACACCAAAGTAATTATTTTTTTGCATCAGGTTCCTTTGCTTTAATAAACCTAGACAGCACTTGTGCCACCTAGGTTTAAATTCCATTTTTAATTATTATCAGAATCCTAGTTGCATGCTATAAATATAATCATCTTTAAGGTATTCCCATAAACAACTGCAGTGCTAAACGCTTTGCTTTGTATTTCCAGGTTAGTTTTTCAATACGCTCAGGCTCACCTTTAAAATGCAGCCAAGGCTTAATTATTTCTTCGTTAGGCTTTCCCTTCAGCCAATCAAAATCATAAGCTTCATCTTTTAATTTTCGCCAAATTTCTTGTTGTTGCGAAAATGAAAAGTCGAGCCAAAAGCCTATAGGTCTATTATTTTGAATATCAAACTCAGCTGTCCGTGGGTCTAAATGCCGGTGTTCTTCATATTCAGGTACATCAGGTAAAGGTTTAGTTAAATCCATGAAACGTACATTACTTTCCCAATACAGGTAACAATATGCTGGTGTTTCTCCATTATCCGCCACCGTACCTAGCATTTTAGTCTTAGGATACCTTTCTAAATCAATATGGCTAATACTCGGGAAGTAACTTAAAACTCCCGGACGCGTAGATGCAATATCAAGTCGACACACTATTTCATCCCAACTAAAGCAGCAATTACCTAATTCATCACGCTGTTCACAGTCTGGTATATTAAAAGTAAAACCCACTGTCTGCTTTAATCTATCAAAGTAGATTATTTTTTTAGATGTAAACCTAAATGTAACTGGTAATACATTCAAGAAAAATAAATTCCAACTAAATGTAAGTAACGGTACCCACCATTGATAAGGTTCGTCCGAGTAGGTAGCAACACCACAAGAAATGACAAATAGCAAACTTAAAGTAAACCCAATTGCCATTGGTCCAAAGAAGAGCGTTTTTATAGGATCGTTGCCACACTTAAAAGACCGATATCTTTGCGGTTGGGTTTCAACTAAATGCATGTCAGTATCTATCCAATTATACAAATAGCACAAGCCTTTAAACTTTTTATATCGTTCTTTGATTTTATGAGGGTAAAAAAAACGATTAAACCGCGTTTTTTTAGGCATAATATCAACGGCTAGGTAGTCATTATTTTGCATCAGATTCCTTTAATAAACAGAGGCACTTTAAG
>NZ_WTKY01000054.1:0-3021 GCF_011378815.1 Pseudoalteromonas sp. 31A1 | reverse complement strand
CCATAAAAGTAGCCATTACTTGAAAGGTTAGGGCGCTAATCCTTTAAGGCTGCAGCGCCTAGCCTTACAACATTCATGTTGTTAAAGAGTGGGTAATTATTTATACGTTCGTTTATTCTGGTTTTGGTGGGTTAACATTGATTAGCCAATCAGGAATATACTCATTTTCAATAGTAAGTTGATAGCCTTTGACTTCTTTAGCGATAACGGCCATCGCGGTTAACGCTAAAGGGATAGCACCTTCATTGGCGCCTAATTGCTCCTCATCACTGTAATATTCTTTGTGCAGTAATAAAGCCTTTTCCATGGCGCTATTGTAGGCCTGCTCACCGTCTTCTGTGAAGATGGCTTCGATAACAGACACTAACGGCCACTTGAGACGGCTGACTAGTAAATATATCTCATCATCTGGATAATCATCTGGATTTGAGGTGACATACGCTTGCTCAAGTAAATGTGTTAAATCGGCGTTTGGATTGAATAGACCTTTGAGTAAATCAGCTAAGGCGTAATCAAACGGTTTGCGTTGGTCACCCAATCGCGCTTGACGAAATACGTCATTGTCGGTGGTGATTAAAAAATCAATAGCGTCTTGATTACGCACTATAATCGCGGCATATAATGCTTCTAACCACGTTGCGTGTTTAGTGCCATAGTCATCGGCTTTACCTATTACTTCTAGGTATTCGTCATCATAAAAAAATGCAAAGGCTTGACCATCATTGGCGTTACTTTGAAAAATACCGTGCCCTAATTGTGATGCGCGTAATAGGTAAAGCCAAGCATGGTAGCTATTAGGGTTTTCAATGGCTTCCATGGGGAAGGTGTCTATTAGATTACGCTTAAAATGATTATGTAGCCCATGGCTAGGATCTTCTTGAATGCGCCCAAGTCCCCCTTCTTGCAACCTATTGTATAACTTGATTGCTCTGTCATAGCTTCTTTGTGCAAAGCTGTAATGGCTTTTAATCATCTTAATTACTCCTTAAAATCCGATATCAAAAATAGACACATCAATGGTCTCGATTAAGCCATTGTCATTGGCTTTTTGTTGTATGTCTTAAAGGTGATAAAGTATTTATCATGTACTATTTAACAAGCTTGGGGGTTTACTTCATCAACACTGTCTTTTTCTATTTCGGCAATATATTAATTAAAAACAAAGTGAAGGTTGATTTTTATTGTTTAATGTTCCAATAAAACCAAGCTATTAAGAAGTTACTTAATAGCTTGGTTTTGAATATTGTAAGCTGTTAAAGAGAATTTAGGGTTCTTAAGAAGAATAAATTTTATCTAGGAATTCCTTAAAACTATCGGCTACCGGAAATATTGCTTCGTCCCCTTTAAACTCATGAGAGAAAAAAATAACCTTTGGTTCAATATTTTCTATTCTAAAGTCAAAGCAGAAGTAATCATCCCCAGGGGAATCAGCGAATGGAATAACTCCATATGGTATATTATCTTCCATGGTAGAGATAGTCGTTTCTACATTGTAAACGTTTTCGTAATCATCATCGGCAAAATGGAGTAAGCAACTAATAGCAGTTTCAATATTATTATTTATTAATATTGATGCAGGATTAGGTGCCTTCCCTTGATGCAAGTTCATAATCTCTAAATATTTCTCAGGATAAGTTATACCCATTCTTTTCTCAAACGAAGAAACGACTTGTTTGTTTAAAGGCTTATCTTTTTCCCACAAATACAATTCCCATTCGTTTATCATTTATATCCTCCTCCCCAAATTGACATACCTCCAGTATGAGGTAAAAAAGTTTTATGTTCTATTGAACTAATTAACTGCATTTTTCCTAAATCTTGATGATGATGCCATGTTAATCCCGGTGGCTTACTTTGAACTGATGGGCTCTTCATAAAAAACTTATGCTGCATTGGTGTTAAGTTCATTTTTTTAGCTAAAGATGGATCGTCTATTAATGCTTTTCGTATTGATTCATTTGCCGCCTGAAAGTGTTTGCCATGCTTTTGCGTTCCTAAATGTGAGGCATCAAGAGTAACATCGAATTTACTATTGAAAATAGGAAAACCATCTTTATCATATGTTATGGTTTTGCCATTTTTTGTAAAGCTTTTTCCTTTCTCGGCACCTTTAGGCATTTGGATTGAAATTGCATCGGCTTCGGTTTTACCGTATGGAATAACCATGCCATCTTTTGTAAGCATAGGTTTTTGAGTTTTTATATACACCTGCGTTGTTACGCCTCGATTGGTACCTGGTTGTAATGCCGCATCGGGCTTGTCAATGCGCTCAATTAATTTAGGTTGCTCAGGCGATACTGTGTGCGATATTGTTTTATCTAGCTGTTTGCGCTTAAGTATATCGGCCATATTAACCAGTGCGCGATTGGCGCTGGCAAGGTGTTTTGATTTACTCGCTGCAGAAGCGGCAACACCCACCCCGCCTGTTAGTATCGCTAATAATATTTCAAAGGCCATTACACCGGTTATACGTTGTTTATCTACGTACGAGTGGGCTTCAATATAGTCATACGGGAAACGTGCGAGTGTACTACGGGTGTCTTCATCGTCCATTAAGGCGAGTAATAATTCAAAGGCATCTGATAATGCACTGGTTGTTTTTTGGCTAAAGGCTAAAATTGTTTCAAGTTCGTGCTTAACTGCGTGCTTATCACCACTGGCAACGGCATCAATCATCCTAAAACAGGCAGAATACACACTGATATTTACATCAATCCCCAATACGATTAAATCAGCGATACCCGTTACAAGGGACTTTGCGCCTTGATACAGGCCTGTTGCGCGTGCACCGGTTTCAATCATCCATTGGGTAAAAAAGTCCTCTTGCTCAAAAATAGCATCGCCAATAGCTGCTTGTTTGCGTATTTCATTAAGCATGGAGGTGAGATGTTGTTTAAAGTCGTTACGCAGTTGGATGAGTTGTTGTTCATCAGCTTGAGTGGTTGCGCGCAGCAAAACATCACTTTTACCTTGCGGTAAATTAGCCAAGGTGGCTACACCGTTTGCCAGTGAGCCGGTGTG
>NZ_WTKY01000053.1:0-3463 GCF_011378815.1 Pseudoalteromonas sp. 31A1 | reverse complement strand
TCCCGTCTCAGTGGGGTCGCATTATAGGGAGATCCGAAAACAGATCAACCCTTTTTTGAAGAAAACTTGAAATAATGTGCTGTTCGCTGAGTATTTGAGCTAAACACGTTAAAAACACAACATAACTAGCAAATTATTAACAACTAAAGGTGTTTAAACTTCACTAATATTAAAAGTGAGCTTAAACGATCTTCATATAAAGACTTACACCCCATATGATCAATACGATCGTTAATGAAAGTGTTACGGCTGCAGATCCCATATCTTTGGCTCTACCTGACAATACATGCAATTCTGTACTTACTCGATCTGTTAATGCTTCAATGGCAGAGTTTAGCAATTCAACTATTAGAATAATAAGCAGTGAGCTAATTAGTATTGCCCAGTGTAATAATGATGAAGCAAGCCAAAATGAAGTGGGGAATAATATAAGGCTTAGTAATAGCTCTTGTCTAAATGCAGCTTCTTCTTTAAATGCTGCTTTAAAGCCAAGATAGGAGCAATAGGTTGCTTTGAAAACGCGTTTGAGGCCTAAGCCATTTGGTTTTAATACATCTTTCATTAATAAACTCTATGAATGAAGGTCAAAATAAAGCCCCGCACTGCGAGGCTTTTTATTTATGCTACGCCGTATTGATCACGGTAAGCTTTAACTGAGGCTAAATGCTCGCCCATCGTCCCTTGGTTTTCAAGGTAACTAATAAGGTCTGCTAATTTTACAATAGAAATTACTTTGGTATTAAAGTCGCGTTCAACTTCTTGAATAGCTGATAACTCGGCTTTACCTTTTTCTTGGCGATCTAATGCAATTAAAACACCACTAAGGTCTGCACCATTTTGTGCAATAATTTCCATGGACTCACGAATAGCGGTACCTGCGGTAATTACATCATCAACTAGCATTATTTTGCCATTGAGTTCTGAGCCTACTAATGTACCACCTTCACCGTGTGCTTTTTTCTCTTTACGGTTAAAACAGTACGGTACATCTTTATCATGGTGATCTGCTAATGCAACTGCCGTCGTTGTTGCTATTGGGATACCCTTATACGCGGGACCAAATAGTACATCGTACTCTATCGCTGAATCTTCTAATGCTGATGCATAAAAACGACCTAAGCGTGCTAAGTCACGACCTGTATTAAACAAACCGGCATTAAAAAAGTAAGGACTTATGCGCCCTGACTTCAAAGTAAACTCACCAAATTTTAATACCTGCTTCTCTAGAGCAAATTCTATAAACTCTTTTTGATAATCTTTCATATCTAGTGGCCTACCTATTTATGCTAATGCTTGCTTTTGTACGTCAATGATTTCACGAATAGAATGTTTAGCTAAAGTAAGTAACTCATCTAGCTCATCAAACGAGAAAGGTTCGCCTTCGGCTGTACCTTGAATTTCTATAATTTTACCTGTTTCGGTTAAAATTACATTCATATCAGTTTCTGCTGCTGAATCTTCAATATATTCTAAATCGCTAATTGCTTGGCCTTTATATATACCTACCGAAATAGCTGCAATCATATGCTTAAGTGGGTTTGAGTTAATCATACCCTTTGCACGCATGTGCGTTAGTGCATCAACAAGTGCAACACATGCACCACTTATAGAAGCAGTACGTGTACCGCCATCTGCTTGGATTACATCACAGTCAATAGTGATTGTGTTTTCGCCAAGTGCTTTTAAATCAACAGCAGCACGCAGTGCACGTGCAATTAAACGTTGAATTTCCATAGTACGACCGCCCTGCTTACCACGTGCAGCTTCTCGAGCATTACGCGTATGCGTTGCTCGCGGTAACATACCGTATTCAGCATTGATCCAACCTTTACCCTGACCTTTCATGAAACGAGGAACGCCCGATTCGACAGTAGCTGTACAAAGTACTTTGGTGTTACCAAACTCAACAAGTACTGAGCCTTCAGCATGCAAAGTATAATTACGTGTAAATGTAACAGGTCTAATTTGGTTAGGTGTTCTTTCGCTTGGACGCATTGACGATCCCCTTAATTCAGAATTTGCGACATTATAAGTGTATGTGGGTATAGATACCATGCTGATTTAAATAAATAGCTGTATGCAAAATATTCAGTGTATTAAATTTTCCCTAGAGCTTAAGCGGTGTTACGGTATAATCATCGTAATATTGTATTTATAAATTTAGGAAAATATCCATGATCCACAGTATGACAGCTTATGCGCGTCGCGAAATAAAAGGCGATTGGGGAACTGGCACTTGGGAAGTTCGTTCAGTGAACCAGCGTTACCTTGAAACATTTATTCGCGCACCAGAGCAATTTCGTGGCATGGAGCCAGTTATTCGTGAGCGTTTACGCAAACACTTACAACGCGGTAAAGTTGAGGTTTTTTTAAAGTTTGTAGCAAATCCTGCCCATGTTGGTGAGCTATCAATTAACCAAGCCCTTGCTGAGCAACTTATAAATAGCGCTAAATGGGTTCAACAGCAAAGTAATGGCGACATTAATCCGGTTGATATATTGCGTTGGCCTGGTGTTATGGAAGCTGAAGAACTTGATATGGATAGCGTTAATACAGCACTAATTGCTGGTCTTGATCAAGTAATCGAAGATTTTAAATCAGCTCGTGGCGATGAAGGTGCAAACCTTGAAGAAATGATAGCAATCCGCCTTGATGCGATTTTAGAGCAAGTAGAAATTGTAGAAACGCATATGCCTGAGATTGCTAAGTGGCAGCGTGAAAAACTGGCTCAAAAGCTAGAAGACTTAACAGCAAACATTGACGAGTCACGCCTTGAACAAGAACTTATTTATCTTGCTCAAAAACAAGATGTAGCTGAAGAATTAGATCGTTTAAAGTCTCACGTTAAAGAAACTAAAAAAATCCTTAAAAAAGGTGGCGCATGTGGCCGCCGCCTAGATTTTATGATGCAAGAATTTAATCGTGAAGCTAACACGCTAGCATCTAAGTCTATCAATAGTGACATCACTACTGCCGCTGTAGAGTTAAAAGTGTTGATTGAACAAATGAGAGAACAGATCCAAAATATTGAATAGTTTTCAGCCAATTATGGCATATTCATAACTTATCAAAACCCGGGCTAGGCTCGGGTTTTTTATTAATACCAATAATATTTTGAATGTTGTTACCAAGCATCTTCGTCTAATGTGAGATTCTCACCTTCAAATCACTCTTTATTTTAGTCATTAAAAAGCCCGAGGCTAAGCTCGGGCTTTTTGGTAACAATTAGCTAGGCTAATAATTACGCTTTGAACGTTACTACAACGCACCTACGCCTAAAGTAAGAGCGCCACCTTCATATGACACTTTATTCTAGACATTAAAAAGCCCGAGACTAAGCTCGGGCTTTTTGGTAACAATTAGCTAGGCTAATAATTACGCTACGATAGTTGCTACAACACCAGCACCTACAGTACGACCACCTTCACGGATAGCAAAACGAAGACCTTCATCCATCGCGATT
>NZ_WTKY01000052.1:0-3540 GCF_011378815.1 Pseudoalteromonas sp. 31A1 | reverse complement strand
AGTCGTTGTTCAATAACTAAACGCTAAGGAAAGCCAATGCAACCTAATATTAAAAACATCCCGCAACACCTAGGTCAGTACCTTTATCAACAAATTAATGCTCCGTGGATTGAAGCTCATCTTATTTTAGATTGCGAAAACAACAATATACTTGAATGCAAGGCTCACTTTATTAAACCAGATGACGAAACACAGCATGCAATTGCTGTATCTGAAAATATGACAGCATTATTCAAAACGTTATTTGACCACGCCATTAAAAATGAAGTTGAGGATTGGCAACGCGCTATTTTTACTATCACTCGACAAGGCCAGTTTAACTTAAACTTTGAGCGCGATAATAACGATGAAGAAGTAATAGCAGCTGTTCAAACACATTAAATATTAATTTAACCCACTCTTTAACAACATGGATGTTGTGGAGTTAGGCGCTAAAAATTAGCGCCTAACCTTTCACATAATGACTGTTTTTTATGGTTAACGCCCTCATTTACTTCTCATTCTTTTCTCTTTGTGCAAAAAATATTTTAAATGAATTATTCACAAAGAGGTTAAGAGACGCTGCGCTTAAAGAGTAAAAGTGCTATTAAATAGTCAGTTTACTATTCATGAAATATCAACAAGTTGGCAATACGACCTACTGCTGCCACAGCTTGCCATAGACGGCAAGCAAATGAGTGATGATTGGGTTACTGATAAACGCTTACAAAAAGCAGGGCTAAGTAGGAAAGAACGAGCAAAAATTTTGAAAGCAATACGTACAAATGACGGCTCAGTTGAAAAGATACTAATTCGCAATACACCTGACGGTAATTTATTAGTTAAAGAGCTAAATAAACTAGGTAATATCATTGGGACACCCCAAGGGTTTTAGGAGTAGAAATGTTAAGAGATAAATTAAAAAGTAAAGCCTACTTTGATGAACAAGTAGAATTTAGTACAGAAACTATCGATGATTACTTAAATGATGTTAAGCATAATAAAGAGTTTTCTACAGAAGTTAAAATGAAATTATCTTTTGGGTTGGTTGATTATGTAGTTCGTTTACTTCACGAACGCTACTCCCGCGGAGACAATTTAACTGAGCTCAAACCTCACTTACTTGAAGCACTTAAATACCGTCAATGGCAAAAAGACTATGCTGACGCCTTACCTGCAAATGAGCAAAAAAATCGTATCGATTGGGAGGAGTTACACGAAGATGATTTAAGACGCACAATTATTTGGCTTACCTTTGCCTACTGCTTGGCCATGGGTGAAGACTATTACCTAAAAACATTAGAGCTTATCGCTAATCAAGGACAAGATGCTTTACTCGATAACCTTGCTATCGCGATGGGAGATAGTGAACGCCAAGCTGCAACAATACCGTTATTCAAAAAACGTTTTGGTAAATTATATAACGTTATTGAAGGGTCACCCGAGCAGCGACCTGAATTAGTGAAAGCATATCTCGATGCATGGTATAAAGCCGAAGGAAGCCCTGATTATCATTTAATGGATACGGATGCTTACATTGGCTACTGGTGCTGGGGTTCGGCTTTAGTCGTTAAACTTTATAATATTGACGACAGCAGTTTTATTGACCACCCGTATTACCCTAAAGATTTAGCTCACTTTAAAGGATGACATGAATGCTACGTGATAACCGTAAGGACGCTGACTATTTTCACGAACTTATTAGTGACCTTGATGAAGCGCTAACTGAAACACAAGCCGCACTCGACGACGCTGTATTTACCTCCCCTACTCAGCGCGTTGATGTGGCTCAGAGACTGTTTCAACTAGCGATTATGCGTGCTGTAGCGCATTATTCTTATGGTGCCTCTATTGATGAATTACGCCCTTTTGTACTCGCTATTTTACCTTATCGTGAACAGCTCACGTCGGTAGCTGATAACATTCCACAACCCCATCAGTTTTACCGTGTTGATTTTGAGCAACTTGGCGGCGCCGGCGAGGCGTGTGGCTCTGCGAATATAAATCGCTATATTTATACGCTTTGGTGGCTGTCGTTGCTAGTTGCCTGCGACGCGCCCACTGAGCATATTAATAAAACGCTTGATGTCATTGGTGAACAAGGTAAAGATGCATTATTTGATGCTATAGCCGTAAAGCTCGGTGATTCACAGCGCCCTATGGCAAAGACCCTCTATTACCCTGATGTTTACCAGTGTTTGTTTGACGCCTTTAGTCTTGATAAAAATACGCAAGCACAGAAGTTAAACCAATTTATATCTCAGTGGTATGCCCAACTTGATGATGCAGACTGGCACGGCAACCATGAATGTGATTGTGAATTTGAATATACTGATTATTACATTGGCTACTGGTGTTTAGAGCATGCGTTAGTGGCAAACTTACTTGGTATAACCAAATCACAACTTACGCCACATCCAATGCTAGCCAATGATTTAATACGTAATAAACCTGAGCGTTAAGGACAGCCAATGCAGCCTGACATTAAAAACATCCCGCAACAACTTGGTCAGTACCTTTACCAGCAAATAGATGCGCCATGGCTTGAAGCTCAGCTTATTTTAGATTGCGAGAATAATGCTGTGGTTGAGTGTAAAGCCCACTTTATAAAAGCAGATGACGAAACAGAGCATGCAATTGCTGTATCTGAAAATATAACTGAATTATTTAAAACGTTATTTGACCACGCTATTAAAAACGAAGCGGAAGATTGGCAACGTGCTATTTTTACCATTACGCGTAAAGGTCAATTTAACTTAAACTTTGAGCGCGATAATGATGAAGAAGCAATCGCTGCTGTTGAAATACATAAATAAATAAGATCAATCACAATCAAACTTCACCACCCTTTTTAGAGATGTTTATGACTACTTTAACTAAGCAACTTATATTTATATCACTCGCTTTAACGCTAGCTGGGTGCGATAAAGTGACAGTGAGCACCGTTACTGCATTATTAGCGCCCGCTGAAAAAATACAAGCGGCCTCTCCTGAAGGAAGTGACTTTCAAGTTAATGGCTGCAATTTAACCTATAAAGACCAATCACTTGTCTTTAATACCAGCATTGATGAATGGGTTAAAATACTCGGCCCATACGACAGAGTCACTCACTTAGCAAACGACGTTTACTTTTGGGATGAAATAGGTCTCGGCCTTTTTTCTAGCACTGGCAAACACAGAGCAGATGAACTTCAGTTCGAGTTTAATGAAACCATAGCCTTTAGTGAAGATGATATTAGAGTTACTTACGGTGAAGAAATGAAAAAAATTAAGAGAGAGGCCAACGAATCCCGCTCTAAAACGCCATTTACTCAAACGCTTTGGGTTAATGGGGCTGTAATTAAAGGCAACTGGGATATAAGTAAAGTAAATAATCAATTGTATGCATTTAATCCAAAAAATCCCCATTACTTTGGTGAGGCGTATATGCCCACTATTTTTGGCTCACGTTTTTCGTGCGATAAAGAGGCCCCGCCCTATTTTAACGAGGGCGAAATTGGCATTAGAGTAGATGTAAACCCGCAAAATAAAAATGAGATAAAAGTACTAACTTTGCGTGT
>NZ_WTKY01000051.1:0-4315 GCF_011378815.1 Pseudoalteromonas sp. 31A1 | reverse complement strand
CAAGACGTTCAAACGGACAAAAAACAGTTGGCTGTTTCACTCCGTTCACAATTTTAGCCAACAATTTTTTGCCGCTTAACGTGGCGTTAGGCAACAAGGAAAAGTATGTCGGAACTTTCAAGAGTCGGTGAAAATAAGGATACTTGGTATCCATGGTCAATTGCACAACTAGAATCTATTTTGATAAAAGTATTATATGAGAATAGAGGTTATGATCATGTTTATGCGTTAAGAAAAAATATTGCTTATAACCTCCAATATATAGAATTTCAAGATAAGTTACTCCAAGATCTAAAGCTCAGCTCTGTAATTATTACCCAAACAATCAAAACCATTGTTCTTGTTGGATGCGGAATTATTGAATCATTATTGCATTTTCTTCTCATCGTTAACGGCAATCATACTAAAACTGATTGGATTGAGAAGGCTAAGTTTAAAGGGAATCAGAAAAAACTTGATGATGAAATGGTTAGAATCGACACAATTATCTATAAAAAATTGGAAGAAGAACAACTTAAACATATGTCATTCGACGCTATGATCAAATGTGCGAAATCAAAGAGCGTATTTGGGTCTAATGAAAATATATATGAAAAGTTAGAGTCATTAAGGTCACTAAGAAATAAAGTTCATTTACAGGTTATCAATAACCCAAATGATACTGATTGGAATACTTTTAATAACCATCATTTATCAGATATTTGTAAAGTACTATATGCGATTATTACTAGCAGTCTGTTTGAAGTAACAGAAAAAGAAGAACTGTGTTTTACTTATCTACGGCGTAATTTTGTTGCCTAACAAGAAAATCAACAAGGACACGTAACAGTTGGCTACGTTTCGCTTCGCTACACATTATAGCCAACCATTACTTAGCCTGTTATTTAGGCGTTATGTGTCTATCGAGTCTTATGTATCAATCATATTTTGAAGATTGGGAAGTTAAAGCTAATTATACTAAAGAGTTTGTATCTCTTTGGGATGGTTGGTTAGGCGAGGAAAGCTATAAACTAGATCTTGTAACAGAAAATGATTGGAGTCGTTTCAATGAGTTCATCAAGTTACTTTCTCAAAGTTTTATGGTTAAACTAGTGGATTGTAAATCTGAAAAACTTCTCGATATAAGTAATATTCAGGATACTTTTTCAAATTACAGTGAATCTATGGATAAAGATAATTCTCTATTCTCAAAGTATGTGTTACCTGAGTTAGGTTGTGTCGTTACAGAAGAGTGGGATTACACTTATATCATTTGGCATAAAAATAATGGCGCAATAGAAAAGCTTGCTCCACTTATAAAGAAAGCCAAACTTAAGCATTTTTGTAATTAGCCACATAACAAGCTATTAAACAAGGACAAAAAACAGTTTGCTGTTTCGTTCCTCAACATTTTAGCAAACTATTTTTTGCCTGTTAATAGGGCGTTGAGGCTGTAGAATTACTCTTTTTAGGAACGTATTCTACTATTTTTAATTGATTGCTTTTTAACCTTGAATCCATCTGTTCGCTGTGATCTAATAGATATTATTCACCCACGGTAAACTGTTATGGCTAACTATAAGCCTGACTTATCCTGTCAAAATAAATTCATTCCTATCAATTTCGCTGAACAAATTTTGCCTGGCACCTTTGAGTATGCCCTTTGTTATATTGTCGAAAATAAACTCGACTTGTCGGGCTTTGACGCGTGGTATAACAACGACAGAACGGGTGCGGCGGCGTATCCACCCTCGGTAATGCTAAAGATTATTTTACTGGGTTATGCTCATGGTTTAATTAGTAGCCGCCGAATTGCTAAAGCGTGTGAGACGAACATTTTATTTATGAGTGTGTCGGGTGATATCCAGCCGCATTACACATCTATAGCGGGATTCGTGGCCAAAATGCATGAGCAGATTGAGCCGCTTTTTACGCAAGTACTGATGATATGTGATGAGGAAGGCTTGATAGGCCGCAACATGTTTGCCATTGATGGGTGTAAATTAAAGTCCAATGCGAGTAAAGAGTGGAGCGGCACATTCGATGAGTTAAGCCGCAAAAGAGCAAAATTAGAACGCGCAAGCAAACGTATAATTGAACGCCACCAATCACAAGATGGACTGGGCGAAGAGTTGATAGCTCAGGACTTAAAACAAAAAGAAAAGCTGGATAAAAGTGCAGATAAAATCACTGAGTTTTTAGCCACTCACAAAGAAAAAACAGGCAGTAAAGGCAAGCCTGTTAAAAGTAATATCACTGACCCCGACAGTGCGAAGATGACGACCTCAAAAGGCACAATTCAAGGCTACAACGGCATCGCGATAAACGATGATAAACATCAAATCATCCTGCAAGCACAAGCGTGGGGCTCAGTAGGCGAGCAACAAACTCTGCAGCCAGCCGTTGCACAATTAAAACAGCAACTCGATAGATTGAACACTGACAAGCTCAAAGACGATCACACGATTAAATTCACCGCAGATAGTGGGTTTAACAGCGAAGTGAACCTTGAATACATGGCGAAAAGTGGGTTCGATACCTACATTGCGGATAACCAATTTAGAAAACGAAATCCGCTGTTTAAAGACAGCGAAACATACGAAACGGAGCAAGAAAAGCGCCGACTAAAACGCAGCAAAGGCAAGCCACGCTTATTTACCTCAGACGATTTTCATTATGATGAGGCAACTCAAACATGCCGCTGCCCCGCAGGCAATGATATGTGGCGAAGTGGGATTAATGTAAAAAGTCATAACCAGCAATACACGCGATTCTGTGGTTACTTAAAAGACTGTAAAACGTGCCCGCTACAGCAGCAATGCATGCGAAAACTACCCATTAAAACGGGGCGACAAGTACAGTTTATAAATAATGAATCACGCAAAAAGCTGAGCTATGTAGACAAAATGAAAGTAAAAATAGATAGCCCCATAGGGCGACGACAATACAGTAAGCGATTAGGCTGTATTGAACCCGTGTTCGGCAATATTACCGTCAATAAGGGCATGAATAAATTGACCTTACGGGGTCAAACGAAAGTTAATATGCAATGGCAACTGTATTGCCTTGTTCATAATATAGAAAAACTGCAAAACACGATGCATTAAGAAGGGGAAGTCCTTTTAACCTAAATAAAACCACTCAACCACTCGTAATCGCTTCCAAAACGCCAATTTAAACAACACCAAACACTTCTTTATATGCTGCGTAAAAATACAGTAATCAATTGAACCAAAATAGGAACTCAGCTATGGTTTGTTTATCAATAAAAAAATTTTAAAACGAGTTAATCTACAGGCTCGTTAGATGCTATGAATATTTATCCTAATACTGGTGTTGAAAAAGTTGAATTTGGTATGTTCAGGGAGGAGATTAAAACCTTCTTAGGTCTACCTGATGAAATCTGTAACCCTGACGGTCAAGATGAAATTACGTCAGAAAAATGGATTTATAAAAAAATAGGGTTGGAATTGTCTTTTGATCCTGATTTAGAGTTTCGTTTTGATGGTTGTTATATCACTTCAAGCAATGCATGTTTGGATGATATTTGTATCATCGGATTAAGTTTGAATGAACTCGTAAATAAGTTTCCTTACTTAATTGTTAATGAAGGCTCCGAAAGATATAGAGAAGTCACTGCTCCTGACAGTGAAATGTACCTAACTCTTAAAGATGGTATCGTTAAATCAATATACATTTCACCTAATTCTCGTGAATTTATCTATGAATATAGCAGTAAGAGCTATAAAAGAATGATTGCAAGCAAGAGGTTAATAAAAAACTCTATCCGCAAAAGTGAAAATATTTTTGTTTCTGACTTATTAAATGTTCGGAGTAAATTAAACGAAAATACTACTCAAACTTTACAAAGTGATTTTGAATGGTTTTTAAGTAGTAGGTTACAACTTGATGTTTTCCCCGAGGCAATGTGGTGTGACGGCACTATTATTACATCGATAGTATTTCATTCCGATAAATTATTATATATTGAAGGCACTGCGGACATTCTCTCGTCAAACGATGATGACTTTTATCAAGTATGTAACGTAAGTGGTCATATTTTGTTAAATAACAAACTTAAGAGCATGAAGAAATACAACCTAACTTTGAGTTATGAAGGTAAGTCATTCGTTGCTAGAAAAGGTGTTTAATTAAAATCGCATCTAACAAGCTGCTCAAAAGGACAAAAAACAGTTGGCTGTTTTCGTTCCTCAACATTTTAGCCAACATTTTTTTGCCTCTTAGCAAGGCGTTGAGGCTGTAGAATTACTCTTTCTAGGAACGTATTCTACTATTTTCAATTGATTGCTTTTTAACCTTGAATCCATTCATTCGC
>NZ_WTKY01000050.1:0-4605 GCF_011378815.1 Pseudoalteromonas sp. 31A1 | reverse complement strand
ACACGCAAAGTTAGTACTTTTATCTCATTTTTATTTTGCGGGTTTACATCTACTCTAATGCCAATTTCGCCCTCGTTAAAATAGGGCGGAGCCTCTTTATCGCAAGCAAAACGTGAACCAAAAATAGTGGGCATATACGCCTCACCAAAGTAATGGGAATTTTTTGGATTAAATGCGTACAGTTGATTATTTACTTTACTCATATCCCAGTTACCTTTAATTGCAGCCCCATTAACCCAAAGCGTTTGAGGAAATGGCGTTTTAGAGCGAGATTCGTTAGCCTCCCTTTTTGTTTTTCTCATGTCTTCTGAGTAGGTATTTTTAATATTTGTTTCACTAAAGGCTATGGTTTCATTAAACTCGAACTGAAGTTCATCAGCTCTGTGTTTGCCAGTGCTAGAAAAAAGGCCGAGACCTAAGTCATCCCAAAAGTACACATCGTTTGCCAAGTGAGTGACTCTGTCGTATGGGCCAAGTATTTTAACCCATTCATCAATGCTGGTATTAAAAATCAGTGATTGGTCTTTATAAGTTAAATTGCAGCCGTTAACTTGAAAGTCACTTGCTTCAGGGGAGGCCGCCTGTATTTTTTCAGCGGGCGCTAATAATGCAGTAACGGTGCTCACTGTCACTTTATCGCACCCAGCTAGCGTTAAAGCGAGGGATATAAATATAAGTTGCTTAGTTAAAGTAGTCATAAATATCTCTAAAAAGGGTGGTGAAGTTTGATTGTGATTGATCTTATTTATTTATGTATTTCAACAGCAGCGATTGCTTCTTCATCATTATCGCGCTCAAAGTTTAGGTTAAATTGGCCTTGACGAGTGATAGTAAAAATAGCGCGTTGCCAATTTTCAGTCTCATTTTTAATGGCGTGGTCAAATAACGTTTTGAATAACTCAGTTATATTTTTAGATACAGCAATTGCATGCTGTGTTTCGTTATCTGATTTAATAAAGTGGGACTTGCACTCGATCGCATTATTATTATCGCAATCTAAAATAAGCTGAGCTTCATGCCATGGCTCATCTATTTGCTGATAAAGGTACTGACCTAGGTGTTGCGGGATGTTTTTAATATCGGGTTGCATTGGCTTTCCTTAGCATCATAAATGAGTTTTAAATTGAATGATCAAGCATAAAGTTTGTAAATATGTGTTAGCCGAAAGGCATCGCATCAAGAAACTCTTGGAAATTATCAAAAGCCTTGTAAAAAACAGGCGATAACTCTTCAGACTCATTATGATCCCATATTACTACTTTAGGATTTATTGCATCTTCTTTGAAATCTAGGCATAAAAAATCACCACCAAAAAGGTAAGCAAAAGGTAAGGTCTCGGCTCCAACCAAGTCTTCGTTATCTGTAAGTCTTTCCTCAATTTGAGCCATTACGACTTTAACTTCGTATTGCTTAAACTCATTACCGAGCTTTTCATCTTCTGAAACTATTAAAAACCTTTCCAATACGCGCTCTTCAGAGTTAATTTTTATAGTAATTTTATCTGGGCATCCACCATTAAATTCTAAAATAAACTCCCTGTAGCTAATCGGTAAGTTAATATTAAAAAACATTTCTAATGAATCTAACTCATCATGTGTAATTGAAACTCTTTTTTTTAAATTTAATTTTTTCATAGTTTTAGGGTGTTTATAATGTCGAGTTGCATAGGCTGTCCTTAGCTGTAGGTGCATGTATTATTAAATGGAGCATTTTTAAAAACTAAAAGTCTAAAAATGAGTTAGCAGAATCAATCTCTTTTTGCGCCATATTTGCATTGTCAGGCTCTAGATTAGAGAGGAAGTTATCAAAATTAGCAAATACTTCAAAAAATTCATTATTGTTTTCGCTGCTTTCGTGATCCCAACAATAAACTTTCATATTTTCTTTATGGATGCATAATTGGTCACCACCGCTACTTTCACCAAATATAAAAAAACCTTCATCATTCAATTGTTTATACATGCGATTCTTTTTTACAAGGTTATTATCACTATTTTCTAGACCATAAACTATTTCAAATGGCAGGTACCCGTCATTATTTGTATAAGGAGTTTTCTGAAAGGGGATGATCTTTGCCCCATTGTTAAAAATAATGGAAGAGTCAAATCTTGATAGTAATTTTTTTAATTCTTTTGGCAAAGCAACTTTAAACTCATGCTCGACATCCTTTATTGTTGTGACCTTTTCACTACTTATATAAAGCGCTGAAGCATCTAGGGCGGTGATTAATTTATCAATCATTTTAAATTCCTTTCCTTAAATCAGAAGCAGCTCCAATGTGTAGTTACCATGTAGTTTTGTAGGCACAAGCTGGATTAATGTACCACTCGAATGATGTGGAGTTAAACCAAGTTTTTAACAGGTTTTTTACCGCATTCTTACTTTTAAGACCTTTCTGTTTAGCTATATACACATAAACGGCATCAAAGTCAGCTGAAGTACCATCTAATTGATTTGGTTTAAAATTGATGGAACCTTTAGACCAAGGTGAAAAGTCAGGTCTATAATTTAAAAACTGAATAGTTACTATCTAATAGGTGTTTGATTAATCTTCTTTGTATGGAAAGGCTCCGATAAATAAGGGGTCTGGTGAAATAGTTCGATTGACTTTTTCTGGGTTATAATTAAAGTCGTATTGTAGGGTGACCCATTTAGCAGAATTAATATTCTTTCTTTTAGCAGCTTCAACAACCAAATCAATAAAGGAGTTTGAATATGACATATTGTGTATTAAAGATGTTATATCGGTATCTTGAAAATCAAAGCACTCACCTTCTTGACTTGATATATCATAATAACCTACACCGCAAAGCTCCTGTAAAACGTCAGTCTCTTCGTCATTAGTCAAAGGTTCAATCCCTAACCAGACAGAAACAATACCTTCCTCTTCGAAACCTTGTTCATAATAATCAACTTCATTCGAGTAATCTACTTTAGACACTTGATATTCCTTTATTGATGAAAACCTTCTGGTAAGCCATTGTAACCGCCTTCGATCCATTTTTCAGCCCACGAGAACATATTTTTTTTATAATCATCTAAACTATTAGAGTTTTGAATTATCTTTTGAAGCTCATTGTGTACGCGTTTAGAGTTTGGGGATTTTGAACCTTTTAAGCCAGTTGAATGCTTCCACCCCTTGGCTAACCCACCTTCGTTCAAGGCTGAGATTGATATTGCAAAATCATTCTGTACTTGCTTGGCATTAACTCCCCACTTACTCCACTGAGGCGCTTCTACAACCATTAAAAACTCGTGATTACCGCGAGCTCCTCTAAGGCCATCAGAAATTTTACTTTTTAGGGCTTGTTTTTTATACATTTCGGCTAACTCTTCTGGTGTTCTGGAGTCAAACCACTTATTGAAGCTTCCTGAATCGAATGTCGGGATATCACTAACTTTCAAATTTGAAAGATTGAATTCTTTTTTACTCTCAACCCCTTTTAAATCATTTCCTTTAGGCGCATCTAATTCATTCGCAACGCTCTTTTTAGGTTTACCCACAATACCGGTGCTTTTCGGTGGTTCGAATTCATCAAGGGCTTTGTTTACGCGACTGCCAATTTCACTGGCTGCGCCTTTAACGCCTTGGTCTATTTTAGGTGCTATTTCATCAAGCTGTTTAATGGTTGCTTGCATACCGTCTATGGCAAGCTGTGGCAGCAGTAGGTCGTATTGCCAACTTGTTGATATTTCGTGAAGCGTATCGCGCAGGCCTTTTATAAAGGCTTTTACTTCGCTGGCTGCTTGTTTACCTAGGTCTTGCCAGTTGATTTTGCGTAAATACTGAACAGGGTCGCCTTTGCCTAGCTTGCGTAACACTGCAATTGCGGCTTCTATTGTGTCGCCGCTGTTTTTAATCACCACTTTACCAACGCCTTTTACCGCGGAGCCGAGCACCGGTACTAAACCTATTGCGGTGAGCGTAAAGGCAATCCAACCATCACTGTCGTTGGCTTTATCGTCATCAGTCAGTAGCATTACATTGGCTAAAATATCCCGCACGTCCATGACTTGGTCAATAACCGGTATCATTGAAATAATACTGCCCACTACAATCTGTGCCGTGGTGGGATCTTTATTAAAGTCGCCTTGCAGTGCTCCCCATAACCAATCACCTGCTTGGCTGGCTATGTTGCTTGCTTCATCAAGTGTTGCTGTTTGCCCAGCTCTGCTCATTTGTATGGCAGAGGCGGGGGTTATTCTTTTATAAAGCGGATTTGGTGTGGTGTTATCTTGTGGTTCATACTCACGTGTATCTTCCCCGTATTGAATAGTAAATTGACCATTTGGTACATCGGTTAATTGCGCTATACCGTCTTCATCTAGCTGGCCTGTGCTTTGTGTCCCATCATCAAATTTAATTGTATAAGGTGCGTTTTTTACAGGGCTGCCATCTTGATAAACATAAAGTAAATCTACTACGCTTGACGTTGTTGCAGCAATACCGGAGTCATTAATGGTTATATCACTAATGCGGCTAATATTGGCAGGGCTTGCATTGCTTGGTGCCCGCGCTGTTTGTGGGCTGGTTATGTCGTAATCAACCGGGCCATCAAAGGTTATAAATGTGCCATCGAGTGTGAGTACGTTAGTGGCGGTAAT
>NZ_WTKY01000005.1:0-288953 GCF_011378815.1 Pseudoalteromonas sp. 31A1 | reverse complement strand
CGTTATCGCCTATTTATGGGGAATAACCACACTACATAGGCTCTGCCTTGCCTAAAAACCAAACATACTGCTGCAAATTCACCCACCAATGATCAACACGCCCTAATAAGTTATTTTATTAATTATAAGCTGTAGCTTAAGTTAATGTAGCCAAAGCGGCCAATGTTATCGTAACTTGCGCTACCCGCGCTTGTACCACGTGAACCGTACGGAAGTTTACGGTTGAATACGTTATCAACACCTACTTTAACGCCTAAACCGCTATCGAAGTTATAACCAACAGTCATATCGGTAATAAAGTATTTACCGTAAGACATTTGATTACTTGGGTTAGGGTTGTTTTCAAGTTCAACATTTGTGTATAAATCGACTTCACTTAAAAAGCGTGTTTCAACTGTTGAGAAAAAGTTATCCATAACATAACTTACAGATAAGTTAGTTTGCCACTTAGCTTCACCTGTAGTACCTGCGTATTCAATGTAGTTACTAGGGTCGTCTTGGAACGGGTAATCTTTACGTTCAATTAAGTAAGTACCAATTAAGCGTGTTTTAAAGCTACCTTCAAACGCGTCAAAATCGTAACCTAGTTCAAAATCTACCCCTGATGCCTTTTGACCGGCAACGTTTAGTACTGAGTTTTGAATTAAAGTAATTTCACCATTAGCATTACGTGTGATTAAGTTACAGTACTGATTGTTTATACCTGTTGCGCTATCTACACAGCGATCAAGAATGTCTTGCGCGTTAATTGTGTCAATTGCATCTTCAAGTTCAATTTCCCAGTAATCAATAGTAAGTAGCGCGTTTTCTAAAAACTCTGGTTGGTAAACAATGCCTACAGTTGTACTTGTTGACTCTTCGCCTTTTACATCGCGGTTACCACTGCTTAAACCATCTAAAGAGGCTGAATCGTAATCTGAGTTAAAGTCACTCGCTACGCCTAATGCGGCACAGTTTGCAGTACGTGTTGCACCGTTTGATAAGTCACCTAAGTTTTCAGCGCGACACGGGTCGTCTACATTGTAGAAAGTTTGGCTTGCTGCACCAAATACTTCACTAATGTTTGGCGCACGAAGTGCTGCAGATTGAGTTACACGTACACGTAGTTCATCGTTTACAGTCCAATCAAGGCCAAGTTTCCAGCTAGTTGCTTCGCCAATCGTACTGTAGTCAGCATGACGTACTGCTGTATCAAACACTAAATCTTGAATAAGCGGTAAATCAGTTAAAATTGGCATCGTCGCTTCAAAGAATACTTCGCGAACGTTAAACGAGCCCTTATCTTCGCCCAGTGCGTTAAAAAAAGTACCTTCAGCGTTATCAGGCTCTTTAGTTTCGCTTTCTTCTTTACGGTACTCAGCACCAAATGCAACACCTACATAGCCCGCTGGTAATTCAAAAATAGCGCCATTAGCGAGTGAGCCAGAAATAACTGTTTGCTTAATAGTTGAAGTGCCAACAGATACCGTATTAATGTAATCAATGGCTTGTTGAGATGGCGAACCAAACCCCATAATATTTACAGGAACACAGCCATCAGCTTGGGCTGCAGCACTACGACATACTACGTTACCATTTGTATCTTCAACGGCATCAAGTGCATTAAAGTAATTTGCTACAATCATGTTAGCGCCATTTTCGCGCTCTAGATCAGTTTGGCCGTATACTATTGAGGTATCTAATTCCCAATCATCAAATACTGTGCCTTTTAAGCCGGTAACAAAGCGCGTTGTTTCACGCGTATTGTTTTCAATGCGGCGGCCAAGGTCGGTCATCATGCGGTTAACCATGATCGAATCAACACCTTGCTCTTCCATACGTGCTTTAATGGCTGGGTCTAGGTAAGGGTTGTCGATTTTGATGCTGTTTTCATCGTCAAAGAAGAAAAACGCAGGTTGACCTATGCTTTCGCCTTGGCTATTTACGTATTTTGCATCAAAGTAAACGTTTAAGTCGTCGGTAACATCGTAGTTAACTTTAAAGTTTACGTTGTAGCGCTCAAACTCAGGTTGAATCTCTTCAAATTGACCAAGATTAAACGAATCACAGTTTGCACACGACAAGCCATCTACATTATCACCTATGTATAAGTTGCGAGCGCTGCTGTCGGCATTAAAGCTATTAGTATATCCATCTTCAAGTGCATAAACACCGGCGTTATTAATAGCGTAATAACCTGCATTAGGCGTTAAAATTTTATCAGGGAAAGCTGCGCTATCTTTGTTTGCTTCTGTTTGGGCTTGATTACGTAAACTACTAAACGAAGTGCTAGTCCATGGGTGGTCAAGTGCGTTTAATGAATCCTGGCCTGAGTACTCAATAGCAAAAGCTGCATTACCACGATCGTTATCAAAGTTAGAGCCGTATGAGAACGTCGCTTTTTCGTTGTTGTAGCTGCTTAAATCGGCAAAACCACGTGTAACGCTAAAGTCCATGCCTTCAATGTTGTCTTTTAATATAAAGTTAACAACACCTGTTACCGCATCAGCACCGTATACAGCAGATGCACCACCAGTAATTATCTCTACACGTTCAACCCATACACTTGGAATAGTGTTGGTATCTACAGATTGAGAACCTGCAGAGCTTGATACATGACGCTTGCCATTTACAAGTACCAAAGTACGATCTGTACCCATGTTACGTAAATCAAGAATATTTAAACCCGCAGTACCAATAAAGCGGCCTGAGTTAGCCATAGAATATGTATTGCCAAGTGCTGGTAAATTGTTTAGCGCTTCACCAATGTTTACAGCGCCAGTGTTCATTAGCTGCTCGCCACTGATGACTGTAACAGGTGCAGGCGCAATCGCACCTTCACGTAAAATACGTGAACCCGTTACTTCAACACGTTCAATTTTTGTTGCTTGCTCATCTTGTGCAAGCACAGAATTACTTGCTGTTGCAGCAGCAGTAATTAATGCACATTTAATGCTAGTAGAAAGTAAGTTATGACGTTTCATTTGATTCCCAGAGAACATTTTTAGTAATTAAATACAATGTAGCTTTATTATGAGGGCGGCGATTATTGCATGCTGATTATTTTATTAAAAGTAGCTAACTCACTGTAAAGTAAGTAACTTGAAATAACCTGAAGAAATTTTGTTGTGTTTTTTGGTATTAATTACAAAAGCTTTTTAAATGATTTACTGAGGTTTTTTACATTTAGTTTTTCTTATGTATTTTAGTTATTAACATTGGTTTTTATTTGTTAAATTTTCAGTTGTTTTTTAAGTCAACTTTTTGCGGTTTATAATTATTCATATATAAATTTTTATTTATTTGAAGTTGCCAGTGAGTGTTATATGTACTTATTTGTAAAGGTTATGTGTGTTATTACTCTTTTAAAATGATTTTTATTAGATGTTTTTTATTCAAAAAAAATCGTTATTTGAATATTTTTCACTATTGCAGCTTTAAAATGATTAATTTGTAAACCCCCTTTACAGTTCAAAGTACTCATAACAGCTCGTAAAGTTACTTTACTACGTAAACTTGATACAATTTAGGTGTTTTTAATTAATAGGTTTGACCATGAAGTATTTAGTAATTATTTTTACCTTTGCGTTTAGTTCAATGTCTTTTGCGCAGCAAGAAGTCGATCTTGAAATAAATATGAAAAATACGGGCCTTGCTTATAAACAAGCAGTGCAGGCAACTCAACTTAGTGAATTTAATACTGCGATTGATGAATTTATAAAGCTAGTAAAAGTAAGTAAAACAGCTAAGTTTTACAAAAAACCTGAGCAGTCATTGCAGGGCCTTGATAAAGTGATTGCTCAAGCTGAACTTGCAAAAAAGGCAGCAATCGAGCAGGGGCTAAGTGCGGCAAAAGAACCACTGAAAAATATAGATAACTTACGTAAAAAATATCATGAGTTACACGAGCCTCCAGGGTTCTTTGAATTACTGTTCGGTTCATAAACCTAGACACTATGTATCTTTAGTAGCTACTTTTAAGCTAATTATGTTAAAGGTATCTGCAGCAATAAATATAAGGAAACACAATGGAAATTTCAGTTTCAATGTTAGAAGGCCAAAAGCAAAGCGCTAAATTTGGCGACCTAGAAGTAATAAGCGATCAAAGTGTAAACGCTGGTGGCAATGCAGAGCATCCAGAACCGTTTGATTATTTTTTAGTAAGTATGGTTTTATGTGCAGGTTTTTATGCGCGTAAGTTTTGCGAGCAGCGTGATATTTCAACGCAAGGTATGACGCTTACCCAAAACAACGAAAATGTAGATGACAACGGTAAAAAGTTATTTTCAATTGAGATTAACTTACCTGATGGTTTCCCTGATAAGTATAAAAAGGCGCTTATTGCAGCTGTAAATACCTGTACGGTAAAAAAAGTAATTCAGGCAGTGCCAGAGTTTTCAGTAGTGGTAAAATAGTCCCCCTAAATTAGGTAGCTTAAGCAAGCTACCTAATTATATGTTGAGCATCCCCGTTTAACTTATTTCTTTTTCATTCCTTGTACTGCTTTAAAGCGTGGGTTGTTTTTACAAATTACAAATACGCGGCCTTTGCGTTTTACAATTTGACACCCCGGACGTTGCTTAGCACTTTTAAGAGAGCTTAATACTTTCATACCTTTTCCTTTTTAACAGTCGATAAACTTTTAAAACGACGATTAAACTGCGCAACGCGACCATCTGTAGCGGTTGTTTTTTGCTTGCCTGTATAAAATGGGTGCGAGTCACTTGATACATCAATAGGTACGTATGGGTAAGTATTACCATCGATCTCGATTGTGCGATTGGTTTTAATGGTTGAGCCAATAATAAAGTAAGAATCGGCAGCGGTATCGTGAAAAGCAACCACGTGGTAATCAGGATGAATATTTGGTTTCATAATACGCCTCAATAAATGATATGTGATAGTATATCATTTTAATTTAACGTATTTATTCCCCCATTGCAAATTATTTAAATGTTCCTCAAAAAGGCCGTAATTGCTGGCTATTTGCGCAAACAAATCAAAAAAATAAGCACTTGAATCAAAAATGCTGGCTATTGGCGTTTAGGCTGTTATAACTATATTTAAGAGTTAAAACGTTAACAAATACGGTTATAAAGTTATTACAGAGGTTATGTATGAGTGACGCAACACAACAACAAGAACAAATTGATCAAGGGGTAATGGAAACCCTAAGAGAGCGCGACCACAGTACCTTGGCGCAACAAGTAAATCCTTTAACCTGCAACCATAACGATATTGTAGAATTACTAGCGCGGTATATGGCACTAAGCGAGCAAGAAGATGATGAGCTGTTTGATGATTGGTTTGATAACCTAACTAAAGAGCAACATACTGTTTTAAAAGTATTTGAAGTTTACCGTGGACAATATGAGCACCAAAATTAAAGTGTTTATTTTTGTAAGTATGCCAAATCCAGTGGTTATTTAAATAAAACTAAATAGCCACTACTACTTTTTCATTAAAGAGTAGCTATGTTGTATCAACCACTACTCCCACCTGTTTAAATCATAATTTTTTGCGGATTGAATCTTATATTTATTTAGGCACGACTTACTGATATTTATAAATATTTATTTATTGCTATTTTTAGGTAATGTTCTAGTTTGAATAGGCAGACTGTTTATAGTTTAAATAAGTTTATCGGATTATATACTCGAAAATATTCGCTCCAGTTTCGTAATTTATAAAACATTTAAAATTAATAGAGCTTTAATGATTAAACCTGAGATTCCAAATAACGAAGCTGAGCGATTACACGCGCTTAGAGCATTAAAAATTCTAGATACGTCTCATGAAGAGCGCTTTGATCGTGTTACTCGTATTGCCAAGCGTATGTTTAATGTTTCTATTTCATTGGTTACTTTGATTGACGAAGACCGCCAGTGGTTTAAATCAAGGCAGGGGCTTGATGCGCCTGAGCTTCCTCGCGAAACCTCATTTTGTGGCCACACCATAAATCAAGACGAGTTATTAATAATCCCAGATACAGCTCAAGACGAAAGATTTTTTGATAACCCCTTTGTTACAGGCGATCCTAAAGTACGCTTTTATGCAGGCTTTCCTTTAAAATTAAGGGAAGGAGTCATTATAGGCACTTTGTGCCTTGCCGATAATAAACCTAGACAACTCAATGATGAAGAAAAACAATTACTAAGAGATTTAGGCACGTTAGTCGAGCGAGAAATTCAATCAATTCAACTAGCCACAATTGATGAGTTAACAAGAATCTCTAATCGACGTGGCTTTTTAAACCTTGCCGAACATACGCTAAATGTATGTAGGCGAAACAAAGTATCAATGTCGTTTATTTTGTTTGATCTCAATAAGTTTAAACAAATTAATGATATTTATGGACACCACGAAGGCGATTTTGTATTAAATAAATTTGCACAAATTATGCTTAGTTCATTTCGTGATTGTGAAGTAATAGGTCGACTTGGCGGAGATGAATTTGTTGCGATGTTAAGCGACTCAGACGAGACAAAAGCAGAGTTTGTTTTACAAAGGTTTGCGGATGCAATAGCGCATGCTAATAATACCTTAAACAAGCCATACAAAATTGATTACAGTGTAGGAGTAACACACTTTAAACACGATACAGGTAAATCAGTTGAGGATATGATTCAAGATGCTGATGTTGCAATGTATCAGCAAAAAAAGCAGCAATCACTTTAGTGAACTGTTTAGTTTAATTGCTGCTTGAACTTCACTTAACTTCCTCATGCTAGTACGAATTTTATAATATGCCGTTATTCGCTATTGCAGTCATTTTTTGCAGCGGGTGATGCTAAAGACACATTTGGTTGCCAAACTCTGTTCCATATTTTATGAAGATTGTTTAATTTTGGCCTTTGACTTATTTTTTCAAAGTTACCAAGGTTTACTTCTGAATCATTTTTTTGACCCACTACAAAATTAAACACATAGTTGCATTCCATACCCATACGTAAATCAGAAAGTACAATATTGCTTTGCTGTTGGCGTACCGAATAAAACCCTTTAGTAAACCACTGCAAGCGTTTTATAGCCCATTCATCGCTAATATTATTTAACAATGAAGGCGTCGTTTGATAAGCCGTTAAAGTAACATCGTTGGGCGCGTCAAATACTGATGCATAACCCTCATAGTATTGCCCGTCAGACATCACAACAATACGCCATAGCAAAGTAGTTAGCGGAGCAGGCGTACTAACATACGCATTTACTGGTATTTGCCTGTTATTGAGGGCCGTTTTTACCTTGTTATCAATATTTATTTTTAAAATTAAAGCACAGAATAAATATAGGCTACTTAAAACTAAGGCTGCTGTATTTATACGATAAGCCGTTGCTGCTTTTATTTTGGGAATCAGCGTACATATTACGCCAATCAATAAAGGAAACGTATAAGCGGGATCAATAATAAACACACTAGAAACCGCAAAGGGGTACTCAGTAAAAGGCCAGAGTAGTTGTGTACCGTATACCGTTAGGCTGTCTAATAGGGCATGTGTAGATAAACTTAAAAATACTAGCCAAAACCAGCGCACTTTATAAATTTGCATTCCCGCGTGTACTTTTAATATTAGCCATACAATGAGCGGGCTAATTAATAAATGTATTAATAACGAATGGCTAAAGCCACGGTGATAAGTAAATGCTTCTACAGATCCGCCATATGGCAAAAATACATCTAAATCAGGGAGCGTGCCTAAAATTGCTCCCCATAAAACGGCTTTTCGACCTATTTTATTGCCTAACACCGCATAACCTACAGCACTGCCTAATGCTACCTGCGTTAAAGAATCCATTTTAATTAATACCTTTAATTACTACTTTTGTTATTTATACTTTTTGATTATTAAAAAGCGTCAAAAAATCGGTTAAACATTTAATAAGCATATTAATATTAATATACAGAGCTTATAAACTAAGCCTAAGCTTTATGAAATCTAAAAAAGCCACAATTCGCGATGATACCGCACTGTTTCGCCGCTGCTTGCGCTAAGCGAAAACGTAAATAAAATGAGTTTTACTAACGGCCAAGTTTACGAGCATGTAAGTTCGAATCTTATAAATCACCAATACGTATGGCTAAGTCTGTTTTATGCTCGAGTAAATTAATAGTACTGCCGTGTGAGGTTATATCAAGCGTTATGTGAGGGTATTATTTAGCGAATTCACCAATTAAAGGCGTAAGTTGATGCAATACAAAAGGGTTTGCCGCATCTATTAGCTGCTTGCCATTTGGCGCTTGTTTTAAAGCTTTATGGCGTTTTCATCTGTGCATAAAATATTTAGCCTTTCGCAGGCGTATTTTAAAAGTATAGCTTTCCTCGCATTTTAAATTAAGCAAAATAATACCCCGTGGCGACTTATAAGTCCTGTTCCCGTTTAAAATACGGATGGTCAATTTGTTACCATATTTGGAATGATAATTGCTTCTAATTATAAAAATAAAGTCGTCAATTTTTAGACACATGAGGCAAAAATGAATTTTGGAACTCTTTCTTCGCAGTTATACAATGACAATGGCTATTCAAGCCTAAGTAATTTAAATAAAAACACTGTAAAAACGGATGATCCTAGTAAAAGTCCAGAGGCTAAAGCAGACTCTTCTTTAAATAAAGACGCCGAAAAAACTACGAGCTCTACTGCAGCTACTGAAGACGCAAAGTCTATTATTAGCAGCGAAACAGAAGATTCGAGTGACAATTCAGCAGTTCAAATGAATAAAGCGATCGAGTCAATTAAAGATTTACAGAGTAAAATAAGAGAAATGACCAATAGTTCTGATACGCCCACAGAGGAAACGATAGAAGAGCTAAGCGAACTTAAAAAGCAACTCGATAGTGAGCTATCGTCGATACAATTAACAGTGCGAAAAAATGTATCTACTTTAATGGATTCAATGTTTTCATCATCTTCAGATAATAAAAATTCAGGTTTGCTTTTTAATAACCAAGCATAATTTAACTTGCTTTTTAATATAGTTATAAGCTTAGTCGTGGCTTTATAAAGTCTAAAAAAGCCACAATTCGAGACGATACCGCACTGTTTTTATAATAAACGGCTTGTATAATTTCTCGGTTATTTGGCGAGCTAATTGCATTGGGTAACACTTCAACTAATTTACCTGTTTTTAGGTCATTGCCAATCATAAAGTGAGAAAGTAGCGCAACGCCTTGGTTTGCAATACATAGTTGGCGCACTGTTTCGCCGCTGCTTGCGCTAAGTGAAAACGTGAATAAAGCGGGTTTTACTAATGGCCAGGTATTTAATTTAGGGGAGTCACTAAAACCAATTAACTTATGATTTTGTAAATCATCAATTTGCGCAATTGCTGTGTTGTTTTTTATATACTCTGGGCTGGCTACAATACGTAACTGACTGCTGCCGAGTTTACGAGCATGTAAGTTTGAGTCTTTTAAATCGCCAATGCGTATGGCTAAATCGGTTTTATGTTCAAGTAAATCAATAATGCTGTCGTGCGAGGTTATATCAAGCGTTATGTGAGGGTATTGCTTAGCAAATTCGCCAATTAAAGGCGTAAGTTGGTGTAATACAAAAGGGCTTGCAGCATCTATTCGCAGCTTACCACTTGGCGCTTGTTTTAAAAGCTTTATGGCTTCTTCACCGGTATAAAGCGTATTTAACCCCTCGCGCGCATATTTTATAAAAGTATGACCCTCTTCGGTAAGTTCTAATCGGCGTGTTGTTCTGTTTAGCAAAGTGCATTGCAATGTATTTTCAAGGCGTGATACAGCTCGCGACACTTTAGCCACCTGTTGATCGAGCAAATTAGCCGCACCCGAAAAGCTTCCGCAATCTACTACCGTTATAAACGTTTCTAAATCTTCAGTTTTTGAATGAACAGCCATAAGTATACCAACATCATCTTTGCATTATTAACAAAAGTATTTTGTCACTAATGCTGTTTTTTGCAAATGATATTTTAGCCAAACTACATTCTTCATATATTAATGAGGATATAACTATGCCATTGGCTTTGTGGGCGCTTACCTTAAGCGCATTTGCAATAGGAACAACTGAGTTTGTAATAGTGGGATTAGTACCCACCATTGCAAACGACTTGGGCGTAAGCCTACCTTCAGCGGGTTTGCTTGTAAGTTTATATGCGGTTGGCGTTGCTATTGGTGCGCCGGTGCTAACAGCTTTAACAGGTCGTTGGAATCGTAAAGTGGTATTAATAAGCTTAATGGGTTTGTTTGTACTGGGCAACTTACTTGCTTTGCAAGCGCCAAGTTACGAAACATTAATACTTGCGCGTATTTTAACGGGGCTTGCCCATGGTGTGTTTTTCTCAATTGGATCGATGATTGCCACAAGCTTAGTAAGTAAAGATAAAGAAGCCAGTGCAATTGCGATTATGTTTACCGGGCTTACTGTGGCATTAGTAACTGGTGTGCCATTAGGTACATGGATTGGCCAGCACTTTGGTTGGCGTGCTACGTTTTTAGTTGTGTCGGTATTAGGCTTAATTGCATTAATTGGCAGCTCTATTTTAGTACCAAAAAACTTAAAACAATCAATACCAGCAACGTTTAAAGAGCAACTACAAGTAATTGTAAAACCACGTTTATTACTCGTATATTTAATGACTATATTAGGCTACGGCGGCACGTTTACAGCGTTTACTTATTTAGCACCTATTTTAGAGCAACAAACAGGTTTTGCGCCTTCGGCTATTGCTTTAATAATGCTTGTTTACGGTGTATCGGTAGCGATAGGTAATATTTGGGGTGGAAAGTTAGCTGACAAACGCGGCCCAATTAGCGCACTAAGTATTATATTTAGCGCTTTGAGTATTATTTTACTGATATTTACCTTTACGATGGAATCAAAAATTGCCGCTGTACTTACTATTTTAGTCTGGGGCGCATTTGCTTTTGGTAATGTACCGGGCTTGCAACTTTATGTAGTAAAGCAAGCGCAAAAGCACACGCCAAATGCAGTAGATGTTGCATCAGGTTTAAACATAGCCGCATTTAATATTGGTATTGCACTTGGCTCAATTATTGGCGGTAGCGTAGTAGAGAATATGACCCTGCAAGATACAGCATGGATAGGCGCTGTTATCTCTGTTTTAGCACTCGGTGTTACACGCTACAGCGGTATGCTTGATAAACGTGAAATTCAGCAAGCGTAAACTATCCTCTGTTAAGGTTGAAACTAAAATTAATGACCTCATACCTGTTATGAGGTCATAGATTTTTAAGTGACAGTCGTAATAATAAGTAAAAGGTGTATTTCGTAAAGCTTCAGTGAAGTTTGTATTTCAAAACCGATTATTTTATAAGGATAAACCATGACACAACGTGTAATAGAAATGCCAGAACTCGGTATGGGAACATTCCGCTTAGAGGGCGACACTGCCTATAACTCAGTAAAAATGGCACTCGAAGTTGGGTTTCGCCATATTGATACCGCACAAATTTATGGCAACGAAGAGCAAGTAGGTCAAGCTATAAAAGACAGCAATATTCCGCGCAGTGAAATATTCTTAACTACCAAAGTGTGGAATAACAAATTAAATAAAAGCGATTTTATTCCAAGCGTTAAAAAGTCACTTGAAAAGCTACAAGTTGATTCGGTCGACTTACTGCTAATTCATTGGCCATCGCCTGCTAACGACGAGCCAATGAGTGAATACCTTACTGAATTATTAAAAGCAAAGCAGCTTGGTTTAACTAAGCACATTGGTGTTTCTAATTTCACTATTGCAAACTTAAATGAAGCAATGCAAACGCTTGACTCACGTGAAATATTTACCAATCAGGTTGAGGTACACCCGTACTTAACTAACACTAAATTGCGTGCTTTTTGTGCCCAGCACGACATTCATGTAACAGCATATATGCCATTTGTTGTAGGTAAGGTGCTTAAAGATCAAACCATTATCGATATTGCTAAAAAGCATGATGCAAGCCCGGCACAAGTTGTTTTAGCATGGGTTAACGCCAATGGCATGACGACAATTCCATCATCAACTAAGCGTAAAAACTTGGAAGATAACTTTAACGACCATGTTAAATTAGATGATGAAGACATAGCCCGCATTGATGGCTTAGATTGTGGCGACCGACAAGCAACACCAGACTTTGCGCCGCAGTGGGATCAGTAAACTTACCTCAAACGCAAAGTTAAATTAAATATTTTAAGGTGTAGATTATCTACACCTTAACTTTTAAAAGGAATACACATGTTAACGGTTATAGCTGCACTATCGTGCAAAAATATTGATGCAGATGTAATGCTTACAGCACTTGAAAACTTACAAAAGTCATCGCGCCAAGAAGTAGGGTGCTTACGTTATGAATTATCGGTAAAAAGTGATGCTGAGCATACTGACTATGTAGTTAGCGAACAATGGGCGTCTGATGAGCACTTTGAAGCGCATAAAAACGAGTCACACTTTAAAGCGTTTGGTACGCAAGTTACCGGGCTTTTAACCAACAGTAGTATTGATGTATATAGATCAATTGGTTAAGCGTTCCTATACCACTTAGCTAAATTACATATAACCAAGTAAATACTCAAACAGGTGCTGTTAACTTACATCACCTTCTATCCTCAGCCCAGCCGTCCTAAATACTCAATTCCCCCAATATATCAATGAAACCGAATAGGACTCTATTTTGTTAATTCGCAGTGTGGCGAAATCTAAAGTGCTCCATAAAATTATTAAAAGTCGTTTTTTGTATCACAGATTACTCTAATAAATGGCTTATTTAATTTATTGTTTACATTAAAGTTCTCTGGTGTAAATATAGAAACACTCATAGGCACTATTACGTGCCTTAGCGCATGGAAAGTATAGTGACCGATGTAACATCAATCACTAGAAAATTGCTAGCTGAAAAATCACAGCCAATAAAGCCTTAATAGTTTTAAGCTGTATCAATTTATATGGAGATAATAATGAAAAAATTAATGGCAATAGTCGCGTTTTTAGGCTTTGTCTCATTTGCACAAGCAAATGAGAGCTTTGTAGTGAACGCCAAATTTTATGATAATAAAAACCTAATTGGCTCACCTACTTTAGTTGTAAATTCAAACGAAGATGCATCAGTTTCAGTTGATAATTCCTATAGCTTTGCCCTTACACTAACGCCAATTGATGACTCGACCGTTAGCTTAGCAACCGACCTGAAATTAGGTGGAAAACATATGGCACCTTCTTTAGTCGTTGAGCTGGGCAAAGAAGCAAGCATAAACATTGATGGTAAAGAGCTTTCAGTTTTAGTAAATAAATCAAGCAGCTAATAAGTTAAAATTAGGAGTATAATTAATGAGAAACTCAAGAAATGAAATAGTAAAATATGGAGTCTCTTTTGGTACAGCCCTAGCAATTGCCATTTCATGGAGTGCTAATGAGTCTGTGTTATGGGCAATCTTGCATGGTTTTTTATCTTGGTTTTATGTTATTTGGCATGTAATTACGCGATAAGTTTTTCGCGCTCGCACTGATTGATTACGTTTACTGCGGTAAATGTTAATAGTCGAGCAATTACCATTCAAAATGATTAATTTAAAAATATAAAAGGAATAATTAATAATGAAAGGTGCGGGTGGAAGCTCTGGTGGTATTGGGCATTTTTTTATTGGTTTGATTATGATGTGCGGTGGCTTTTATATGCTGCTAAACGCAATTTCGGTGACCTCTAATTTTGGACTAAGTTCTCGTATTTATAGTGTTAATGCTTTAGGTGGCTTTGGCGTTACAGGCGGCATGGTTATGATCCCCTTTATTTTTGGTGTGGGTCTGATTTTTTATAATTCTAAAAATATTTTAGGCTGGGTGCTATCGCTAGGATCGTTAACCGCACTAATATTTGGCGTTATATCGAGTGTTCGATTTAGCATGCGGACTATGACGTCGTTTGATTTGATTGTTATTATAATTTTAGCGTTTGGCGGCTTAGGTCTGTTTTTACGATCGCTTAAATCTATTGATACTTAAATAATTACCACGCTTTGTTTTAAATACAATTTTAATTATAGGCATTTAACATTATGTTCTAATGCCTAAACTAGCACATTAATAAAGTAATCCTTCCTATTTACTGCTTAACCAGTAACGTATTTTAAAGAGATTTATGTGAACAACTCAATACAGCTAAAACTAATTGCTACTCACTTAATGGCACAAAGAGAAGAAAACCCAGCACGTTCAAACTTTCCTAAAGAGTTGGTATTAGACTCGACTGACGATGCAATAGAAGTACAAAAGTTGATGATTTATTTAAATGATCAAACTGTATATGGCTGGAAGTGTATGCTGCCTTTAGATAATGGCTCAATTATATTAGCACCTCTTTTACATGCACCTATAAAACAAGCTGAAAATTGCCAACTGTACACAACAAACAATAAAGCGCTGATAGAACCAGAAATTGCATTTATTTTGCAAAGCGATTTACCAAGTAATAAAACCTATACAAATGAAGACGTGGATACTGCATTTGCCAGCGCCCACTTAGCACTTGAGCTTATTCAAAAAAGGTTTGATGAAGACACTCCAAGCACTCACATTGAAAAACTGGCCGATGGTTTATCTAACCAAGGTGTGTATTTAGGCCCAAAAATAGATAAAGCCAAAGCGTATAACGCAAGTAGTGTAAACATTAACGTTAAGCAAACTGAGCTGGAGTTAAACCTTGCGGGTATTCACCCTGCCGAACTTGCGCAACTTCCACTTTATTGGGCGGTTAATTACTTATCAGGCAAAGGAATCAACTTAGAAGCAGGGCAAGTGTTTATAACAGGCTCTTACTGTGGTGTTGTTGAGCTTAATACTGATCAGTTAACCACAATTAGTTACGAAGACTTAGGGTCGTTTAGCACTACGTTTTTATCAAAGTAAATTTAAACGTTATTTAATAGACAAATCGTACTTTAAAATAAGCGCATCTATGTAACGGGTGCGCAATGTGTGTTGTTTTTCATGATCGGCGCCGTGCCCTAGTGCTTTGTTTAAAAGCTTCATGGCCGGGTGCAGTAGCGCTCTTTCGTCTTGGTTTAAGCTCGCTTTACTGCGCAGTTCGGTAATGTCGTCAACTAATAATCTTCCAATATCTACCGAGACTATTTCGTCTATTAATCCATTTTGAGTAAGTACGCCGTACTTACTGCATAAAAACTGTTGCCAAACTTGTTGTAGGTGCTCGTCTATTTCGCAGCCAAATAACTCTTCGTTAAACGTAAATCCTTGCTGAGCGAGTTTAGTTAGGCTTGCAGTATATTGCTGTGCAAAATAATTAAAAGCGTGGCTTGATGATTCTATTTTTTGTTTTAAAAGACCTTGCCCCCAATTAACACAGCCGCGCGGGTAATAGTCGTCATACTCTTCGCATTCATATAAGCCTGAATATGAGCTGCAGCTAAGTTGGCTTTTAATACAGTAACTTGGTTTGGGGAAAACACTTCGCTCTTGCCAAGCTAAAAGTATATCTGCATCTATATTTAATGCTTGGCACAGTTCATCGGTGTTATAAAAATGAGTTGCTAAGTAGTCAGATAAACGCATAAAGCCTCTGGTATCGTTAAAAATGGAATACTGTTTATATATACAGTTATTCATTTTGTATTACCAAACTTAATAACACAAGCGATTTTATAATTAAATGTGCGCTTACACCTCCAAAAGTATCGGCAATTATGTTACAAATAGCGCAAGTTTTATAAATAATGATTTTTTATGCGCACCCTAGAGAAAATTAAACAAGCAAGCCTTATTACAGCTATCAAAACGCCATACTTAGCAAACGGTGAAATAGACCTAGCAAAGTACGATGAACTCGTAGAAATACAAATTGCAGCGGGCGTTGATGGCGTTGTAGTCGGTGGCACAACAGGCGAAGGCCAGCTAATGAACTGGGAAGAGCATTTAATGCTTATAGCGCACAGTGCAAACAAGTATGGCGACGAACTAGTTATTGTCGGTAATACCGGTAGTAACAACACCCGTGAAGCGATTAAAGCAACTAAATATGGCTTTGCCAGCGGTATGGATGCAGCACTGCAAATTAATCCATATTACGGACGTACGTCTATTGCGGGTGTTAAAGAGCACTTTAAGCGCGTACTTGATATTGGACCTGCCTTTATTTACAACGTAGCAGGGCGAACAGGTCAAGACCTAACACCTGATATTATTGAGCCACTCGCTAAACATGAATATTTTATTGGTGTAAAAGAGTGTGGCGGTAATGAACGTATTGCCCATTATGAACAACAAGGTATTGCATGTTGGTCGGGTAACGATGACGAAAGTCACGATGCGCGCCACACACATAAAGCGCACGGTGTTATTTCGGTTACTTCTAACCTTATACCTGGTTTGTTCCGTCAGTTAATGGATACGCCAAGTAGCGAGCTAAATGCGTCGTTACAACCATTGATGAACTGGTTGTTCTGTGAACCAAACCCGATTGCTATTAATACCGCATTGATGATGACTGGCGCAGTAAACCCAGTATTTAGATTACCGTATTTACCGCTTAGTAATGAGCAGCAAGCTCAAGGCGAAGTATTAATTAATGAGTTGAATAACAACGATGTTGTTGGCGGCAAAGCTAAGTGTATTAAGCAAGGCGATATAGCCCTGCTTTCTTAGTAATATGAGCGAGCACTGAACAGCTTGCTAGTTCGGTGCTTTTTGTTAAAGATTATTTACTTCTATTGCTAAAATCGGTAAAATTCCCTCCCTTATTTTTAATAAAATACGTTGAACTGTGAAATTTGTTGTTGAAGAACTCGCTATATGGATAAAGCCCGAACAGCGACAAATAAAAGAGAGTAATTGGTTTGATTCCTCTGTATTAAATCTTAGTTGGGTGCCTGCTATGCAGCGACGCCGAATGACTTCCTTTATTAAAATGGCACTCTTTAGTGCTCATCAAGTAAGCACTCAAGGTAACTATGTTAATTTACCGAGTGTTTTTTCTTCTCGCCACGGTGATTTTCACAAAACGTCTAACTTACTTATTGATGTAGTAAATGATCAGCCACTGTCGCCCACTGGTTTTGGGTTAAGTGTGCATAATGCCGCATCGGGACTTTTTGGGATAATACAGGGTAATACAAGTGCTACAAATGCTATAGCTGCAGGAGCCGAAAGCTTTATTTATGCACTCGTAGATGGCTTTGTAAGACTTGCTGATAACGATCAGCAACACATGTTAATAGTTCATACCGACGAGACTCTCCCCGATATTTACGCTCAGTACGCCGATGAACAGCAAATAGCACACTCTATTGGTTTAATAATAAGAGCGCCGCAAAAAGGCGAACCCCATTTTAGTTTAAACAAAGTATTTAATACGGGCATGGAAAAAAGCGACTTACCAATGAGTATTCAATGCGCTAAAGCTTTGTATGAGCGAAGCAATACATTACTTGTTCATAACACGCTTGAGCACGATTGGCAGCTTACATACCATGCTTAAAAATGTACAAAGGTTATGTGGGTTGATTTGGCGGATTATTGCTACTGCATTTTGCTTTTCAGTTTTTGGGGTTGGTGGTTTACTATTAGCCTTTATTGTTTTTCCTGCTCAGCGCCTATTTCAAAGTGACTCAGTTAAACAAAATATTAAGGCTCGAAAAACAGTACATTACAGCTTCAAATGGTTTGTTAGTTTAATGCATGTAACGGGCGTTATTCGATTTCATGTCAACGATAAAGCAAAAATTGAAGGCTTAAAAGGGCAACTGATATTAGCAAACCATCCTTCTTTAATTGATGTTGTTGTTTTAATTTCGGTAGTAAAAAATGCAGATTGCGTAGTAAAGGCGCATTTATTTAAAAATCCTTTTATGCGCGGCGTTATTAAAAGCACCGGCTATATAAGTAATGACGATCCGCAGGAGCTATTACGAGAATGCGAGCGCAGTTTGCAAAAGGGTAATAACTTAATTGTATTTCCTGAAGGGACACGGACAGAGCCTCACAAAACATTAAAGTTTAAACGAGGCGCTGCAAATATTGCAATTAGATGTCATGCGCCCATTACTACTTTTTTAATTAAAATGAAGCCAAACACTTTAACCAAAGGCACACCTTGGTATAAGGTCGCGCCATATCAGGCGCATTTTACAATGGGGCTTGCGAGCCAGCAGTTTAATTGTGCAACGTACGACAGCGATATGCCTGCGATGCAATCACGCCAATTGACTAAAGATTTACAACATTATTTTACACAAGAGCTAAAAAATATATGAGCGAATTAAAAGAACAAATAAAACAACTGATTATCTCAAGCCTTGACCTTGAAGACATGACCACTGCTGACATACAAGATGATGACGCTTTATTTGTAGATGGCCTAGGACTAGACAGCATAGATGCATTAGAGCTTGGTCTTGCGATAAAGAAGCAATTTGATGTGAAAATAGATGCAAACTCTGATCAAACTAAAGCGCACTTTGCCTCAGTTAATTCTTTAGCAAAATTTATTGAACAAGCACGTTCTTAATATATAAAAGTAGGAAGAAAGATGAAAACCGCTGCTGAAATTTATGATGTATTACACGGCATTTTAGAAAACGAATTTGAAATAGACCCAGAAGATATTAGCTTAGAGGCTAACCTGTACCAAGATCTTGATTTAGACAGTATTGATGCAGTTGACTTAGTTGTAAAATTAAGAGAAATCACAGGTAAAAAAATTGAGCCTGATGCCTTTAAGCTTGTGCGCACAGTGCAAGACATAGTCACCGAAATAGAAAAGTTAGTTAACTAATACTATGTTAAAAGCAGTTTTAACAACGTTAATTATGATTTGCTTGGCTTGCTACCCTATTATTGTGTACGTAGGCCTTACGCGTTTTAATAGTCAGATTATTACAGTATTACTGCTATTTTTACTCGGGCTTAGACTTTGGTTAAGCAAAGCCCTGTTTGATAAAATGCCGTGGTTAAAGCCCGCTACATTTTTAGCAGCCATTACTATTTTGATTTCCAAGGTAATGGATAGCGACTTAGGGCTGCATTTGTATCCCGTAATCATTAATTTAGTTATGTTAGTTGTGTTTGCGTATTCTTTGTATAAAGGGCCTTCTATTATTGAAACCTTTGCGCGCATTACTGAGCCCTCACTTGATGAAAACGGTGTAATTTATACAAAAAAAGTAACGCTAGTGTGGTGTGTGTTTTTTGTATTAAACGGTGGTATTGCCCTGTACACCAGTATTTTTAGTAGCCTAGAAACCTGGGCTTTTTATAATGGTTTTATTGCTTACTTAGCTATGGGCACATTGTTTGCTATAGAGTGGCTAGTCAGACAAAAAGTAAAAAGGAACGCCGGTGTTTAATGCTTTTCAAAGTAATGCGATAAGAACATGTTTTAATCATACTGATAAGGATATTTCGGAGCGTCAGTTTGTTAGTGATATAAACGAAGTTTTAGCAAAGCTATCAACGTTAAATGCTAAATCATCGGTTGTTTTATACACCACAGACACCTACAAATTTGCCGTGTACTTATTTGCTTTGGCACTACACGGAAACACAGTGATTTTGCCGCCTAATGGGCAACCTGCAACGTTAAACTCCTTGCTTAAACAAACACCTTTTTTTATTGGTGAGTCTGAATTAGTAGCCGATTTAGAGGCTGATTTTTTAGATATAGGCACCTTAGTCAATCAACCTCACTTTGTATCTATTGAAACAATTAAATGGCCTCAAGAAGGCACAATTGTTTTTTACACGTCGGGCTCGTCGGGTAAAGCAAAGCCAATTGTAAAAACGTGGCAGGTAATAAATAAAGAATTAAGTACATTAATTAATAGCTACGCACTGATTGATAATCCTATTTTTATAGCGAGTGTTTCGCATCAGCATATATACGGCTTACTGTTTAGATTATTGTGGCCATTACGTGCAGGAAAGGTTGTAAATACAGAACTATTGCATTACCCAGAACATATAGCTACAAAGCTCAAGTTATTTAAAAAAGTAGTGTTTGTTTCAAGCCCAGCACAGTTAAAACGGTTATGTATTGATAATGTTTTAGTGGATGATAAGTCTCATTTACAATGGATTTTCTCATCAGGTGGACCGCTATTAAACGAAGATGCTGTATCGTTGTTTACGCAATTAAATAAACCAGTTACACAAGTTTTTGGTAGTACCGAAACAGGTGGTATTGCATATCGACAAGTTACTTCACTTGAAAAGGTTAGCCTTTGGCAGCCATTTTCGGGTATTAAAGTACGGGCTTTGGACGATCAGCGTTTAATTTTAAACTCACCGCTCGTTCGCGACAAAAATTACCCTTTAGATGATAGAGGCGAAGTACTTAAAAATGGTCAATTTAGATTATTAGGCCGATTCGATCGAATTATAAAATTAGAAGAAAAGCGATTAAGTTTAGATGAGCTAGAACAATATTTGTGTACTAGTGAGTGGGTAAGTGAAGCTAAAGTAATCGCCTTGCCTGGTGAGCGATTAATTCTAGGCGCTATTGTTGTGCTTACGCATAAAGGGCAGATGTTTTTTAATGGTGACGGTAAGTTAGCTACAAATAATTTATTAAAAGCGCATGCATTAGCGCGCTTTGAGCGAATTTGTATCCCTAAAAAGTGGCGTTTTGTAGAGCAATTACCATACAACTCACAGGCAAAGTTAAATTTAAAAGCATTGGAGAGTCTTTTTGCAAAAGTTGACTAAAACACAGCCTGATTTACTGTCTTGTGAAAAAGCAGAGCAAAAGTATAAATTAAGCTTACTAGTTCCTCATGATTTAGATTATTTCAAAGGACATTTTACGGATGGCCCAATACTCGCAGGTGTTGTGCAATTAGACTGGGCTGTGGCTGCAATTTGTAAATATTATAATGTTCAGCAACCTGTTAAAAATGTTGAAGTATTAAAATTTCAGGTAGTGATTACCCCAAGTATAACAATCGAATTATTACTTGAGCAAAAAGCAGAGAATAAATATACCTTTTCGTATAATTCAAATAAAGGACAGCATGCGTCTGGCCGTGTTGTTTTTGATAGCCTGATAAATGAATAACTTTTGTATTGTTATCCCAAATTATAATCACGTTACGGTTATTGATGATGTACTGAGCCAATTATCGTCATTTAATCTTCCTATTATTATGGTTGATGACGCAAGCAACGCCGAAGCTAAAAATGTGTTCAGTAAGCTCGATGCAAAACACGCGCAGTTGAGTGTAGTTGCCCACGACGATAATCAAGGCAAAGGCGGCGCGGTACAAACAGGCTTAAAGCAGGCACATAAGCTAGGTTTTTCGCATGCGATACAGATTGATGCAGATGGGCAGCATGACTTATCTGATATTAAAAAACTAATAGCGCTTTCAAACGCTCAGCCTAAAGCGCTTATAAGCTGTTGCCCAATATATGACGATTCAGTGCCTAAACACCGTTATTTAGCACGTTATTTAACGCATGTTTGGGTATGGATTGAAACGTTAAGTTTTACAATTGTAGATTCGATGTGTGGCTTTAGAGTGTATCCGCTTGAGCAAAGTACAAAGCTAATTGATGAGGTATCGCTTGGAAAACGTATGGATTTTGACCCCGAAATTTTAGTGCGTTTATATTGGCGCAATGTGCCTTTTGTATTTTTACCTAGCCAAGTAATTTACCCCGAAAATGGGCTTTCTCATTTTCAGCCATTACACGATAACGTGCGTATTTCGTGGTTACACACCCGCTTGTTTTTTGGAATGTTGATTCGCTCTCCTGTGTTAATTTGGCATAAATTAAAGAGGCGTTATGGCTGCTAAACACTGGTCTAAAATGCAAGAACGCGGTAATTTCTTAGGTATTCAAATACTGTTATTTGCTCATAAATTACTGGGTAGAAAAGGGCTGTGGATTATTTTGTTTCCTGTCGTTTTTTATCTTTTTTTAACAGGAAAAGTAGCGCGTGTAGCATCTAAAGCGTTTTTAGAGCAAGTTAATGTTTACCAAGGCTGCAAACAACCTGTTACGTTTAAAATGCAATTAGCGCACTTTTGTAGTTTTGCAGATAGCGCATTAGATAAAATTGATGCTTGGCTTGGGCGAATAACCCAACGTGATATTAAATACACGAATGAGCATTTATTTGCTGAGCTAGATGAGAAAAATCAAGGGGCTATTTTTATAGGTTCTCACTTGGGTAATTTAGAGGTGTGCAGGGCACTTAGCCAGCACCGCAGCAGTAAAAAAATAAATGTACTGGTGTTTACCCATCACGCTGTTGAATTTAATAAAATGCTTAAAAAGATTAACCCAGATGTGTCGGTTAATTTAATACAAGTGACTGATATGGGGCCTGACTTAGCTATTTTACTAAAAGAAAAAGTAGAGCAGGGAGAAATAATCGTTATTGTTGGTGACAGAACAAGCACAACAACGGCTTCTCGGTCGGTACAGGTACCATTTTTAGGCAAAAATGCCCCATTTTCACAGGGCCCTTTTATATTAGCCGCGCTGCTTGATTGCCCTGTTTACTTTTTGTTTTGTTTAAAGGATAAAAAAAGCAAAAAGTATCAAGTGATATTTGAACATTACAGCCAATCATTAAAAATGCCTCGACGAGAGCGACAGCAGGCGCTAACACTTATTATTACTGACTATGCACAGCGTTTGAGTTATTACGCAGCTTTATATCCTTATCAGTGGTTTAATTTTTACGATTTTTGGAAAAGTGATCAGCAGGTAGTGCGCGATCAATCAATGGAGAACAAGTGTGACTGAACAAAATATACAGCTTTTTGGCAATCAGCGATTATCAATTGAAGATATTGTTCGAGTTGCCTTTAATGAAACACAAGTGCAATTAAATAGCTGTGAAACTTTTAGCGTTAAAATTAATAGCGCTTTGCGTTTTTTAGACACACTTTTAAAAGAAGATGGCGTGATTTACGGCGTTACTACTGGTTACGGTGATTCTGTAACGGTGGCTGTACCCCTTGATTTAGTTGATGAATTACCTCTGCATTTAACTCGCTTTCACGGCTGTGGACTCGGGGATGTATTTAATAAAGTTCAAGGGCGTGCAATTTTAGCGACCCGCTTAACATCACTTTCACAGGGCTACTCTGGTATTAGCTGGGAAATGCTGCACCTACTTAAAGATTACTTAAATAACGATATAGTGCCTGTGATCCCGCAAGAAGGGTCCGTAGGTGCCAGTGGCGATTTAACACCGTTATCTTACGTTGCAGGTGCGATGGTAGGCGAGCGTGATGTGTTTTACAAAGACCAAGTACGTAACAGTGCAGAAGTTATGAAAGAAGTTGGCTTAGAACCACTAACACTAAGGCCAAAAGAAGGTCTTGCCGTTATGAATGGCACAGCGGTAATGACTGCATTAGCGTGTTTAGCGTTTGATAGGGCTAATTACTTAGCTAAACTGGCGAGCCGTATTACTGCATTATCAAGCTTAGCGCTTAAAGGAAATAGCCATCATTTTGATGAGATATTATTTTCAGTTAAGCCACATCCTGGGCAGCAACAAATTGCACGTTGGATAAGAGACGATTTAAACCATCACGATCACCCTCGTAATGCAGACAGACTTCAAGATAGGTATTCAATCCGTTGTGCACCTCATGTTATTGGTGTGCTGCAAGACAGTCTTCCGTTTTTTAGGCACATGATAGAAAACGAGCTTAACTCAGCAAACGATAACCCAATAATTGACGGCCAAGGTGAGCATGTATTACACGGCGGGCATTTTTACGGAGGCCATATTGCAATGGCAATGGATAGCATGAAAACAGCCGTTGCAAACCTTGCTGATTTAGCCGACAGACAAATCGCTTCTTTGGTTGATACTAAGTACAACAATGGGCTACCTTCAAACTTGTCTGATAGTGCACCAGAGCGCCGTTATATTAATCATGGTTTTAAAGCGGTTCAAATTGGCTGTAGTGCTTACACAGCAGAGGCATTAAAGCTAACCATGCCGGCCAGCGTTTTTTCTCGCTCTACGGAGTGTCATAATCAAGATAAAGTGAGTATGGGAACTATTGCGTCTCGCGATTGTTTACGTATTTTACAGCTAACAGAACAAGTGTTAGCAAGTACGTTATTAGCCAGTATTCAAGGTGTTAGATTGCGTATAAAACAAGGCGATCTTGAGTTTTCGACTTTAACGCAAGATATGCAAAACATGTATACCGATATAACTGATTACTTTGAAAACCTCACTGAGGATAGACCAATGGAAGCCGTGCTAAGGCAAACAATAGGGTATATTCAAACTAAACGTTGGGCGTTGTATGAATAGTAAAGGTGCATTATTAACGCATGTGGTAGAAATTGAAATTCCATTTCATGACTGCGACCCAATGAATGTTGTATGGCATGGAAATTACCCACGTTATTTAGAAGTAGCGCGCTGCGAGTTACTGCGTTTATTTGATTATGATTACCCGCAAATGCATGAATCGGGCTACGCGTGGCCAATTGTTGATATGCAAATAAAGTATGTTGCCTCAGCAGTATTTACTCAAAAAATTAAAGTAGCGGCTTACTTAAAAGAATACGAGAACCGACTACGGATTGATTACGTAATCACTGACTCGCTAACTAATAAGCGCCTTACTAAAGCCTCAACCACGCAAGTTGCGGTTGAGGTTAGCTCCAAAGAAATGCAATTTGAATCACCCGCTATTTTATTTAATAAGTTAAAAGCGGTTTTGAATTAAATTTTTATTTTATAGGCGATTAAATGAATTTTTTAAAATGTTTTACATTGAGCATAGCCATTAGCTTTTTGCTGTTTTGCTCTGTAGTAAATGCAGCAGCTATTAAAGGTGAGTTTAAGCAATATAAGCAATTTAATGGATTTGCTAAGCCTTTTATTTCGTCGGGTGTTTTTTCGTTAATTGATGAAAAGCTAATTTGGCAAGTGAAAATGCCTGTTGAGAGTATGCTCATAATAGAAAACGGCAAAGTGCTTGCACAAAATGCCAATGGTGAGTTAATACCACAACCCGGTAGCGAGCAATTTGTAGGATTACTGAGTGACTTACTTAGCGTAAATATGAGTGCTCTGGAAACACGTTTTGACATTGCTAAAATGCAAGACAGTTGCACACAGTTAATACCAAAAGAAGCGATGCTACAGCAATTATTTAGTGATTTTATTTTATGTGAAACTGCTAAGCAAGTGAGCAGTATTACACTAAATGAGCACTCAGGAAATAACACAAAAATTGAGTTTACTTATTCCAAATAAAATTATGTTTTTAAATAATGCAGTGGTTAATTAAGGGAATAGTGCAGTGACAAAACGAATTACCGTTATTGTAGGGTGGTTTAGCAGTTTAATTTTACTTTTTGCTGCAGCTTTTTGGCTGTCTAAACCAACGTTTAGCGCCGATATGTTTAGCTTATTGCCAAAGTCGCACTCCCAAATTGCACATGCGGAAGATGTTTTTTTTCAGCAAAATGCTAACCGTATTATGTTCTCGTTTGCAGGAAATAATAAAAATAAAGCATTTGATGATTTCCAAAAATGGCTCGACGATAATGCAATTAAAAGCACATTTAACTTTCCGTCCGTTAACGATTTAGCGCAAACATTCTCACCTTTCAAACATGCGTTATTAAGTGATACTTACAAGCAAACATTAAGCAAAAAAACAACGTTTGAACATTATTACCTTGAGCAATTAAATCAGTTAGGCAACCCATTTGTAAGTGCTACCTTAAGCAAAGATACAAGTTTGAGCCTAGCGGCATTTATAGAAGATAACTTAAAACAAAGCCAATTGTTTACGCTTGAACAAGGTCGTTTAACTCGACGTTTAAAAGGCGTTGAATACCGTGTCATTTTGGCAAACTTAGCGCCCGAAAATTTAGGGGTTAATAAATCAATTGATTTAGCTGGCGCGATAATTAAACAGATCAATATACTTAATAAAACCTACCCTGATTTAAGCATTACTTACTCTGGTGTGCTATTTCATACGGCTGAAAATGCTAAACAAGCTAAATACGAGATGAGCCTGTTTGGTGGCATTAGCTTATTAGCCCTTATTGCTATGGTATTTTGGGTATTTAGGCGTTTAAACAGTATTTTATTAGCAAGCTTTACCGTACTGAGCGCACTTATTGGTGGCGCTATCGCTATGGTGTTGCTGTTTAATACTATTCATTTATTAACGCTTGTTTTTGCAGTTACCTTGATTGGTATTGCCATTGATTATGCATTTCATGGTATGACTGACTTAGCCAAAAAAGAGCATGAAAAAGGCTACAGCAAAGGGACACAATCTGCGCTTTTACTCTCTCTTATTACGACTACGTTGGGTTATTGCTGCTTACTAGGTGCGCCACTAACGTTATTATCTCAAGTTGGTGTGTTTGTTATTGCGGGTTTAGTGAGTGCTTGGCTATTTACAGTTTTAGTTTTGCCATTGTGGCAATCTACACTCAGGTTATCGCCTTCGAGTTTATTGATGAGTCAAAAACTCATTAAGGTTTTTTTATACTGCAATAGTTTAAAAAAACCGATACTCATTACGTTATTAGCCCTTATAAGTGCGTTATTTTTAATAAAACCCATTAGCTTTAATGATGATGTAAAGCTATTAAATGCAAGCTCCGAACATTTAATGCTAAACGAAAAAAAGCATTTGTTATTACTTGGGCAATGGGATAGCCAAATTGTTTTTATGTTTGCAGATAGCGACGAAGCACTTTTACAAAAACAAGAGCAATTTTTAAAACGCTTAACCCAACTAAACCCTAATTTTAAACATAATAGCATTAGCCATTGGTTGCCTAGTTTACAAAAGCAGAGCGATAACCAAGCCTTGTTTGAACAGGCTAAAAATAAAGGGACTTTGGATATTGCAGAGCGCGTTACAGGGCAAGCGTTAACAAGTACAAAGGCACCGTTATTAACTTATAAAACACTCGCCACGAGTACATTTAAACCATTACTGCTTTCTCAAATGGTTGTTGAGTCAGAACAATCGATAACGTGGATGTCTATTTCGGGTATTTCATCTGATCAATTAATTAATGAAGTTGAAAAAAGTAAAGGTGTTTATATTTATAATAAACCTAAACAAATTAGTGCTTTATTAAGTGATTACCGTGAATATTTACTATTAAGCCTAGTGTTTGCGGGTTTTATTAGTTGGCTGCTTTTTAGTTGGCGATTTACGATTAAGATAGCGCTGCTGCAGGTGACCATTTTATCTGTTGTGGTGTTGAGCATGCTTTGGGTATGTAATGCGATTCAAGGTAGCTTGTCGTTATTTAATTTACTCGGTGCGTTACTTGTTATTGCCTTAGCAATTGATTACCTCGTTTTTTATCAAATAAATAAGTTAGAGCCCAAAAATGTGTTAGCGATTAGCTTATCGGCTGCGTCATCTATGTGGGTATTTGGCATGTTGAGTGCATCTGATACACCCGCTATTTTTAGCTTTGGGCTGAGTGTAATGGTAGGGATTTTAGCTATTTACTTTTTATCACCGCTGAGTGTTTTAAAGTCTCAAAAGGAACAATAATTTGAATAACCTTGAGCAGTACGATGTTGTTGTTATTGGCGCTGGGCCTTCGGGTGCATTGGCTAGTAGTCTTTTAGTTCAAAAGGGATGGCGGGTACTGGTACTTGAACAGCAGGTGTTTCCACGTTTTTCAATTGGTGAAAGCTTACTGCCGCAATGTATGGCGTACTTAGAAGACGCGGGTTTAATCGATACACTACATGACAATGCAGCGGCTTTAGGTTTTCAGTTTAAAGATGGCGCTGCTTTTCATCGGGCAGGGCAAAATACAACTATAAATTTCACTGAAAAATTTACTAAAGGCCCAGGCACTACGTATCAAGTGAAAAGAGCCGACTTTGACAAATTATTAGCAGAAAAAGCACAAGGACAAGGCGTAGAAATCAGATATAAGCACACGGTGGTTGACTACTGTGATGAGCCAAATGGTGCATCATTAGTGGTACACAATGAGCAGCAGCAAGCTTATCGCGTTAATGCCCGATTTGTATTGGACGCAAGTGGCTTTGGGCGTGTATTACCAAAATTGTTAGATTTAGAGCTTCCTTCTAACTTTCCTATTCGAAGCGCTCATTTTAGTCACTTTAAAGACAATATTAGTGATACAAGCTTCGATCGAAATAAAATTTTGATTACCGTACACCCTCAATATTCAGACGTGTGGTATTGGCTTATTCCCTTTAGTGATGGTACTGCGAGTATTGGGGTTGTGGCGCAGTCAAAGCGTTTTAATGATGATGAATCTAGCGATTTACTAAATCAATTTATAGAGCAAGACCCTTATTTAAAAACACTGTTAGCGCAGCGTGAGTTATTAACTCCAGCAAAAAATATAAAAGGCTACTCGGCAAATGTGAGTAAGTTATATGGTAAGCACTTTGCTTTATTGGGTAATGCGGGGGAATTTTTAGACCCGGTATTTTCATCAGGTGTAACAATTGCACTCAAATCTGCAAATTTAATTGCCCCACTTGTTGATCGCTATTTAAAAAACGAAGTCGTCGATTTTGACGCTCACTACGCACAGCCATTACAAGCTGGGGTCGATTGTTTTAGAACATTTGTAACAGGGTGGTACGATACGCGTTTTCAGGATGTGATATTTTACTCTGAACAAAATACTCAGGTGCGAGAAATGATTAGTGCTATTTTAGCGGGCTACGCATGGGATACAAATAACCCATTTGTTGCACAAAGTGAACGCCGTTTAAATGTGTTGGCTCAGTTATGTCAAAATTAATTAAGTATGTGGTGTGTAGTGTATTTATATTTGCTGTATTGAGCGCATGTACGAGTTTTACAGCATCTAAAAATAGAGTGTATCTATCACCTAATATTCAATTAAATATTAATAGTGTGCCAGCACAAATGTTTGATAAGTCTTGGCAGCATGTTTTGTATATTACGAATCAGCAAAACACACACACTGTATTTGCCCAATTAGCTATAAATGACAAAGGTGCAATTAAGTTATTGTTAATGACAGTGCAAGGCTTTCCGATTATGGAGCTTGAAAAACCTTTAAATGGCCCAGTAAAAACACGAAATATGCTGGCGGTAGAAGGGATAGACCCTCATTATATTTTAGCGGATATTGCATTAGTACATTGGCCAGTAGCATTTTTACAAAAGCAGTTAGAGGGTGCTTTAATAGAGCAGGTTGGCTCTAATCGGGAAGTATTTAACGATGAGGGTACATTTATCACCATTGACTATAGTGATGAGTCGACAACGTTGAACAATATTTTACATCAGTATCAAATAACATTTAAAAAGGTAGAACAGTGACATATTGGCTGAATGATTTAGGCATTGTGAGTGCGATGGGCATAGGCCAAGATGCAACCACAACAAGCTTAAATAAATATAACCCTGCAACTCCTTTATTAACTTTAAATAAAAGTTTAAGTGCTGAGCAAACTCCGCTGTATGTCGGGCAAGTTCAGTCTATTGCTTTATCAAATAATAAACGTATCAATACATTTATTGATCTAGCTTTAGAGCAGATTAAGCCAACCTTAGATAAACTTTCGCATATTGATAAGTCGCGTATCGCAATTGTAATGGGTACTAGTACATCAGGTATTCATGATGGCGAAAGAGCGCGTAAAAACTATGAAAGTACAAAACTCTGGCCTGATGACTTTAGTTACAGTGATCAAGAGTTAGCTACACCCGCTCATTATATTGCACATAAAATAGGGGCTCTAGGGCCTTGTTACAGTATTTCTACTGCGTGCACGTCGAGTAGCAAAGCGTTAATTAGCGCCCGAGCTTTGCTAAATGCTGATTTAGCCGATGTGGTAATTTGTGGTGGTGCGGATAGTTTGTGCCAATTAACAATTAATGGCTTTGACTCGCTCGCTTCTTTAAGCTCGGGTTTATGCCAGCCTTTTTCTAGCACCAGAGACGGCATTAATATTGGTGAAGGGGCCGCTTTATTTGTAATGACTAAAAATAAGCCAATAACAAATAACGGTGTTATGTTACTAGGCAGTGGCGAAAGCTCAGATGCGCATCATATGTCAGCCCCCGATCCTAATGGGATGGGCGCCCAAGCCTCAATGGAAAAAGCACTAAAAAGCGCAAAGTTATCCTGTGGTGATATTGATTATATTAACGCTCACGGTACGGCTACTGTAAAAAATGACGAAATGGAAGCACTTGCAATTAATCGCGTGTTTGGCAACAATACCCCGCTTAGCTCAAGTAAGCATTTAACAGGGCATACTCTTGGTGCTGCAGGTGCCATTGAAGCCGGTATATGTTGGTTATTATTAAAAGACAGCGGCCAACATATGCTGCCGTATAACGCGATTAAAGAAGGCAGTGATTTGGCTGATATAAAAATAATAAAACAAGCGTTTAAGCCCGCTCTTAAATACTGCTTATCTAATTCATTTGCGTTTGGCGGTAATAATGCCAGCTTAATATTGGGAGTTAACGTTGACTAATTACCCTATAGAGCAAGTAGTCCCGCACGATGCGCCTATGATTTTAATAGATAGCCTTTTAACACACAGCGAAGATGAAGCTCAATGCGGCGTTACTATCACTGAGCAAAGCCCTTTTTTTAGTCCTGCAATTAACGGCGTACCTAGCTATATTGGTGTTGAGTACATGGCGCAGTCTATTGCCGCTTACGCTGGTGCGTTAGCGAATGATGAAAATAAACCTGTAAAAATTGGTTTTTTAATTGGCACGCGAAAATATCAAACTTATCAACCGTGTTTTAAAAACGGCAGTAAGCTGACTATTGAAGTGAAAAAGCTATATCAAGAAGAGTCAGGTTTAAGTGTATTTGAATGCCAAATACTCGTGTGTGAAACTCTACTTTGCCAAGCAAAAATTAATGTATTTCAGCCTGAAAACCCGTTGGAATTTATAAGAGAAAATCAATGACAAAAAGAATTTTAGTTACGGGTTCAAGCCGTGGTATTGGTAAAGCTATTGCGTTAAAACTTGCTGAGCAAGGGTTTGATATTGCAGTACATTGCAGAGCGGGTGTTGAGCAAGCTCAAGCAACATGCGATGAAATTAATGCATTAGGTAGAGCCACCAGTTTATTACAATTTGATGTATGTGACAGAGAGCAGGCCAAAGCACAAATAATAGAAGATATAGCTCAGCATGGCGCTTATTATGGCGTGGTGTGTAATGCAGGTATTACTAACGATATGGCATTTCCTGCTATGCAAGGGGAAGACTGGGATTGTGTAATACGTACAGGCCTTGATGGGTTTTATAATGTAGTACACCCAACTGTAATGCCTATGGTACAAAGCCGTAAAGGTGGGCGAATAATTACAATGTCATCGGTGTCAGGTATTGCAGGTAACCGAGGACAAGTAAATTATAGTGCAGCAAAAGCCGGTATTATTGGGGCCACTAAAGCACTTGCATTAGAATTGGCAAAACGCAAAATCACAGTTAATTGTGTGGCACCTGGTTTAATAGAAACCGCGATGACTGATGAATTACCTATTGATGAAATGATGAAAATGATACCCCTTAAACGCATGGGGAGCGTTAAAGAAGTTGCGGGAACAGTCGCTTTTTTAATGTCTGATGATGCAGCTTACATAACACGCCAAGTGATTTCGGTTAATGGTGGCATGGTTTGATTAAACGCGTTGTTGTAACAGGGATGTCGGTGGTCACTGCATTGGGCGATGATTGGTCTGAATTCAAACAAGCCTTAATTAAAGGCGAAAATGCTGTTGTTACTATGCCAGAGTGGGATATAGCTGACGACCTCAATACTCGTTTAGCCGCGCCAGTTAAACACTTTGAGCGACCAAGTCATTACAAACGAAAACAAGTCCGTTCAATGGGGCGAGTGTCACTTATGTCAACTCGTGCTACTGAATGCGCACTTGAACAAGCCAAATTACTCGAGCACGAAAGTCTAACAGATGGCTCTACGGGCATAGCGTATGGCTCATCTACTGGCTCTACTGAGCCACTACTCGCCTTTGCAAATATGATGGAAACGGGGTCGATGTCAGGTGTAACAGCCACGAGTTACATTAAAATGATGGCACATACTGCCCCTGTAAATGTTGGTGTGTTTTTTGGTTTAAAAGGGCGTGTTATAACAACAAGCTCTGCTTGTACATCGGGATCTCAAGGAATAGGCTTCGCCTATGAAGCGATTAAGTTTGGCCGACAAAAAATAATGGTGGCTGGTGGAGCTGAAGAGTTATGTATTACTGAAGCCGCCGTATTTGATACGCTTTATGCAACATCTACAAAAAATGAAACACCAAAACAAACACCAAGACCTTTTGATAAAAATCGCGATGGCTTAGTGATAGGCGAAGGCGCGGGTACACTTATTTTAGAAGAATACGAACATGCAAAAGCGCGCGGAGCAACAATATTAGCTGAGGTGGTTGGTTTTGGTTGTAATTCTGATGGACAGCACGTTACTCAACCAACATCAAAAACAATGCAACTAGCGATAGAAATGGCACTGCAAGATGCCAATTTAGAACCAGGAAAAATTGGTTACGTTAATGCTCATGGTACATCAACAGATAAAGGTGATATTGCCGAGTCTCACGCAACGTTTAAAGCATTGGGCAGCAAACCTATTAGCTCGTTAAAAAGTTATTTGGGGCATACATTAGGTGCTTGTGGTGCAATAGAAGCATGGGCAAGCATTAATATGATGGCTGATAACTGGTTTGCACCAACAATTAATTTAGATAACGTTGATGACGAATGTGCTCAGCTTGATTACATAAGGCATCAAGGGCGTGAGATTAATACCGATTACGTGATGAGTAATAACTTTGCGTTTGGTGGTATTAACACCTCTTTAATATTTAAACGCTATAAAGTAGATTAAACACGTTAAAAGATAAGTTATGACTAACTGTTAGCTCGTTTTTACTGTATAATTTGCGACCCTTGATAATGTGGCCGTAGGTTATACAGCATGAATTTTAAATCTTTTAGTTTCGCTCCTGAAATCATCCAGGCGTTGGACGAACTTAACTATCACACCCTTACGCCCATTCAGCGCGCAGCAATTCCTGCTGTTCGTAAAGGTAAAGACGTTTTAGCCAGTGCACAAACTGGTACCGGCAAAACTGCCGCGTTTGCTTTACCTATCATCCAAAAATTGGTTGAGTCTGAACTCAGCACAACTAATGCACCTCATGCATTAGTACTTGCTCCAACGCGTGAACTTGCAGAACAAATTGCAAATAATTTTAGAGATTTTGCAAAGCATACATCACTTAAAGTCGTTAGCTTATTTGGTGGTGTTAGCACTGCCGGCCAAGCAAATGCTTTAAAAGAAGGTGTAGATATTGTTGTTGCAACGCCAGGTCGTTTATTTGATCATATTCGTTTAGGTAACTTAAGCCTTGCAAGTGTTAAGCACCTTGTTCTTGATGAAGCTGACCGTATGCTTGATATGGGCTTTATTGAAGATATGCAAAACGTTATTAAAAGCTGTGCAGAAGAGCGCCAGATTTTACTTTTCTCTGCTACATTCCCTGCAGCAATTAAACAATTTGCATCTAAAGTATTGAAACAAGCTGAAATAGTGCGTGTTGATCAAACTAACAGTACAGCAAGCACCGTTGAGCATGTTGTTTACCCAGTTGAAGAACGTCGTAAGCAAGAGCTACTTTCTGAATTGATTGGTAAGAAAAACTGGCAACAAGTGCTTGTCTTCGTAAACATGAAAGAAACAGCTGATGAGCTTGTTAAAGAGCTTAATCTTGATGGTATCCCGGCAGGTGTTTGCCACGGTGATAAATCTCAAGGTAACCGTCGTCGTGCTTTACGTGAATTTAAAGAAGGCAAGGTACGCGTATTAGTGGCTACAGAAGTCGCTGCTCGTGGTATTGATATTGATGGCTTACCTCGTGTAATTAATATTGATTTACCATGGCTTGCAGAAGATTACGTTCACCGTATTGGCCGTACAGGTCGTGCTGGTCGCCAAGGTCAAGCAATCTCATTTGTTAGCCGTGAAGAAGAAAACACTTTGTTTGAAATTGAAACGCTAATCGGCCAAAAAATCAAACGTGTATATTTAGAAGGTTATGAAGTAAGTAACCGTGAAGTACTAATTGATAAAATTGGTAAAAAACCAGCGCATTTACGCCGTACACGTTCTAACAAGTTATCAGGACAAGCAACCGGTGAAGCGAGAGCAGTAAATCGCTCACGTATTTCAAGCGTTCGTAAAAGCTTAAAAGGCGAAAAACTGTCACTTAAAAAGTCATAGTTAACGCCGTTTAGTTTAAAAAAAACCTGAGTTTACTCAGGTTTTTTTGTGCCTGGTGATAACACCTCGTCAATAATATTTGCGTATAAATAAGCCGCTTGCTCGTCCTCTTTATTTGCTATTATGGACAAACCAACCGGTAAACCACTTACTTTTCCGACCGGTAGGGTTATGTGCGTTGTGCCAGCAATAGCAGATAACGAACTACTACTGCCATTAAAATTATCACCATTAACTAAGTCAGTTTTCCAGGCGGGGGATACTGTAGGCGCTATAACAATATCAAGCTTGTTGTTTTTGTATACATTAACAATGGCTGTCGTTGCTAAAGTGCGATAGCGTTCTTTAGTCTCCTGGTATTTTTGTTTGTTAGTTAAATCAATAGCCTGTGATTGAACTAGGATGTCTTGCTCAAAGTGGGGCATTTCTGTTTTTTTATTTTGAATATTAAAATTAATAAGTGCTTTTAGGCTTTTAACAGCCACTTGTGTTGGAGTGTTTGCGAGGTAATGATTAATTTCGGCTTTGAAGTCATAAAGTAAAATATAGTATTCATCAACAAATAGCGTATCTAAGTTATCAGTAATATCTACATTAATAACAGTGTGCCCAGCCTGTTTTAATGCTTGTAACTGCTTGGCATAAAGGCGCTGCGTTTCAACTGTAAATTTGTCGCTAGGCAGTGCACCAATAATAAGTGATGATTTTGATTTTAGATTACCTGTTTTTAATTCAAACCCTGTAGTTGTCGCATCAAGGGAGTCTTCACCTTGCAAAACAGATAAAACCAGCAGCGAATCTTTAAGAGAATGCGCCATCGGCCCTACTGAATCTTGGCTACTTGAAAGAGGCACAACGCCTGAGCGTGATACTTGGCCCATACTCGGTTTTATTGCATAAACTCCATTTACTGAGGCAGGGCACGTAATTGAACCGTCTGTTTCAGTCCCTAATGCTATAGGCGCAAAGTTAAGTGCTACCGCAACAGCAGAACCTGCGCTAGAACCACATGGGTTACGTGTTACATCGTGCGCATTATGTGTTTGTCCGCCTACGGCACTCCAGCCTGAAGATGAATAGGATGAACGAAAATTTGCCCACTCACTTAAATTAGCTTTACCTAAAATTATAGCGCCCGCATTACGTAGTTGTTTAACAACAAAAGCATCATTATCAGTAACGTTATTTTTAAGTGCTAAAGAGCCAGCCGTTGTGGGAAGTGTGCCTTTAGTTTCTATATTATCTTTAAGAAGTACAGGTATTCCATGTAATGGCCCAGCCCAAGTTCCTTTGACGGCAAGTTCATCTAACGTTTTAGCTTGAGCAATAGCTGTAGGCTCTAAACTAATAACCGCATTATAGTGTGGATTAAGTTTATTAATTCGGTCTATATAATTTTGGGTGAGTTGCTGTGCATTAATAGAATTATTTTTATATGCACTGTGAATTTCATCGATGGTTTTTAGCTCTTGTGCTTTAGCGTTAAAAATTGCTAATACACTAAGCAACGAAAAGGTAAATGTTTTGATCATTGTTGAGGTGCTTGAGGTGTTATTATTTTCTATACATTTAGCACAAAAAAGCCTCACAAAGTGAGGCTTTTCGATAAACGGCTTAAAAAAGAGGTTTAAGCGTTTTCTAACATAGACAGTGCGACCGCTTCAGCCGCTTTAATACCATCAATACCCGCTGATAAAATACCGCCCGCGTAGCCTGCGCCTTCACCTGCAGGGTAAAGCCCTTTGGTGTTAATACTTTGGAATGTTTTATCACGCTTAATACTAATAGGCGACGAAGTACGTGTTTCAACGCCGGTTAGTAAACCGTCGTTAGTTGAAAAGCCACGAATTTGTTTATTAAACGCTGGTATCGCTTCGCGAAGGGCATCAATAGCAAATTGTGGTAGCACTTTACTCAAGTCAGTTAACTTAATACCGGGTGTGTAAGAGGGTTGTACTTCACCTAAGTTTTCTGATGATTTACCTTTCAAAAAGTCGCCAATTAACTGGGCTGGTGCATCGTAGTTGCTACCACCAAGCTCATACGCTTGCTCTTCAAGTTTACGTTGTAAGTCTATTCCAGCAAGTGGATTACCTGGGAAATCTTGCTCCGGTGATATGCCTACCACAATAGCGCTGTTAGCGTTGCGCTCACTTCGTGAATATTGGCTCATACCGTTGGTAACAACGCGGCCCTTTTCAGAGGTTGCAGCGACTACTGTGCCACCTGGGCACATACAAAAGCTGTAAACTGTGCGGCCATTGTCGCAATGATGAACAAGTTTATAATCGGCAGAGCCTAAAATTGGGTTTCCTGCATTTGCACCAAAACGACATTCATCGATCATTGATTGTTTATGTTCGATTCTAAAACCGACTGAGAATGGCTTTGCTTCAACATAAATCCCTTTTTTGTGGATCATATCAAACGTGTCACGTGCGCTGTGACCAACGGCTAATACAACATGGCGAGTGTTTAGTTGCTCGCCATTTGAAAGCGTTAAACCTGTTACTTGCCCGTCGTCTAAATGAATATCGTCAACACGTGTGCTAAAGCGAATTTCGCCGCCTAGTTCTATTATACGAGCGCGCATTTTTTCAATCATGGTGACAAGTTTAAACGTACCAATGTGTGGCTTACTTACGTATAAAATTTCATCGGGTGCGCCTGCTTCTACAAATTCAGTAATGACTTTACGACCGTAATGTTTTGGATCCTTTACTTGGCTGTATAACTTACCGTCTGAGAATGTACCTGCGCCACCTTCACCAAATTGTACATTTGATTCGGTATTAAGTGTGCGTTTACGCCAAAAGCCAAACGTGTCTTTTGTACGTTCACGTACCTCTTTACCGCGCTCTAATATAATGGGATTAAAGCCCATTTGAGCAAGTAATAAGCCTGCAAATAAACCACAAGGGCCAAAACCAATCACAACAGGGCGCTCTGTTATATTTTCGCTGGCGTGGGCTACAAATTTATAGTTTGTGTCTGGCGCTACTTTTACATGTTGGTCTTTTTCAAATGCCGCGAGTAGCTCGGCTTCGTTATCAACTTCTATATCGAGTGTATAAATCAGTAAAATAGCTGATTTTTTACGTGCATCATAACCACGCTTAAACACATTAAAACTGTGCAATTGTTCTGGTTGGATTTTTAGTTTATTTACAATTGCTTGACCAATTGCATCTTCGTCATGATCAAGTGGCAGCTTTATTTCGGTTAAACGTATCATTTATATCTCTTTTAGGTGTCATAGCGGGGTATTATTACCGCTCACAATAAGGGGATGCAGGGCACAACGGGTGTGCAAACATAAGGCGCGTATTTTACGTTAAAATAGGGTGATATGGCACTTATTTATTGTATTTTTGGAGTGGATGGGTATGATCCACAACTGTTGTTTAAAATCTTAGGTATTAAAATAGTATGGCGTTTGTAGTCACCGAAAATTGTATAAAATGTAAGTACACCGATTGCGTATCAGTGTGCCCGGCAGATGCATTTTTTGAAGGCCCTAATTTTTTAGCAATTAGCCCGATTGATTGTATCGATTGTGGTTTATGTGTCCCTGAGTGTTCAGCTGATGCTATATATCAAGAAGATGAATTACCAGAATCTCAAAAAGAGTTTACTGAATTGAATGCTGAACTTGCACTGGTCTGGCCGCGCATTACAGAGGTTAAACCTGCACCAGAGGACGCTGATGTATGGAATGGTATAGACGATAAACTTAAACTACTCGAAACATAATACGTAACAATTAGTTACTCCTTTATCATTAAATAGTTAATTTTTTATTTCAAAGTATTAACAAATGTACCTGGATAAATTACAATCCCCAGCTTAAGTTACTCCCTATGAGTAATTACAGTCTAAATGGATGTTTATGCAGTACTTTATAATTATAATAAAAAAGTTTACCTTCCTATTTTTAAGTTGCGTTTTATTACTCTCAAGCCTTGATGTAGCGGCTGGTAAACAGCAAGTATCCTTATCTCGTATTGATTCAAATATCACTATTGATGGTGTTATGGATGAAGCGCACTGGCAAAATGCGACACGTATACCTCTACTCTACCAAGATGAGCCTAACGAAAAAGGCACACCTCCTGTAAAAACTGATGCCTTTATTTACGAAGATGGCACAAACTTATATGTTGCCTTCATTGCAGAGGATCCAAACCCTGAACAAATTCGTGCATCACTTCGTGATCGCGATACGCTATGGGAAGACGACGTAGTCATTCTTGTTATTGATACATTTAATGATGAACGCAGTGGTTATGAATTTCATGTAAATCCCCTTGGTGCACAAGGCGATATACGAATGACCGACACCGATGGATGGAGTTCTGATACCTCATGGAATGCTATTTGGGATAGCGCAGGACAAATTAACGACAAAGGTTACATTGTTGAAATGCGTATTCCTTTTAAAGCACTGCGTTTTCCTGAAAATAAAAATGAGCTAACGTGGGGTTTTTCTGTAATGAGAAACTACCAACGAGATGTGCTATATCAGCTATCAAATATGGGGTTTGATAGAAATGTGAAATGCAGCCTTTGCCAGTTTGATAAGTTAGTGGGTTTTAGTGACATTGAATCGAGTAAAAATATCCAATTAACACCTACATTAACCACACTTCGTAACGATAATAAATCTGCGTTGCCAGGCGATTGGGATAAGGGTGATATAGATACTGAAGTGGGCTTAGATTTACGCTGGGGTTTAACAAAAGATGCTGTTTTAAACGCGACAATTAATCCTGATTTTTCGCAAGTAGAAACTGACTCTTTAGAGCTTGATGTAAATACAACCTTTTCAATTTATTACGCTGAAAAACGTCCTTTCTTTTTAGATGGTGCTTCTTACTTTAAAAGTAGCTTATTTGAGCTTTTATACACACGTACAATTGCAGAGCCTACTTTAGGTGCAAAATTAACGGGTAAAACGGGTGATCATAGTTATGCGTTAATGCTCGCTGATGACGACAATAGTAATATTTTACTGCCAACGAATCAGGGCTCTGGCTTTGCAAGCTTAAACGAAAAAACGAATGCAGCCGCAGGGCGTTATCAATATGACTTAGGTCAGCAAGGTACTATTGGTATTTCAAGCACGCACAGAGAAAGTGATGACTATCACAACACTGTATTATCAGTGGATGGAAGCTACTGGTTTAATCAATCGGATACTCTTTTGTATCAAGTATCATCTGCTGATACACGTAACTCTGAATTTTTAATTCAAAATTATAACTTATCTGAAACTCAGTCAGATGAAGCATATGCCCTGGAACTTACCCGCGATAAACGTGATTACAAATTATTTGCATCTTATGAAAATATTGGGCAGGACTACCGCACCGATTTAGGTTATCAAGCTAAAGTTGATTATGAAAAAGTAGGCTTTGGTGGCGGACAAACATGGTACAGAGATGAATCTGATTTACTTACCTCATGGTCATACGAAGCTGACTGGGATAAAACGTGGGCGCAAAACGGCGACTTACTTGAAGAAGAATACGAAAGCTTTTTAAGCTTTAAAGGCCAAAAACAATCTATTTTTGAAATTGGTTTAGTGCACCGTTATGAAAACTATAACGACAATTTTTATAATCAAAATATTGGTTTTATTTATACGGGCTTTAAACCCACTAAAGATTTAAAGCTTTCGTTATATATTGAATACGCTAGCCGCATTGATTATGCAAATGAGCAATTAGGCGATGCGTTTGACACTCAAACCCAAGTGGTTTGGGACATTAACGACCATTGGCAGCTCGATGTAAAACATAACTACAGTCAATTAGATAACCCGCAAGGGGATCGCGTATTTACTGCTAACTTGGTCGACTTTAGACTTCATTATAAATTTAGCATGCGTTCAATTCTTAAATTAATTTTACAATTTGAAGACATTGATAGAGACGAAAACGCCTACTTTTACCAAGTTAGTCAAATCAATAAAGACTATGGCAGCCAGCTTGTTTACTCATATAAAATTAATGCGCAAACACTGTTTTATTTGGGTTACTCAGATAGAGGTTACCAAGACGATTCTCTTAAAAATATTGAGCGAGATCAGCGTACATTTTTTACAAAAGTTAGCTATGCATGGCAGCTGTAATCGCTAAAAATTACAGTGCAGCAGAAATGCTCGTTATATTAGCCGGTTGTGCAGCAAAGCAGGATATTACTCGCTTTGAAACAAATAAACCTAAAACAGTATGTATTGCTGAGCATAAAGCTGTTAAAGAAGGTGTTATAGATGCGATGAAAAAAGGTTTTGCAAAGCATGATGTTGAAACTCGGGTAATTCCAGCCAATTATGTATTGAAACACCAAGACTACCAGACCGAATTACCAGGTGCGGATACGACAGGATGTAATGCAGTGGCTTACTACGTAGCAAATTGGCGTTGGGATATAGCGCTCTATATGGCATACGCAAATATTTGGATTAAAGACGTTGAAACGAATGAAAAAATAGCACAAGCATCTTATCGCACCGGTGGTGGATTGGATAAGTTTATAGACGCTGAAGAAAAAATTATAGAGCTTATTGACGGTATGTATTAAATTTTAAACAATTAGAACCTTTTTGTTTATTTTTGTTAATCCCACCTATACTATATATCAAATATAATTAGTTAATCCGTTATTGTTACAATTTTTTGTTATTCTAATGGCTTAGGATTATATCAATGCTTGCGTAGTACTAAATGCAAGCGATATAATCCGTTTTTGGTAATAGGTTTGATAGGAGAAGCAAAGTAGATGGATTTTTTTTATGAGTAAACTTAAGCCGCTCGGTTTTATTTTCCTAATCATAATTCTATTTTGTTTTTGCATAAACATAGAGTTAACGAATCAGATTAATCGTATAAATTTATTTAGTACCAGTATTGATATACGAAATTTCGAAATAACGAATACCACTCTTGATATGGCTCCTTGGTATAATCCGATCTTAAATGGCCACTATATAATTGAGCAGCCCACTGCCGACTTTTTGCTTATTAAAACCACTGACACCCAGTTTGTAGCTGCTGATTCAAGTAAGTTAATTATAATGACACTTGCATCACCTATTAATTTTTTACTTTTATGTATCTTAATATTTGGTTCTGGCCTGTACTTACGCAGAGAGCGTAGAAAGCGTCATTATAAAAATCAAATAGCGGAGCTTAATCTTCAAGCCAATAGCTTACTCACTGCATTTAATTTGCAAGTAAAACCGGCAGAGAACCCTTTGGGTGTAAGCAGCTTAAGCCAATCAATAAATAGTTTAAATACGCATGTGGCTAATTATGTAAAACAAACTCAAACCAGTATATGCCAAGATAAACTGACGTTATTAATTGACCGTCATGCATATATTGAACATATCGACAGACAAATTAATCATGCTAATCAAGAAGATCTCAAGTGTGCGCTCCTGTTTATAGACCTTGATGGTTTTAAACAAGTAAACGACTCGTTTGGTCACAGTTTTGGTGATGAAATATTAGTTCAAGTTGCTAGTAGACTCGCAAACGTTTTACGCCATCATAAATTAAGTAATATAAATGGTGCTAACCAGTTAGAGCAAAATTTATCCCGTTTAGGAGGCGATGAATTCTCCATTTTTATAGAACTGCTTGATGATAGCGATAGAGTTGTTGAAATTGCAAAGCACGTGCTAAGTGAGCTTGAAAAAGACTTCGTATTAGGTAATAAAATAGTAAAAATTAGTGCCAGTATTGGTATAGCTGCTTATCCAGAAAGTGCGTCAACGCCGCAAGCTCTTTTGCAATTAGCAGACGTGGCTATGTATAGAGCTAAAAGCGATGGTAAGGGAATATTTAAAGTTTACTCGCCAGAAATGGGTAATAAAATGCGCCGTTACCATTACTTACTTGAAGAGCTTCGTTTGGCGGTCGCTTGTAAAGATTTTTACTTATCTTTTCAACCGATTGTGCATGTTGAAGATTGCATGATTGATTACTTCGAAGCGCTTGCCCGATGGGATCACCCTGTAGAGGGTATGATCCCACCTTCAGAATTTATTCCAATAGCTGAAGAGTCTAATTTAATATTAGAACTTGGCGATTGGATTATGCTTGAATCGTGTCGACAAATGGCTGCTTGGCATAATGCAGGTATGCGAAAAGTCAAAATATCAGTAAATGTTTCAGGCATTCAATTAAAGCATCGTGATATTTATGATTGGATAATGAAGAAGCTTAAAAAAACCGGTTTACCGGCTACGTCTTTAATGCTTGAAATTACAGAATCAACGTTTATTAAAGCCAGTCCTAAAATAATTAAAGAGCTAAGCAGGCTAAGAGAAGAGGGCATCACCATTGCTATTGATGACTTTGGTACAGGTTTTAGCTCCCTAAGCACATTAGCTGATTTACCAATAGATGTTATTAAAATTGATCGCTCGTTTATAGCCCAAGCCAATAAAAGCCAAAAATATAACGATATATTAAATACAATTAGTGATCTTGGGAAAAAGCTAGGTCTTAAAATTGTAGCTGAAGGCGTTGAAGAAATAGGGCAGTTTGAACTTGTTAAAAAAATGGGTGTGAGTTCTGTTCAGGGTTATTTAGTAAGCCGACCTGAGTCATCAGCTAATGTAGGTAATAAAGTATTACGCAATAACACCAGTAACCTTTCAGCATCGGGTACAAGTGCTTGGGATATTGTTAGTTAGTTAGTTAGTTAGTTAGTTAGTTAGTTAGTTAGTTTACAAATAAAAATGCCACTCTAAGTAGAGTGGCATTTTTTGTTTAATCAGTAATTATTGTATTAAAGATCAAATGTGCGTGAAACAGCAAGTACGATACGCTCATCAGCATAATCGTAATCTAAGCTTGTGTTTTCAGCGGCCACTTCAATACCAAACCCTTCATAACTAGTTTGATATGCTAAACGGTAATGGTTGTATGATTTTTTCTCGTTTACGTCCCACGCCCATTTTTGTCCATCAAGCGAGTTTGAAATATCAAAGCTTGCACGTAGTGCATGATTTGGAGCCAGCTCATAGGTGTGTGCAATCATTGAGATTACATGGCCTCCACCTTGACCAAAGTAATCCCAGCTGTACCAAAAATTAAGCTCAGTTTGGCCGTACTCACTTGCGAAACCAAATTTAGTGTAAGCCTCAGCGTAGTTGCCATCGCTGTTATTACCTTGATAAGTGTAATACGCAATACCGTAGTCAACGCTAAATTGCTCATCAAGTTGTACATACTTACCTACATAGGCATCAAGCTCAAAATCAGTGTCGTCACCAAAATCTACATTTGAAGCCCATACACCTGCGTAAACACCACTATCAAAGGCGTAGTCCAAGCTACCTTGAATTGCAGGGTCGCTATCAGTTTGGCTCACACCATTAAAAGTGTAGTCAGACGCTGCCGTGATTGTTGTTGACCAATCAGCTGCTGCAGTCGTTGATAAAAGTGCAAATGGTAGTGCTACTACAAGTTGTTTTAGTTTGTTATTCATTATTAATCCCTAGTGTACTGTGTCTATTTTTGTGTAATCAATTGCGTTTGCTTTTGGTGAGCTATCTATATTCGTTACTGTTTTAAATTTACTGTAACAAATGAAGCCAGCACAGATAAAGAACAAGCCAATAACTAATGCGCCTACCCATTGAATTTGTAAAAATTCTAATTTAAACAATAGTGTAAGTAGTGATAGGGCAACAACATTTCCGATTATGTATTTCATTTTGCCAAAACGCTTTACGGTAAAGTTTAGGTTATCTGTATATAAACGCACTAACGAATCGAGAGAGTTAATTACAAATATGATACCTACAAATACCATGGCAAAGTTTTTAATACCTTGAGTAGGGATGCCCGCCTCATGGTAGTGATAAAGTACGCTAAACCAAATCGCAATCGGAATAGAAGGGAAAATCAACATCGCACCCAATACTTGGTATGTTTTAAGTCCACCAACAAAGCGTGATGTAAATTGACCAATCATTATGCTCCACGCAAACCACCAGAATAAGTAAAACTCATGGTAATCATTAAGCGGTAAAACAAATTCATTAATGTTGGCAAAGTAAGTACCAATAGAGCCTAAGTTATTCGTAAATGCTGACATTTGACTATCACCAATTACAAATGCGCCAGCCCACATAAAGGCGATTAAAGCTAAAAATAACCACGTAGTAGAAATACTTAAAATACGCACATATTTAATATCAGTACTTGAGTAAACCGCAAAACAGATAGCCGCAAACACAATTAAATAAAACTCAGAAACTATGCTTGTTCCATCACCTAATTCGGGTAAATACCACGGTAGGTTTGTAAGCAGTAAATAAGCGGTAAATGCACATGTACCAATAATTACAACATTATTGATAAATTTAACCCAAGGAATTTCGAAAAATTTCACTTTAGGTTCTATTACACAGAAATAAAAGCACGTAAGAAAGTAAAATCCCCAGATCAAAAATCCCCAATAGCCAAACTCAATAGCTAGTGGATTTGCAAACGCGTATTCTGGGCTTGCTTTTATGTCTGCATAACCTGCAAACTCAGTTAAAGGAAACATGATAAGGCCAACATCTAGGCCAGAAGTAAATAGTATTGCTATAAACGTAAAGGTTCGAACTGGTGTTACACCTACTACGCGAACATTACCCCATTTAATTAAAATAGTGATAATGGCAAGTAAGGTAAAAATGATCCCTGCATTAAGCCAAATAGTCATTGTTACCCTCCAGTAATGAATAAAAATAATTCATAAGCACTCCGTATTTTATTGTTTTATTCTCGCATTAACACAACGTAACCTATTTACATCGTGTGCCACTGCAAGGCACGCATTGGTTTAGCCCGACGAGACTAAACCTAAGCATGTGGCTAAAGTTAGATCTCCGAACTACGTTGTGTGTCTTGCCAGTTTGTTGTTATGGCAACATTCACATCCGATTTCTGTAATGGGTCTTTACCTAAAATTATGTCAGCTGCTTTTTCGGCAACCATAATAGTAGGCGCATTCAAGTTTCCGTTAGGAACAGTTGGGAATATAGATGAGTCAACAACACGTAGTCCTTCAATACCATGTACTTGCGTATTTGAGTTAACAACGGCCATATCATCTTCACCCATTTTGCATGAGCAAGAAGGGTGGTAGGCACTTTCTACGGCTTGGCGTACAAAGGCATCTATTTCTTCATCTGTTTGAATATGTTTACCGGGTTGAATTTCTTCATCGCGGTATTCATCAAAGGCACTTTGCTCGATTATGTCGCGTGTTAAGCGAACGCACGCTCTAAAGCCTTCAATATCGTCTTGGTGTTCAAGGTAATTAAATAAAATGGTTGGTGGTTGCTCAGGATTAGCAGAAGCAATAGTCACACTACCGCGACTTTTTGGTTTGTTATGACCAACATGTACCTGAAAACCATGACCTGAAAATGCACTTCTACCATCGTAACGCATAGCCGCTGGTAAAAAGTGATACTGAATATCTGGCCATTCAACACCTGGTTTTGAGCGAATAAACGCACACGATTCAAAATGATTCGTTGCCCCTAAGCCCGAACGCGTTAATAACCAGCGCGCACCAATCAACCCTTTTGAAACAATGCCTAGCTTGCCGTTAAGCGTGATAGGTTGCTTACACTTGTATTGAAAGTAAAACTCAAGATGATCTTGTAAGTTTTGACCAACACCTGGTAGATGATGCTGTACTTCAACGCCTGCTTTTTCAAGCGCTTGAGTATCACCAATACCAGAGAGTTGTAAAATATGTGGAGAGCCAATTGGCCCTGCACTTAGTACAACGTCTTTTGCAGCATGTGCAGTTTTAACGTCGCCATTTACTTTGTATTCAATGCCAGTGGCTTTTTTGCCATCTAAAATCACGCGTTGTGCTAGTGCACCGGTAATAATTGTTAAATTACTACGCGATTTAACAGGGTCTAAATACTCACGAGAAGCAGAGCTGCGCACGCCGTCTTTTACGGTCATGTGCATTGGGCCAAAACCTTCTTGCTGCGACGCATTATAATCATCTGTAGAAGCATAACCGGCTTGTACACCTGCTTTGATAAAGGTACGGTAAAGCGGGTTTTTCATTTCGTTGCCGTTATTAACGCCAAGCGGGCCTTTGCCACCACGGTAAGTATTTTCACCAAGGTAAAAGCTTTCTGCTTTTTGAAAATACGGTAAACACGATTGGTAATCCCAGCCGTTTGCACCGTGTTGCTGCCATTCGTCAAAATCTTTTGCGTGGCCACGTACGTATACCATGCCATTAATAGATGACGAGCCGCCTAATACTTTGCCTCGAGGACAATGCATTTCACGGTTATCTAAATGAGGCTCAGGTTGCGTATGAAACTGCCATGCGTATTTGTCACTATTCATAGGAATAGATAACGCGGTTGGCATTTTTATAAAAATACTTTTATCGCTACCGCCAGTTTCAAGTAGTAACACGCGGTTGCTTGAATCTTCAGATAAACGGTTTGCTAAAACACAACCCGCCGAACCCGCGCCAACAATAATATAGTCGTAATGATTACTCATAGTAGGGCGCCTTAAAATGGGCTTTCTATGTCGGCCATACCAACATAAATAGACTTAGTTTGCGTGTATTGATCAAGAGTTTGTATACCATTTTCACGGCCAATACCCGATTGCTTATAACCGCCAACCGGCATTTCAGCAGGTGAGTTACCGTATGCATTAATCCAACAAATACCGGCTTGTAACTTATGAATCACGCGGTGCGCACGTTTAATATCGCTAGTAAATACGCCTGCAGCTAAGCCTAGGTGAGTCCCGTTAGCGCGTGCAATAACATCGTCTTCGTCGTCAAAAACAAGCACGCTCATTACAGGGCCAAATATTTCTTCTTTAACGATAGTCATATCGTCATTACAATCAATAAACACAGTCGGTGCTACAAAATAGCCATTAGGTGCAGATTTAGGTGAAAGCGTTGTACCACCGGTTAATAGCGTTGCACCTTCTTCGATGCCTTTATTAACGTAGCTCATTACTAGTTCTTGGTGCTTTTTAGAAATAAGTGCGCCAAAGTTAGTATTTAAATCTTGTGGGTCGCCAGCAATAATGTTTTTCTCAGTGCGCGCTTTAAGCTCATCAATAAACTGCTGATATACATTTCTATGAACGTAAATACGTGTACAGTTAGTACAAATTTCGCCTTGCGTATAAAAGTTACCTAACATAGCAGCGCTAACCGCTTGCTCAATGTTGGCATCATCAAATACTAATAGTGGAGATTTACCACCAAGTTCCATCGTGACATCTTTTAAAGTACCGGCAGCACTTGCTACTACTTTTTTACCTGTGCCTACTTCACCCGTAAATGATACTTTATCAATATCGCTATGCTGCGTTAGCCACTGGCCTACATCGCCCGCGCCTTGAACAACATTAAACACACCTGCAGGTACGCCAGCTTCAACAAAGACTTCTGCAAGTTTAAGTGCGCCAAGTGGTGTTTCTTCAGATGGTTTGAATATAAATGCATTACCAGCTGCAAGGGCAGGGCCCGACTTCCAACACGCAATTTGTAGTGGGTAGTTCCATGCACCAATACCCGCACAAATACCTAATGGCTCTTTACGTGTGTAGTAAAAGTCATCACCAACCATTTGTTGTTGGCCTACTTGTGCTGGCGCAAGGCCTGCAAAGTATTCAATTACATCAGCGCCGGTTTCAATATCAACACAATTTGCTTCTTGCATTGGTTTACCGGTGTCAAGTACTTCTACAAGTGCCAGCTCATCGTTGCGCTCGCGTAAAATAGCCACTGCTTTTAATAAAATGCGGCTACGTTCAATGGGTGTCATTGCTGACCACTGAGCAAAACCTTGCTTTGCACTGGCAATGGCTGCGTTTTGAATAAATTCGTCGGCAATTTCTACTGCGTAAATAACCTCGCCCGTTGCTGGGTTTGTTACATCAAATGTTTTGCCGTTCTGGTTTGCAAGAAAATGGCCGTTAATAAAATTTTGATAGACAGGTGTAGTCACGCTAGGCTCCATATTGCTTGATAAGTGAAAGTACATAGCTTTTTGCTAACTTTTCACTGTGTTTAAACTGATTATTGTCTGATTTACTCAGCACTGCTCTTAACCATAGGCCATCGATCATTGCGGCGCTAAGTTCTGCAGCTTGCTTTGCTTGCTCAATAGGCATTAATTGCTTAAAAGAAAATGCTAAATTACTTTGCAAGCGTTTACTGTTTACGTTTTGTAGTCTGTGTAATTCTTCATCATGCATCGATTGCGCCCAAAAACTTAACCACGTTCGGGTTGTATCATTACGCTGTTGTACAAGCGCAAAGTTGGCTTCGATAATAATCATTAAACGTTCAATGGCATTCGTTTGGTTATTTACTTTACTTATTAAGCCTTGTTTTAAGCTTGTTAGTAAGTATCTAACAGTGGCTTCAATTAACCCCTGCTTACCACCAAAATAATGACTAATAATGCCTGACGATAAACCGGCATTTTTACTAATGCTGTTTATAGTTGTGCCTTGTAGTCCATTAGTTGCAACTGACTCTATAGTCGCGTCAATTAGCTGCTGACGTCTGACAGGTTCCATTCCGACTTTAGGCATAATTTTTATTAATTGAACGTTCAATAAACATAAGCTTAAGGTAATAGCTCTAACAATTCAAGGCTGAAGTAAATATCTAGATGCCAAAATGTAGATTAATCATTAATAAAAGCGCAACTAATGCGATAAAGAAGATAAGGTTTTACTTTGTTTTATTTTATTTAAAACAAAGGCTTGTGAATTTTATTTTGAAATTAAATAATAGTAATGATTTGTTTACAGCAATAAATGAATAAAATGATCAATAATCATTAGTGCAGTAATAGTTAGAGTACTAATAGTATTAAATTAATACAAAAGCGGGCTAAACCTGCAATTGCTTAGTGCTCTAATAAATTTATATAGAGAGTAAACTTTGTGGTTTTATCGTTTTAAAGGGCTTGGTTTTGAAAGGTCAGGTATTATTAATAACGCCTTTAAAAAGTAGGGGGTAACGTCTTAGTCTATTGCCAATATAGTCATCAGCTAAAATTTGCTGGCAAATAAAGTCTATATCTTTGCTTGCTTCAAAAACCCAATCAAAGCGCTCTATAGCCAGTAAAAAACCACGCTTTAGATGAGTTTGAGCACGGTACTGTTCTAAATTTTCTTGAATAATTGAGACTTTGCTTGGATCAGCTCTAAGCTCTTCTACTACTTGGTTTATAAAAGTAGTATTGAGCTTACTGGTAGGGCGGTGTCTGCGTTTTCGTGGTTGCATTAGCTCTCGTTTGCAATGTTATATAATTTTTTCAAAAAGTCGTCTTTATGCTTTTCATGTTCGTAGTCAAGGTGGTAAGTATTATGAAAACCAAAGCGCAGTTCAACGCCGCTACCTTGTAAATATATCGTATAGCCATCTACGTCTGAATAAGCTGTAACACCCTGATAATATTTACCTTCATTAGTCATTTCACCTTTTTGGATGATACGTTCATACACAGCCAAAATCTGTTTGTTATCGATTTCGTTTTTCATGTTTTATGCCCTTCCTTTAGTAACTCATACGATACAGATATGAGGGTCGATCATCTTAAAAACAATAGCTAAAAAAGTGTGATATTACTTTGTAATTTCGCTTTTTTAAATTATGCTCAAAACTCATTTATTGTTGAGCTTAGAGCATGATAGACAAGGCGTTACTACTAAAAACTCGTGAGTTATCGGATCAATTAATTGCATTGCAAACTCCAATTAGGATACTCGATGCTATTAATTGGGATAAACAAACTAAAGAGGAGTTTTTTAGACAGAAATGTCAAAAAAACCCACTCATCGATCGTGCATATTATCAACAGCGCGACCTTGGTTTTGTACCTAGCGAGTTACGCCAAGCATTTTCTACTTTGCACCGTAACATTATTAACCAATTGGGGCAGTTAAATCCGATTGCTCAATATATGGGAAAAATGTGCACCGAGTATAAAACGGTATTAAGTATGCTTGAGTATCGTGGAACGCCAGAGTTTCATGACTTATCGGTGGAGTTATTTGGTCACCCTAAAGACTTATTCCATGCTGGTGAGCCCTCACTTTCTGAGCTAGCTAATATGCTAGATAAACCGCTGCAAAATTTACTTATAGCCGACATACTGCCTGACGACCCTAAAAATATTGATGCTGTTGATGCTGTGCGTATTTTGTCTGAGCAAGTAAATGCCAGTATGACAGGGATAAACGTAGAGGTAATGCTTAGCGATGGTATTGTTAGTGATGCAGCCGCAGGTGCTAATAATATAAAGCTTAATCAAGATGTTAAGTTTTCTCAGCGTGAACTTGATATTTTAGAAGTTCACGAAGGGTGGATACACGTAGGTACCACTCAAAATGGTTTAGCACAGCCGTATTTAACATGTTTGAGTAAAGGCACGCCTAGCTCAACTATTACCCAAGAAGGCTTAGCAGTATTAACCGAAATTATTACTTTAAAATCGACACCAAGGCGTTTATCTAAATTAGTTAACCGTATTCAAGCGGTTACAAAGGTAATAGATGGCGCTGAATTTGTAGATATTTACCGTGACTATGTAGCGCAAGGTTTATCAAAAGATGACAGCTACACACTCGCGCAGCGTGTATTTAGAGGCAGTACGCCAACAGGCCTGCCTTTTACAAAAGATATTGCCTACATTAAAGGCTTTGTACTGGTTTATAACTTAATACGCGTGGCGATACAGCTTGGTCGAATCGATAGACTCCCTTTATTACTGGTAGGTAAAATATCGATAGATGATTTTAGATTAATATCGCAGCTTCATGATTTAGGTGTAATTGAGAGCCCGCAATTTGTGCCACCACACTTTAAAGACTTACGCGGTTTGGCAACTTGGTTGAGCTTTGGCCGCTTTATTGGCGATTTATCGTTTGAAAAGTTAGAAAACGATTATAAACCGTTATTTTTATAATTAATCAACATAACTTACCGACATAAAAAAAGCCCATAACGGGCTTTTTAAATAAAGTACTTTAGGTTTTGCTATCGAGCATTGGTGCTTTCAAATATTTTGTCAGCTGAGGCTGCAACAAAACCAGTATAAAGCTCACCGTCGGCTTTAGGGTAACGAATAGCAAACTCATAAAAACAGCTAGGGATGCTCATATCACCGTCACTAAAGGTAACAGAGTATTCATCAGCAAGTGTTGACGATTGCTCTAGTAACACCTCTGGTGAGCCTTTAACTTCACCGCCTGACGTATTAAGCGAAAAGCCGGCGTCTTTTAGGGCTTGGTTAACATCATGAATGTTATCAAACTTAGCAAGCGTATTAATATTTACTGTAAAGTGATTGGCGCGGTAACCCCACGCCGACATCCACGCTGCATACTCGCTTTCAGCTAGCAGCTGCTTATAAGTATCGGTGCTTACTTGCCAATGCGTGCCTGAATACAAAAAGTTATCAGCTGTTACTGCGCTTTCATCAATTTTGTCAACCATGTCGGTTACGATGGCTTGTAACTCAGGCGAGCATTTTTCAACTAATAGCTCAGAAATAAACACTTTTGGCTGATTAGGATCGCTATGCTCGTAGTGCTTTGCATAGAGTTTTTTAGCTTCAAAATGGTACTCACCACATTCTTTGTAACCAATAGCTAAAAAGTGAGCAGCGAGCTTTTCAAGACCCACTTTTTCAATATTAAACGTACGCAGCGCAATATGATCGTTAATAATGTCATCTTTTTGCGTTGACCCTAAAAGGTCATGAATTTTGTCTGCCGATGGTGTTACGTTTAAGTAGTTTTTCCAAAGGCTCTCAAATAATGTGTTTACATCAGTATGCATGTTAAATCCTTAAATCTAAAATTTTGGTTTTATTGCTTATTCAATTACCAAGCCTGGCGCTAGGGTTTGCGGTAAGCTCACTTTGTCTGACTCAACAGATGCCACAGGGTATGCACAATAATCGGCGGCATAATAGGCACTTGCTCTGTGATTACCACTGGCGCCTATGCCGCCAAATGGAGCCGCGCTAGAGGCACCCGTAATAGGGCGGTTCCAGTTAACAATACCTGCACGAATGCGCTTTAAGAAGTGAGTGTAATCATCTTCACTGTCGCTAAGTAAACCTGCAGATAAGCCAAAGCTTGTGTTGTTAGCTTCAATAATTGCGCTGTCAAAGTCGTTGTAACGATACACTTTAATAAGCGGTCCAAAATGCTCTTCATCTGGCATGTCGGTAATGTTTGTTACATCAATAATACCTGGGCTTACAAAACCGGTGCCTGATTTTAATTGCTTAAGTTCAACAAGGATTTGCGCGCCTTTTGACACTAATTCACTTTGCGCAGCGACCATACCCAGTGCTGCTTTTTCGCTTATCATTGCACCCATAAAAGGCTGCTCTGTAGCAAAACTGTCGTCTACAACTATGTTTTTAGTCGCGCTTATTAGCTTTTCTAAAATAGCATCGCCATTGAGCGATTTTTCAATAAATAAGCGGCGTGCACACGTACAGCGCTGACCTGAGGTAATAAAGCCTGATTGAATAATATCGTGCACAGCAGCGCTTACATCACTCACGTCTTTTACAATAAGAGGATTATTACCGCCCATTTCAAGTGCTAAAATTTTGCCAGGGTGCCCTGCAAATTGCTTATGTAGTAAGTGACCTGTGTTTGAGCTACCGGTAAAAAACAATCCATCTATATCTTTATGAGAAGCAAGCGCTTTGCCTGTTTCAATTTCACCTTGGACAAGGTTAATAACACCCGCTGGTAAGCCCGCTTTTAACCAAAGTGAGAGGGTGAATTCTGCAACGTGCGGTGTTAGTTCTGATGGCTTAAATACTACGGTGTTGCCTGCTAAAATTGCAGGAACAATATGCCCGTTTGGTAAATGCCCCGGAAAGTTATACGGGCCAAAAATAGCCACAACGCCATGCGGTTTGTGTCTAATAAACGCTTTAGCACCGGGCATTGGGTTTTCGGTTGTACCGGTACGCTCATGGTACGCTTTTACAGATATAGCTACTTTGCCTGTCATTGCGCCCACTTCGGTACGGGTTTCCCATAATGGCTTACCTGTTTCGCGTGCAATTATGGTCGCAAATTCTTCACTGTGTTCTTTTAATTGAGCTGCGAAGTTTTCAAGAATGGCTATACGCTCTTCAAGCGGCTTATCTGCCCATTGTACCTGTGCTGCTCTGGCTGCTTTTATAGCTGAGTTTACTTGCTGGGCGTTTGCGCCATTACCTTGCCATACCACATCGCCATTACTTGGATTGATTGACTCAAATGCTGGACCAAGGCCCACATGCCACTGGTTATTAATTAGGTGTGTATTCATAAATAATTTACAGGCGGAAAAATCGCGCTGCATCTCCTTGACTTAAATTAAGTGCTTTAGCCACATCTTGGCTAATGACGAGAGTATGTTTTGCATGATTGTAATGTGCGTCTTTGGTAAATGTTGCTCTAAAGCCACTTACGCCTTGATTACATACAGCCAGCGTATCAGAGCTATTTTGTGATATGTGATCAAGCTCACCAATAGTAATAGGGCAAACTTGAGAGTCGCGAATGCTGCGAATATTACCAAGCTTTGCTTCAACCGTTGGGCCTGCGTCAAATAAGTCAACGTAGCCTCTGTGCTCAAAACCTTCTTTTTCTAATAATTTTAGCGCAGGTTTTGTTTTTTCATGCACATGCCCAATAACTGCTTGGGCTTTCTTGCTAAGCAAGTTCACATAAATAGGGTATTTAGGCATTAACTCGCTAATAAATACCTTATCGCCTAAGCCAACTAAGTGATCAGCTTCTGGAAATTCAATACTAAAAAAGTGCTCTTGCAGCCATTGCCAAAAAGGAGAATGGCCGTCTTCGTCGCTAACACCGCGCATTTCTGCGATAACAGTATCGGCAAAACGCTCGCTATGCTGAGCCATAAACAAAAAGCGTGAACGCGATAAAAATCGACCCGTTAAACCTTTACGGCTATTTTCGCGCAAAAATAATGTGCATATTTCAGAGCAACCTGTGTAGTCGTTACACATGCTTAAAATATCAACGGTGTTATATACATTTAAAGTAGGCGAGTGGTGTACTGTTTTACCTAAATGATAATGATATAAAGGCACCGATAAACCTACTGCGGCTTCTATAGCGGTTGTGCCAATAACGTCACCTGTTTCACTGTCCTCTAAAACAAATAAATAGCTTTCATCAAGTGGCTGGTTAATGTTTTTGGCAAAGCTTTTTTCAGCACGTTCAATTTTTTCTTTAAGCTGTGCATCGTCCACAGGTAAAGAGGTGAACCCATAACCGGACTCAATCGCTATTTGTTTAAGCGCGTCAAAATCATTGGCAGTAATAGGACGTAATACTTGCATTTATTGCTTGCTCCAATAGCACGCCAGTAGGCGTGCTAATTTAAACTATATTAACCGTTTACTACATCGCTAACGGCTTTTTCAAAGCGCGCTAAGCCTTCTTTAATATCTTCAAACGGGATAACTAAAGACGGTGTAAAGCGAATTACATTCATGCCCGCTACAAGGTTCATTAAACCATTATTAGCACTGGCTACTAAAAAGTCGCGTGCACGTCCTTCAAATTTGTCATTTAGTACTGCGCCAATTAATAAGCCTTTACCACGTACTTCGCTAAATACGTTGTATTTTTCGTTGATTGCGTTTAATCCGTCACGGAATAATTGCTCCCGCTCTTTAACACCGTTTAGTACGTCAGGTGTATTTACTGTATCAAATGCCGCTTCGGCTACCGCACAAGCAAGTGCGTTTCCGCCATAAGTAGAACCATGAGTACCAATTTTTAAATGCTCAGCAATTGGTGTACGAGTGATCATAGCGCCAATTGGAAAACCACCACCCAATGCTTTTGCCGTTGTTAAAATGTCAGGAACAACCCCTAAACCTTCATAAGCGTATAAATCGCCTGTGCGACCAACACCTGTTTGTACTTCATCAAAAATAAGTAACGCGTTATGTTTAGTACAAAGTTCACGTACTTTTTTAGCAAATTCATCTGTTGGTGAAATAATACCGCCTTCACCTTGTAATGGTTCCATCATAACAGCACATGTTTTATCGCTGATCAGCGCTTCAAATGCCGCTATATCGTTAAAATCACAATGTACTATGTCAGCAGGTTTTGGACCAAAGCCGTCAGAATATGCAGCTTGCCCGCCCACAGTTACTGTAAAGAATGTGCGACCATGAAAACCTTTATTAAATGCAATAATTTGCGTTTTTTCAGCGCCATATACATCCAGTGCATAACGACGCGCTAGCTTAAGGGCTGCTTCGTTTGCTTCTGCGCCTGAGTTTGCAAAGTAAACTTTATCAGCGAATGTTGCTTCAACCATTTTTTGAGCTAAACGAAGTGCTGGCTCATTAGTCATAACATTCGATAAATGCCAAATTTTTTCGCCTTGCTCTTTTAATGCTTTAACTAATGCAGGATGACAGTGACCCAAACAGTTAACGGCAATACCACCAGCAAAATCGATAAACTCGTTATCATTTTGATCCCAAACGCGTGAACCTTCACCACGAACTGGAATGATTGCTGATGGATTATAGTTTGGTACCATTACGTCGTTAAATAAGTCTCTTGTTACTTGCATTTTTACACCTAAATTTAATGGGCTTAGATAAAAGATTAGTTGCTAACTCAAAGAAGAATATAGCCTTTATTCTTCAGCAAACACGTTATTATTTCTTGTAGAGGTCATTATCGAAGGTTAGCTATTAAAATTGCAGTGCTATTTTGTGAAAAATGATTAAAATAAAAGACAAAATAACGAAGAAAATAACCATTATGATAACTCCACAAGATGAAAAGCTACTTTCTGTACTAAAAACAAATGCTAGAGCGAGTATTTCTGACCTTGCTCGTATGCTTGACTTATCTCGTTCAACGGTACAAAGCCGTATGCTCAAACTAGAAGAAACGGGTGTAATTAAAGGCTATAGCGTTGATTATGGTGACGACTACCTCAGTAAAATGGTATCAGCTCATGTGTCTATAAAAGTAAGACAAAAATTAACAACTAAAACAAATATCGAGCTTAAGCAAATTGATGCAATTTCGCAGCTCTATGCCATAAGTGGTGAGTTTGATTTAATTGCTGTAGTACAGGCTCAAAATTTAGAGCAGCTTAGCCATTTACTAGACGATATAGGAAATCTGGATGGAGTAGAGCGCACAACATCTTCTGTTATTTTAGAAACTAAATTTAAGCGCTAGAGTCAGTGAGTTTTTGTTTTAGTCGTTAAGTGAACACTCTGTATACTTTAGGTAAGTAATAGAAAGGCTAGGGTTTGTTGATCTTTCAAGGTTGAATTTCAGTAGCCTGTTTAGTATTCAGGCAAGGCAGAGCCTATGCAGTGTGGTTACTCCCCATAAATGGGCGATAACGTAGCATTAATGCCAAACAGGCGCTGCTCAAAGGGTCCTTCCTAGGCGCTATTTACTCTTTGCTCGGTTTTTACTTATTCTTACATGGACGTAAGCCATTAGAACAACGCAGGAGCAGTTATTGAGCCCACTAGGTTACAAATCTCGCGCCGCGATTAAATAGCGCCTAGTTTGAACGGATTTTAATCCTCAAAGATCAACAGACCCTAGATATAAATGCATTAATTTAAATATTTAAGTGTACTTTTTATAAGCTAATAGCAGTAGAACATAGATTTAAATATTGAAGCCATTGATAAGATACAAAATTTTGTAAGGAGAATTTATGCTTTTTTAATATGGATGACTATACTCATTTTAATTTGTACAATATTTAGTAATGGATTATGCCTGCATATTTTTTTACCCTTTTATTGGGTTTAACTGAGCCTCTTCAGTTTGGAACAAACTTACCCACCACTGCACCTGATAATGCAGTCAACCAAGTTGAGTGTATTTTATTTGAAATGGGAGCCCCTTTTCAGCTACAAACCTTGCCATGGTTACGTGCACGTCGAGAAGTAAAGTTAGACCGCTTAGATGGTTATTTCACAACTCATTTAATGCCTGAAATGAAGGCCTATGGGCGCATATCATCCCCCATCTTTTTAGAAAGCTGGTACTGGTTTACTCATCCAGAGAGCATTAATAAACCAAAAAATAAAATGCGTTATGGTGCAGTAAGAGGGAGTTATCAGGCTAATTGGTTTAAAACTCAGAATATTATTGCTGAGGTAGAAGTAAATTCATTAGAAGAAATAGTAAATGTTATGCACCATAAGCGGATTGATAGAATTCTACTTGATTTAGACGATTTTGAATTAGCAGCCTCTAAGCTAGGCATTAATGAAGATGAGTATCAAAGAGAATTTTTTAGGTATGTGCCTTTGGGATTATTTGCTTCGCATTCACTTATTAAACGCTTCCCTAAATTTATGCAGCAGTTTGATGAAAATATAAATACTTGCGCGCAGGCTCCATTTTCACTATCAAAAAGTGAAGAAAAGCAAATACTTGATAGGTTGTCCAGTAGTGCTAAAACCTTACTAAACTTACCTAGTTTAGTAGAACAAGTTCAAATAAGTAATGAGTCTCCCTTAAGTGAATCTGAAATTAAAAAACTAGACCGGCTATGGATAAAAGAAAGTAAACAAGTTGAGCACCCTGATGGGTTAACTATGCTTAATTTACCGTTATCTAAAGTATTTAAAAAATGGCAATTACAATTTAAAGGTGTTGTTACTGAGCTGATATTGACTGATAACCAAGGAAAAAACATCGCTATTAGTAAGCTAACCAGTGACTACTGGCAAGGAGATGAAAATAAGTTTACTAAAATATTTAAACAGTCAAAAGATTTTAACTTTGATAGCGTCACATATGATGCATCAACACATCATTTTCAAGTTCAGCTAAGTTTTCCTGTTTTAGATGATAATAATAGTCATATTGGAGTGTTAATTTTAGGTGTTGATGTAGAAAAAGCACTTCATTCGTCAAACGCAAAGAGTAATTAACTCATTACCTTTCACATAAGTTAGCTAAGCTTTAATGCTTCAGCTTAGCTAACTATATGCTATGGAAGTGTTTTTTCTGAAATAGGTTTTTTTCTTATAACTTCTTTTTTGGCTTTATCAAGCTTTATAAAATAAGCATTACCGCCTATGCCTTTAAACTCTTCATCTGTAAATACAATCGTATTGTCATCAAAAAAGGTGACTGCTTCTTTTTGAGTAACAATCCCTAAGTCTATTTTTGATACATCACCAGAGAAAAACTTATCACCTTCAAAGTTTTCAAATAACCAAAGACTTGTTGAATCAAGTAAGACTAATTTTTTACGATCGGGGCTGAGCGCCGCAGAGGTTATCCAGCATAGTTTTTCAAGCGTGGTACACGTTTTAAAAGAGTCAATTAGCTCAGCATCAAAATTTGCTGCATGATCGCCCACTTTATACACTTTAGTAATACCATCGAAAGGTTCTGTGCGGTTTTTAGTAAATAAATATAAATGACGACCTAGTGCTACAAATGCTTCTAAATCAAAATTGCGGTCATTGGGTTTTATTGGACTGCCATCCATTTCAGGGTAGGTAAACTTAATTATTTCGGCTTGGGTTGTGTTTGTTTTTATATCTATAGGGTTTTCTATTTTATAAATAGTGAGCCATCTACGATCATTTTTGTTATTACCAAAATCCCCTAAAAAAAAGTGCCCAAATTTGTTTTGGGTCATGTCTTCCCAATCAATGTTTTTAGCGTTTTCAACCAAAATTTCTTTGGCGATAGAACCATCTTTGTTAAGGCGGTAAAGCTTGGGTTCGTTGCCTCCGTCGTTAATAGCCCATAGACGTTTTTGTTTATCAAATTCAATACCTGAGATTTCTTTTAATTTAGGATCAACTGAGATTTCTTTTTTACTATAAAGGGTATAGATTGAAGAACCAACAAGTGTGGCTATTATTAAAAAGATGATGGCTATAGTTATTAAAATGCTTTTTTTCAACATGAAAATTATGATATTTCAGAGTATTAAGATGCTGTGTATTATCGCTGATGAAAGTACAGAACAAAAGAATTTTATAAATTTAGGCAATACTTTTGGATTATTTAACTTTAAATTCGATTAAATAAATAATATGTGATGTACGCTTAGTTGGTTCAAATATTGCTCTGTACTACTGAGCTTTTTAAAAAAGATTGTTTATATACTAACCGCACTTTTTAAGTGCAGAAAAAATGAATTGTTGCACTGTAATAATGCGTAAATAAAGTTTTGGTTAACTTACAACGTGTTTAATGATTTTGAATGGAATCCACATCGCCTTTTTGTTTAGTTGTATGGCCTGTGGCAAAGATTAAGTACCCTTTTTGGTTTAGTTGGAGCCTGCTATGTTGAATAAACGTTTTTTTAAAACAAAAGATGAAGCTGAAGTAACCTTTGAATTTTCTCATCCAGAGGCAGAAGAAGTTTGCTTATTAGGCGAATTTAATGATTGGCAACCTGTGCCAATGAAGCTTAATAAAAAACAAGGTGTGTTTAAATTTAAACAACGCTTACCTATCGATCAACAATTTCACTTTCGTTATTTAATAAATGGAGACATTTGGGATAACGACCACCAAGCTGATGGTTATATTGGCAATACATTTGGCACAGAAAACAGCATAGTAAATACTCAACGCATTAATTAAGGCGATTCAATGGATGCTCTTTCGCAGTTGTTTTACCTGCATGGTATTGGCTTTGAATTCACTAAGTATACAGGTGAACAGGTGTTTTTTAGCGAAGACACGCGTAAACGTGCTTTGCAATGTTGCGGTGTTGATACAAATAACGAAGCCGAAATAACTCAACTAACTTATGATTTAGATGCATCGCTTTGGCTGGATTTAGTACCCAGTGTGAGTTTGGTTGACCAAAAAAAATGCGCTTTAAAGCTTCGTATAGACGAACGTCAGCAGTATTTAGCCGCCAACATTAATGTCCCTTCTCTTGGGATTAATATAGCGGTTGAGAACCTTTATAATTTGGCAGTTACAGGTGAATATTACTTACATGGCGTTCGCTATATTGAGCTGGCACTACCCATAGATAATATGCCAATTGGCTATCATGACGCCAATGTTCAGGTAGGTGAGCAACACGCTATTACACAAATTTGGTGCGTGCCTGAGCAAGTCTATCAAGTTGAAGACACAAAGCGCACAGGGTTATCTATTCAGCTTTACACATTAAAAAATAAAGCGCATTTAGGTATTGGCGACTTTGACGATTTACTAACGCTTACAAAATTATGCAGCTCGCAAAATATGGATTACATATTACTTAATCCACTGCATTTGTTATTTGCTGATATGCCAGAGCGTGCAAGCCCTTATAGCCCTAGTAGTCGGGCTTTATTAAACCCTCTTTATATTTCTATAGTATTAAGCGAAGACGCACAAAATAACACAGTTCTGCATGACCTCATGCAACGAGACGATGTAATTACACTTATAAAAAGTAATGATCAATTTATAGATTATGAAAATGTAAGCCGTATAAAGTATGCGTTATTTGAAGCGCTTTATAATCAGTTTGAATTAACGGCAAGTGATGAGCGTCGCCAAGCGTTTACTGATTTTTGTAATACTCATTCAACTACGTTAAATACCCTCGAGTCAGATAACTTAACATTTGATTATTACCTGCAGTGGCAAGCGCATACGCAATTGGCTCTGAGTCAACAAAGTTGTGCAGAGCGAGGTATGGCTATTGGCTTAATCAATGATTTAGCTGTTGGTTGTGCGGGTGATGGGGCCGAGTTTAAAAATCAGCAGTCGTTGTTTAGCCAAGGTGCAAGTGTAGGCGCTCCACCTGATCCATGGGCCGAAGCTGGCCAAAACTGGGGGCTTCCAGCACTAAATCCTCAAAGTCTTAGTAATAATCACTACCAATTCTATCGCTCGCTCATTCGCGCAAACATGCAAAATGTAGGTGGACTTAGAATTGACCACGTAATGGCTATTAGGCGCCTATGGTGGTGCTTTGAAAGCAATAGTGAACAAGGTGGCTGTTATGTTTACTACCCGTTTGAGCACTTACTCGCCATTTTAAAAATTGAATCACATATTAATCAGAGTATTGTTATTGGAGAAGATTTAGGCGTTGTGCCGCCAGAGGTAAGGCAGGCTTTGGCATCTAGCGGTATTTTTTCTAACAGCTTATTTTATTTTGAAAAACAACACAGTGGTGAGTTTTTATCGACTGATGAGCTAGCAACACAGTGTTTGTTAATGATAGCCAATCATGATGTACCGCCTTTTACAGGTTGGTGGCAGCATGCTGATTTAAATATTAAGCAACAATACAAGCTTATTACTTGCAATGAATACGAGCAATTAAAGCAACAACGAATAGAAGAGCAACATAGGATACTACGATTTATTAATCGCCATACCAATACAACCGAGCTTCTATTACATAGTAATTCAGTCGAAGTATATAACGCACTAGCATTATGTTTGGCGGGTTCTCAATCGCGTTTATTTGCAATACAAATAGATGATTTAGATGAGCAGAAGTATCCGGTTAATATCCCCGGGACAGACAAAGAATATCCTAATTGGCGACGTGTATTAACGCATACCAGTGAAGAAATTTTTACCAAAAATGCCTCACTTTTAGCTGCAATCGATTCAATAAGGAAAGGTTAAATGAGCAGTACAATTAATAAAAAATCTTCAGCGCAGGACAGCTCAGAGCTTGCTAATTCATTACAGGACAGCTCAGTACATGAAAATAGTTACGATGCACAAGTACATGCATTAAATACCGGACGATTTAAAGACCCATTTAGCTTTTTAGGGGCACATAAAACGGATGCTGAGGTTGAAATTCGTTTTTACTTACCTTGTGCAATAAGTGTGAGTGTTACATTAAATAATAAAAGTATTAAGGCGCAGCGCTACCAACAAAGTGACTTATTTATAGTCAAAGTTGATGCGCTGCCCACTGCGCCTTATCAATGCATTGCTCAGTACACAAATAGCAGCACTACCTTTTATGATGAATACAGCTTTGAAAGCACACTTGATGCAGAGGCAATGTATTTATTTAACGAAGGCAGCCTTGAACATGCTTACTCTCATTTTGGTGCACATTTTAGCACTCAACAAAATGTAGAGGGTGTGCGCTTTTGTGTATGGGCGCCTAATGCAGCAAGTGTCTCTATTATTGGTGAGTTTAATTTTTGGCAAGCTAATCGCCACTTTATGCGTTTCCATCCTGCAAGTGGTGTATGGGAGTTATTCGTACCAGGTCTTAAAGCCGACATGTGCTACAAATTTGCAATTACCGCCCAAAGTGGAGAAGTACTCGAAAAAGCTGACCCCTATGCATTTAAAATGCAACAAGCACCAGGTACTGCAAGTGTACTGCAGTATAAACCAGAACCTATAACGCTCGGCGCTCAGGCACTTCAAAACCGACAAAAGCGTAATCATATTGATGCGCCAATTAGTATTTATGAAGTGCATTTAGGCTCATGGCAACGCGCTGAAAACAACCGCTATTTAAGTTACACAGAGCTTGCTGACAAACTCGTTAGCTACGCCCTTGAAATGAATTTTACCCACCTTCAACTTATGCCAATAAGTGAATACCCGTTTGATGGTTCGTGGGGGTATCAGCCTGTTGGTTTATTTGCACCTACCAGTCGTTTTGGCGATTACAACAGCTTTAAATACTTTGTAGAGCAATGCCACAAAGCTAATTTAGGTATTTTACTTGATTGGGTGCCTGGGCATTTCCCCAGCGATCCGCATGGCTTACATCGATTCGATGGCACTCATTTATATGAGCATGCCGATAAGCGCCAAGGTTTTCATCCTGATTGGAATACCTACATTTATAACTACGACCGCCCTGAAGTTAAAAGCTTTTTGATTTCAAATGCTATGTATTGGTTACATCAATTTGGTTTAGATGGTCTGCGTGTAGATGCCGTAGCCTCTATGTTGTATTTAGATTACAGCCGAAAAGAAGGCGAGTGGATTGCTAATTGTTATGGCGGGCGCGAAAACTTAGGTGCAATTGAGTGCCTAAAGCAAGTCAATATGCGCAGCTATAAAAACAACCCAGGCATTATGATGGTGGCTGAGGAGTCAACAGCGTGGCCGGGTGTCACCCAAAGTGTTGAGCACAACGGCTTAGGCTTTGGCTATAAGTGGAATATGGGTTGGATGAACGATAGTTTGCATTACATGCAGCACGACCCTTTATACCGTCAGCATCATCATCACGAAATGACTTTTTCGATGGTATACGCTTTTAGTGAAAACTATATATTGCCATTAAGCCACGATGAAGTAGTCCACGGTAAAGGATCGTTAATTGAAAAAATGCCAGGCGATGATTGGCAGAAATTTGCTAATTTACGCGCTTACTACGCATTTATGTGGGCACATCCGGGTAAAAAACTCTTGTTTATGGGCGGTGAAATTGCACAGCGAAAAGAGTGGGGACACGATCATTCTATCGATTGGCATTTACTTGAGCACCAAAGCCATAACGGTATAAAGCACACCGTAAAAGCGCTCAATACCGTTTATAAAAACCAACCCGCATTGTATGAGTTAGATTCGAGCGCGGCTGGTTTTACCTGGATAGATAACAATAATAATCAGCAGAGCATTTTAAGCTTTGTTCGCTATGCTAAAAACGCAAAAGACTTTGTGGTTGTTATTGCTAATTTTATCCCCGCGTCATATGAAAACTACGTTATTGGCGTACCGAGTAAAGGGCGTTATAAAGTTGTTTTAAATACAGACGATACTCAGTTTTTTGGCTCTGGCGTTGAGGTAACTAAAGATTCATCGCAGATAGTTCAGGCAATAAATGAATCAAATCATGGCTTTAAACACAGTATTTCAATTGCCATTGGTGGCTTAACAACTATTTACTTACAAAAGGTTGATGATGAGTAACCAATTTGATGTAGCCCCCGGTAATGTAGAACCGCTAGGTTCTAGTGTTATTAATAATGGGGTTAACTTCGCGCTTTATGCGCCAGGTGCAAGCCAAGCCTATGTGTGTTTGTTTGATAAAAGTGGCCATTCAGAAATCCTAAAAATGGCGATGAATATCAACGAAGGGGGGGTTTGGAGTATTCATATTTCGCCATTAAGCGCAGGCGCACTTTATGGCTTTAGAGTTGAGGGTGAATATAACCCTAAAAATGGTCAACTATTTAACGAAAATAAGCTACTTATAGACCCGTACGCAAAAGACTTGTTTGGTGAGTTTACTTGGAGCGAACGCCATTACGGGCAAATGCCAATTGGCACTAAAAGCACCGTAAATAATACCATTGATATACCTAAATCAAAAGTAGCGGCTCCTACTTTGTATGCGGATAAAAAGCCAAACCACCGTTGGTCAAACACGGTTATTTACGAGTGTCATGTTAAGGGCACAACGTGTCGTCATCCTAAAATCCCTAAATCTCTTCAAGGAAAGTTTTTAGGGATAAGCCACCCAAGCTTTATTGAGCACTTACAAAGCTTTGGCGTTACAGCAGTTGAGCTTTTACCTGTTCATTCATTTATTAGTGAGCAATTTTTAACAGGAAAAGGGCTGCAAAACTACTGGGGTTATAACACGCTTAACTTTTTTACCCCTCATAAAGACTATTTGGTAAACGACGATATAAACGAGTTTAAGCAAATGGTGCAAGAGCTTCATGCAGCCGACATAGAAGTTATTTTAGATGTTGTTTATAACCATACAGCAGAGGCGGGGGCAGATGGCCCTATATTATCGCTAAGAGGCTTTGATAACTTAGCGTATTACCGCACAGTAGAGGGGCAGCCTGATGTATATATAAACGATACCGGCTGTGGCAATACCATAAATATTGACCACCCTAAAACACTGCAACTTGTACTTGATAGCCTTCGTTATTGGGTTGAGGTAATGGGGGTTGATGGTTTTAGGTTTGATTTAGCGACCATTTTAGGTCGCTCAAAAACAGGCTTTAGCTCCGCACATACTTTTTTACAAGTGGTAGCTCAAGACCCTGTGCTAAACAAGGTTAAGCTAATAAGCGAGCCGTGGGATATCGGCCCTGGTGGCTATCAGTTGGGTGCATTTCCGCCGCCGTGGCGAGAATGGAACGATCAATACCGCGATGTAATTAGGCGTTTTTGGCAAAGTGAAAAAGGCATTATAGCAAGCGTTGCAAAACGTTTGCATGGATCGTTTGATATTTTTGAGCACAGCCAGCGCGGACCACTCAATAGTATTAACTTTATAACGAGTCATGATGGTTTCACGCTTGCTGATTTAGTGAGTTATGAGGAAAAACATAACGAGGCTAATGGTGAACAAAACAGAGATGGGCACAGTGCAAATCATTCGTTTAACTGCGGAGTTGAAGGCTTTACCAGTGACTCAAAAATAAACGCACTGCGTTTGCAACAACAAAAGAACTTTTTACTTACTTTAATACTCTCAAAAGGTGTTCCCATGATTGCCGCTGGCAGCGAAATGGCGCACTCTCAAGGGGGTAATAACAATGCTTATTGCCAAAATAATCGCACTAGCTGGCTTGCCTGGAAAGATTCTCAACTTAATCATTCGCTAACACGATTTATTGATGATGCTTTAAAAATTAGACGCGGGCACAGTGCGTTCAAACACAGTGTATTTTTAGATGATATAGACGAGCGTTTTACCGTTAAGTGGTTTACCGAACAAGGTAAAACCATGACCGACGCTCATTGGCATGAAGATACCAGACAGTTTTTAATGTATAGCTTACTTGATAAGCAAAACAATCATGCATTACTGATGGTATTTAATGCCAGTAAAAAAACAGTTTTTTGCCAAATGCCGCCTTCGCCTATTAATGCGCCGTGGCAAATGGTTTTATCAAGTGTAAATAATGCATCTGTGAGTAGTAATGAAGATGTGATGGTTGAAATTTCAGCACAAAGTAGTTGGGTTTTTAGTGCTAATTTAGAGGATGTAAGTCATGGCTAAACAAAGTGAACAAGTGTGTGTAGTAAAGGGCTGGCAAGAAGGTCCTGTTATAGATGAAAGTACGCTTAAAGATGACTTAACACGGCATTTTTATTATACCCTAGGTCGCGATAAGGTCGGCGAATCAAGACTGTATTTATACCATGCTTTAGCGCTGACTATTCGCGACAGACTTGTTGCCCGCTGCAGAGAAACGAATCAACAAATTAAGCAAGAGAAACGCCGCAAAACGGCTTACCTTTCTCTTGAATTTTTAATGGGACGTGCGCTAGGTAATGCAATACTAAACCTAGATTTAGACGACCAAGTTGCTGCTGCATTACAAGAATACTGCACAACAGTAGAAACGCTTGAAGATGCCGAGCACGACGCAGGTTTAGGTAACGGTGGTTTAGGCCGCCTAGCTGCTTGTTTTTTAGATAGTTGTGCAAGTCTAGCGTTACCTGTCATTGGTTATGGCCTTCGTTACGAATACGGCATGTTTAACCAATCCATTAAAGATGGTAACCAAATTGAGCAACCAGATAACTGGCTGCGCGAAGGGCACCCATGGGAGCTAAGCGCGCCAGAGCATGCAAAACGTGTGAAATTTGGCGGCTACGTGCAAAGTTACACGGATAAATTTGGCCGAGAGCATCGTCAATGGATGAGTTCACAAGATGTATTAGCTGTCCCTTACGATGTCCCTGTCCCAGGTTATAAAAACAATATTGTAAATACGCTACGCTTATGGAAATCAGAAGCGACAGATGAATTTAATTTGACCGAATTTAATGCAGGCAGTTACTCAGAAGCCGTCGCACAAAAAAACCTAGCTGAACAAATTACCATGGTGCTGTATCCAAACGACAGCAGCGAAAATGGTAAAGAGCTTAGATTGCGCCAACAATACTTTTTATCATCTGCGAGTATTCAAGACGTAGTTGATCAGTGGGTTTCCCAACATGGCGAGAACTTTAGCGACTTTGCTGATTTTCATGTTTTTCAGTTAAACGATACACACCCAAGTATTGCTGTTGCAGAGCTGATGCGTATTTTAATTGATGATTACGAACTTGATTGGAACGATGCTTGGCAAATCACTACTAAAACAATGGCCTACACAAACCATACGCTACTTCCTGAAGCGCTTGAAAAGTGGTCTGTTTCGTTGTTTTCAAAATTATTACCACGCATTTTAGAAATAGTTTACGAGATAAACGCACGCTTTTTAGCACAAGTTGCACAGCAATGGCCGGGTGATGTTAATAAACAGCGTGCATTGTCGTTGATTGAAGAGGGCGATGAGCCGCAAATTCGTATGGCTTACTTAGCCATTGTAGGGAGTTACTCTGTAAATGGCGTAGCAGCACTGCATACCGAACTGTTAAAAGCGGGCTTATTTAAAGAGTTTTACGCGCTTTGGCCAGATAAGTTTAATAACAAAACAAATGGTGTTACCCCAAGACGTTGGCTTGCACATTGTAATCCCGTTTTAAGTAAATTAATCAGCGAAAAAATTGGTCATGACTGGGTTAAAAACTTTTCAACAATTAGCGACCTACGTCGCTTTTACGATGACAAAGCATTTCATGGGCAATGGCAAAATGCTAAACGCGAAAACAAACAGCGTTTAGTTGATTTAGTTAAGGCGCGCTGCGATGTTGATTTTGACGTATCGATGATGTTTGACGTACAAGTAAAACGTATTCACGAATACAAACGTCAGCTATTAAACATACTTCATGTGATTCATTTATATGACCGTATTCGCCGTGGTGATACCCAAGGGCTTGTTCCTCGCTGTGTTTTATTAGGTGGTAAAGCAGCACCGGGTTATTACATGGCTAAAAAAATTATTAAGCTTATTAATAACGTGGCAGAGGTTATAAATAAAGACCCGTTAGCAGCCCCGTATTTACGCGTCGCCTTTTTACCTAATTACAACGTAACCGCTATGGAAGTTATTTGTCCTGCAACCGATTTGTCAGAGCAAGTATCTACCGCAGGCAAAGAAGCGTCTGGTACTGGCAACATGAAGTTTATGATGAATGGTGCATTGACGATCGGCACGCTGGATGGTGCAAACATTGAAATTAGAGACGCCGTTGGTGCAGACAACTTCTTTTTGTTTGGGGCACAAGCTCATCAAATTGATGATATTAAGTCACGTTACAATCCTGAGCATTTAATCGCGCAAAATAGCGATTTAAATAATGTAATGCAACTACTCGAAAGCGGCCATTTTAACTTGTTTGAACCATGCTTATTTGACGATATTACAAATGCAATTAAGAGCCCGCACGATCCATGGCTTGTTGCGCACGATTTTGAAAGTTATGTAGCAGCTCAAAAAGAAGTAGATAAAGCGTACGCAGATCAAACCTACTGGACACAAATGAGTATTTTAAATACGGCAGCCAGTGGAATGTTTTCAAGTGATAGAACCATAAGCCAATACAGTGAAGACATTTGGCATTTAGAACCCCTCAATATTAGTGAAACAGACTTAACGACAACTAAAAGCCATGCCACTAACAGCCTAGACTAAATGGAGAGAGTATTATGCCCAATTATGCAAATCGCTACATAAGTAGCCTAACCAGAGAAACTTACGCGTTAATACTGGCAGGGGGTCGCGGTTCTCGCCTGCATGAGCTAACCGATTGGCGAGCAAAGCCAGCAGTTTACTTTGGTGGTAAACATCGAATTATTGATTTTCCACTATCAAACTGCATTAACTCGGGTGTGAGACGCGTTGGTATTGCCACACAATATAAATCGCATTCATTAATTCGCCATGTAAACCGCGCGTGGGGCCACTTTAAAAAAGAGCTGGGTGAGTCGGTTGAAATACTACCTGCATCTCAGCGCCAAGGTGATGATTGGTACTGTGGAACCGCAGATGCTGTTTTTCAAAACATAGATATTATTCGTCACGAACTCCCTAAATATGTGATGATTTTGTCTGGAGATCATGTGTATCGCATGGACTATGGCGCTTTATTGGCTGAACATGTGCAAAAGGGCGCAGATATGACAGTGTGTTGTATTGAAGTCCCAGTAGAGGAAGCCGCAGATACGTTTGGTGTAATGACCGTTGATGAAGAAAACAGAGTGTGTCGTTTTGATGAAAAACCAGCAATGCCGAGCTCCGTACCCGGCAAGCCAGGTACATGTTTAGCATCAATGGGGAATTACATTTTTAATACTGAATTTTTGTTTGAGCAACTTAAAAAAGATTCTGAGAATGAAGGCTCTGGCCGAGATTTTGGTCACGATATTATTCCAGCAATTATAGAAGAGCATAATGTATTTGCTTTCCCATTTAGAGATCCAGACCAAGAAGGGCAACCTTATTGGCGCGATGTAGGTACACTAGATTCGTTCTGGGAGGCTAATATGGAATTGGTAATGCCAGAACCACAACTTGATTTATACGACCCAACGTGGCCAATATGGACATATCAAGAGCAACTACCACCTGCTAAGTTTATTTTTGATGACGAAGATAGGCGCGGTATGGCATTAGACTCAACTGTGTCGGGTGGGTGTATTATTTCGGGCTCTGCGGTTAGAAAGTCACTCTTGTTTTCTAATGTCCACGTTCGCTCATTTTGTACCATTGAGCAGTCGGTAATTTTACCCGGTGCGGTTATAAATCGAGGTTGTAAAATTAAGCGTGCAATAATAGATAGAAGCTGTGAAATACCTGCAGGTCTTGAAATCGGTTTTGACAAAAAAACAGATGAAGAAAACGGCTTTAGGGTCTCTAAAAAAGGCATCGTTCTTGTTACCCGTGATATGCTCACTGAGCTTGCAAAAAAGTTAGAGCGCCAAGCGCGTGAGAATAAAAAGCTAGCGTAAAATACGTTAAATATTAAGCACGACAACAAAGCTTGCTCATTCATGAGCAAGCCCACACAGGTCTAAAGGAAGTAGTAAATTAATGCATGTATTAATGGTTGCAGCAGAAAATGACGCGTTACCAGGCGCAAAAGTAGGCGGTGTGGCAGATGTAGTACGCGATGCCCCAAGGGCGCTCGCAAAGCAAGGTATAACGGTTGACGTTGTTATTCCTGACTACGGGTTTGAGCCGCTTGAGCGTATTTATATAGGTGAAGTAACCGTTGCATTTAATGCTCAACCGCATGTATTAACAGTTTTTGAAGTACAACAAGCCCAAAATAATGTAAGCCAAATTGTTATTAGCCACCCGCTATTTAGTGAATCAGGTAGTGTATATTGTAATGATGCACCGGGGAGGCCTTTTGCAACCGATGCCACAAAATTTGCTCTATTTAATGCAGCTGTCTGCGAAGCATTATTACAAGGTGTATTAAAGCGCCCTACAGCGCTACATTTACATGATTGGCACAGCGCCTGCGTTGCAGTTTTACTTAAGTTTGAGCCACGTTATAGCTCACTTAATACCTTACCGATTGCCTACACAGTGCATAATATTGCACTGCAAGGTATAAGACCTTTTAAACACGACGACTCAAGCTTAGAGGCATGGTTTCCGTCACTTAGTTATAATGGCCAGCAACTATGCGACCCGCGTTACCCTCATTGCTTTAATCCTATGCGCAGTGCAATAAATCTTTGCGATAAAATACATGTTGTATCACCAACCTACAGCCAAGAGGTACTTGAACCTAGCAATTACGAGCATGGTTTTTTTGGTGGTGAAGGGCTTGAGCAAGATCTTCAAAACGCAGCAAGGCAAGGTAAGCTTGTTGGTATTTTAAATGGCTGTGAATACCCAAGTAACACTTTAGAAGAGGCTACAATCGCTGATTTTTATAGCCAAGCAGAAAACACATTGTTTGGTTGGATGGCAAATAGCGAGCAGTTACAAAGCGGCTATTATATTGCTCATCAACGACTACAACAATTTAAAGCTGTGGCTAATGATGGGCCACTAGTCACAAGCGTTGGCCGGCTTACAGAGCAAAAGGTTTTGTTATTGTGCCAGCAGGTAAATGGAACTTTAGCGATTGATAAAGTGTGCCAAGTAATTAATGAATATAACGGCAGGCTTATTGTTTTAGGCTCGGGTGACAAAGAACTCGAGAGCATATTTACAAAAGCAATGGCACGTAATTCCAATCTTTTATTTTTGAAAGGTTATGGTCAAGGTGTTGGCGATTTAATGTATCAATTAGGTGACTTATTTTTAATGCCAAGCTCATTTGAACCTTGCGGTATTAGCCAAATGCTAGCAATGCGTGCGGGGCAACCGTGTTTAGTTCACAGTGTTGGCGGACTAAAAGATACAGTTAAACACCACGAAAATGGTTTTAGCTTTAATGGAGATACGTTAGCAACGCAAACGAGTAATTTAATTAGCTGTTTAGACGAAACTCTCTTAATTAAAAAGCAAAATCCTAAAAAGTGGCATAAAATTAAGCACAGCGCAGAGCAAATGCGTTTTTCGTGGCCACAAGTGGCAACTGATTATATAACAACCTTATACCGGTAAATCGTTGCTGTACTTTAAAGTTTAGTGACAAATGTACCTGCTTAGGGTTTAATTACTTAGTATTATATAAAAACTAAGAAGTAGGTAATGTGTCTGTATTTGTTGCAAGGCAAGCAATATTCAATCGAAGTAAAAAAGTAGTAGCCTATGAGCTACTTTTTCGTGATAGTCCAAAAAATTATTTTCCAGATATTGCAGAAGGCCAAGCAACAGCAAGGCTTATTATGGAAAATCAATTAAATTTAGGTACACGCCATATTACATCAGGCAAAAAAGCGCTTATTAATATAGGACCAGAATCATTAAAACTCGATTTATGTGCTTTCCTACCATGCCAAGACGTTGTGATTGAGTTACTCGAAACCATAGAACCCACCGACGATAACTATGAACTATGCCGAGGTTTATTTCATAGTAACTACAAACTCGCACTCGATGACTTTGTATATAAACCACAGTGGGATCGTTTTTTAAAGCTTGTGAAGCTCATTAAATTTGATATTGCAATTACACCTCTTAGCGAAATACAGCCCATAATTAATAAGTTACAAGCGCATAAACAAATAAAAATACTAGCGGAAAAAATAGAAACCCAAGACGATTACAAGCTCGCCTTTGATATGGGATTTGATTATTTTCAAGGCTATTTTTTTGCAAAACCCACCATGATCAAACAAAATGACATTGACTATAACTATGGTTTAGTCGTCGCTATTTACGCCGAAATAATGAAAACAAGTCCAGATATAAAAGCTATATCGGGTCTGTTTGAGCTTGATGCTGCACTTGCATATAAATTGCTGCGTTTAATAAACAGCGGTGTGTTTCCTATACAAAGCCAAATATCGTCACTCAAGCAAGCGCTTGTGTATTTAGGGCATGAACGCCTTAAAAAGTTTGTGAGCCTTATTGTTACTGCTCATACCGCAGGTAAAAAACCGGCAGAGCTAATGCAAGTGTGTGTTGTACGCGCACGTTTTTGTGAGTTATTAGCAAAAAAGGTTAATAAGAGCCAGCCAGGCGAAGCATTTTTAACCGGATTATTTTCACTGCTCGATGCAATCCTTGATCAACCCATGAGCTTACTTGTTGAAAAGCTCCCTTTTCCTGATGAAATAAAAACGGCATTATTAGGGGATAAAAACACACTGTATTATATTTTAAATGTTGTTAAAGCATACGAAACAGGAAGCTGGTGGGCACTTGAGCAAGCGGTACTTTTGCTAAATATAGATAGTGCTATACTACCTCCACTTTACCAGCAGTCAGTCGATTGGGCTGACAGTTATAAGAATAATATTTAACGGATAATAGCTTTAATGCGCAATTATAATATGGACTTTATTCGCGGCGTTGCCGTGCTTGGCCTAGTTTACATGAATGCTTACGCCTTCGGCCTTTTTGAATACGGGTATACCTCTTTAACTAATCCTCCTGTTAGCGACTCAATTATTCACACCTTTAGCAGCGTGTTTGTAGATGGGCGTTTTAGAACGCTGTTTAGTTTGCTTTTTGGCGCCGGGCTTTACATTCAATGGCAACGTTATAAGTCTGAGGTGCAATTAAAAAGTAGGCTTTATTGGTTAATACTCTTTGGTTTAGCGCACGGGTTTTTACTTTGGGCAGGTGATATTTTATTTGTTTACGGTGTATCTGGCTGGTTTGTTATTAAATATTTAGAGAGTGATAGCAACGTACTTTTAAAAAGAGGACTTGAGTTTATTTTGTTATCGGGTGTAGCTACCGTGCTTGTTATATCTAGCGTACCCGATGAAGTGATTTACCGCGATTCAGCACAGTTTATAGATTTATATAACCCACACTATATTGATTACTTTATTAGTAACCTCGCCATGAACACATTGATGCTTGTTATGGTGCCAATAATGATAATGTGGATGTGCGTGGGTCTTATGCTCATTGGTATTTATTTATATAAACAAGATGTTTTTAGTAAAGGCTTAACGACTCAGCAATTAATAATTTGCGTTGCAATAACCATTATTTTTTGTGGTGTTAGGCTTTATGCATCACAGCTTAGTGGCAGCTTAGGGTATGGAGTGCAAGAATTTGTAAATATGTTTGCGGCGCTAGGTATGGCTACGCTTTATATTCATTTAATTGTTAAATTTTGCAATAACAAGGCACACGTCGGCACGCTTATTCAACAAGCAGGGCGCTTAGCATTTACTTTATATATTAGCCAAACACTCATGCAATTATTGTTATATAAAGTGCTATTTACGCACTGGGTACTCAGTTTTGATCGTATTGATTACTGGTTAGTAGCAACCGGTTTAGTTGTGCTGCAGCTCATATTTACCTTTATATACAGCCGCTATTTTAATCAAGGTCCGCTTGAATATGTATGGCGTAAATTAACGAAAGCAAAAATTAGTGCTTAAACGTCTATAAATAGTAAATTAGGGGCGAAAAAATAGTGTGGGTGGTTTACACTACTCGCCTTAAAAATTACTACGCTATAAGTGCCATGACCGAATTAAAACGTTTAAATAAATTTATTAGTGAAACAGGATTTTGTTCACGCCGCGAAGCCGATAAATATATTGAGCAAGGTCGTGTCAGCGTTAATGGCTACTCACCAGAAATGGGCGTAAAAGTAGCCGCTACCGATGTTGTATTAATTGATGGTAAACCGCTTAAAGCGACGCCAAAGCGCGTTTACATTGCCTACAATAAACCTGTTGGCATAACGTGTACTACCGAAAGTAAAATTCAAAGTAACATTATACGAGCGGTAAATTATCCTACACGTATATTCCCAATAGGGCGCTTAGATAGACCGTCTGAAGGGCTTATATTTTTAACTAACGAAGGCGACATCGTTAATAAGATTTTGCGTGCAGGTAATAATCACGAAAAAGAATACGTTGTTACGGTAGATAAACCGCTTAATCGTCAGTTTGTTACAAAAATGGCGAATGGCGTGCCTATTTTAGATACCGTCACTAAAGAATGTAAAGTAACGCAAAATGGCCCAAAAGAATTTAAAATAGTACTTACCCAAGGTTTAAACCGTCAAATACGCCGTATGTGTGAGTATTTAGGCTACGAAGTTGTAACGCTAAAGCGTACGCGCATAATGAACGTAACACTTAAAGGTTTAAAAGTAGGGCAGTGGCGTCATTTGTCAGATATTGAAATGGCGCAAATAAACGATTCAATTTCTGATTCTGGTAAAACCCAAGAGCACTCGCTTGATACTAATAAGCAATCAGAAAATAATGCACCTTTAGCACTTAAAAAACGTGATTTTCAGGGCGAAAACCCACGACGCTTTAATAATGGTGATCGAAATAATGAGCGTAGTACTGAGCGAAATACAAATCGTAACTCTGAGCGCAGCAACGCTAACGGAGAGCGCAAAAATGAGCGCAGTAATACTCCTTACCAAAAGCGTTCTACAACGTATGTGGGTAAGCCAAAAAGCATTAAAGAGAACAAGTCGTCTAATGCTAAATCAGACTCAAAACCAAGCTCGGACCGTATTCTCAGTCTAAAAAAATAATGTGCAGCTAAGTGGTATTCTACTACCACTGTATTTCTTGTACTATATTACCAAGTGGGCTTTTAACGCCCACTAAGTTTACGTTGTTATTTTGTAAACCCACCAATCTACCTTTATCTAAATACCATCTAAAAGTGTGCTTTTTATAGCTTTTTAAATCTAGTACAGTCAGTTTTGCGCAACTGTATTCATAATCAGTTGGACAAGTACCTACTTCGAGTAACTGATATTCTTGCTGCCATATATTATCGCCGTATTTATTAGCCAGTAACTTTACTGAAATACATACTGACGTCCACAACCATAAGTAAATTAAAATAGGTAAACCGATTGGTATAAATACTGAGCGGAATTTCCCGTGCTCAACAATATAATCTTTAACCGTATGTTTAAATTCAAAGTTATTCTTGTATTTTTTATATAGGTGCCTAAATAAAGCAACCGATAACACGATCGTCATTATTGGAAATAACGTAAATGTTAAGGTGTTATATATACCATTGGGAATAAAAGCGGGATCAGCTTGTTCATCCCATGCAAGTAAAACCAGTGGAGGAGCCGTTGCTAAAAGTAGCAGAGCGCTGTTGAATAGTTGTTTAAAGGTCACGGGGTATTCACTTATAAAATGCTGCTTGTATAAAGCCCAAACTAGCGCTTAATGTTTAGCTATTGAATGCTAAAGCCAATATAAAATAAGAGTATACCTAAATAAATTGTAATCGCCGATAACGAGTTTTTAGAGCGCAGGCGCTTAACAAGGTCGCGAGTGCCATCGAACATACCGGAAATAACCAAAAAGTATAAAAAGACTGCCCGCTATTAATACTGCAATTTTAAAGTTTTCCAAGGCTTTTCCATAATATTGAGTTAGATACTAAAATGCCACTGAGTTTAGTCAGTGGCATTTAACTATATTACGAATTTAGTATTTATCCATATTTACTTTGCAAAACCACCTAGAGGCTTTAATAGAAGTGGTGACAGTGCAGCATGTTTATCGGTTAGTTCTTTAGGTAAATCACCCAAATGAACCATACGTGTTGGTGTTGCTGCAGCAATCCAGCGCTCTGCATGATCATCCCAGTTTTGGATGTGTATGTGCGAGGCTTCTAAATCTCTAAAGCGCTCATAAACCATAATATCGCCATCGTCAGACATGTAATATTGGTAATTTAGTGTACCAGGCTCTGTTTTTGCACGTTCTACTTGTGAATTCATTACTTCACGAAAGGCATCTAACTGGCCAGGGTTTAGCTTGGCTTCAACAATCCAGCCAAAATTATCAAATGTCGTATCACCGTTTTTGTTAATTTGACTCGTTTGTTCTTCTTCGCGAGAAAAGCCACCAAATGGTTTTAGCCAAAGAGGGCTTAAAGCCGCATGACGCTCACGAACATCATCAGGTAATTCGCCTAAATGCACCATGCGTGTAGGTGCAGCAGCCGCCATCCAACGTGCTGAATGATCGTCCCAATTTTCAATATGTTCGTGTGAAGAGTCTGCATCAGCAAAGCGTTCGTAAACTAAAACATCGCCAGCATCAGACATATAATATTGATAATTTTTAGTGCCAACTTCATTAAGTGCGCGATTAACTTGTGAATTCATCACCGCTTTAAAGTTTTCAAGTTCACCAGCATTAAGTTTAGCTTCTACTATCCATCCAAAATTTTTAAACATGACTTTCTCTACTTAAATAAATTGCCTCTGTATAAGTGAGGCTAAAAAGTTAAAGGCAATTTCTATCGCCCTAGTTAGCATACCTATCGCTTAATTGGTAAGTGCTTAGATAACGAAGCTAAGTGTACAGAGTATTTAAATATTGATAATAATCGCATTTACTTAATCAGTTTATAGTAAATGTATATAATAGTGGTTAGCCTATTTTGCAGGCCATTTAAATTTTTAAGTTAAAATTGCTTTATAGACGTGTTGTTAAGCTATTTACAAGTACACTTAGTTATATGAAGGGTAAGCTGTTAAGATGCGCCGTCTTAATAATGTAGAAAGGTTATAGAAGTAACATGTCAAAATTTTTCTTTATGGGTAAGCCCGACATAATGGGTAAAAATAACAGTAATGGATTTGCGCCAAATCGTACCGCAAAGGTAGGCACAGAGTTGCACCCGTTAACGCTAATTGTAAACTCAGCTGAACGACAATCAGAAATAGAAGCAATACTAGAAGAGCATTCGCTGTTTGCTTCAATTGAAGTTAAAGCAGACGTACCAGAAGATATTCGCGAACTAGACTTTGCGCTTAGCAAGTCAACACCACAAGTATTTGATAAAGTACCAGAGCGTAACGCACCTTGTGTATGTGGTAGCGGCAAAAAATATAAGAAGTGTTGCGGTTAGTTTCTTAACAACTAAATATGTAGCCTTTCTTTTTTCATCGGTATTAAATAAAAATGCCACAGGATTTTGAGCCTGTAGCATTTTTTAATGTTAACCAATTATATGTTTAACTACTTACGTGGCTCGTAATCAATTCTAAATATAACCGTGTAAAGTACTGGCACTACAATGAGGGTTAGTATGGTAGCAAAGCCTAAACCAAACATAATCGTTACCGCCATTGACTGAAAAAACACGTCAAATAACAGCGGGATCATACCCAAAATAGTCGTTATAGCTGCCATTGCAACTGGTCGCACACGGCTCACACCAGAGTCAAACACGGCTTCATAGGGCGATTTACCTTCCCTTAATTCAAGATTTATTTGATCAACTAATACAATACCGTTTTTAATTAGCATACCGCTTAAGCTTAACAAACCAAGTAGCCCCATAAAGCTAAACGGCGCATTCATAGCTAACAAACCCGCGCTTACACCAATAATAGCCAACGGCACAGTTGCCCAAATAACAAGTGGCTGTTTGAGCGAGTTAAAAAGTAGTACGGTTACTGCAAACATAGCTAAATAACCCAGCGGTAATGAGCCAAATATTGCTTTTTGCGCCTTGCTTGATGACTCAAACTCGCCGCCCCATTCTAGTTGGTAACCACGCGGTAGTTCCATGTTCTCTATCGGACCGCGAATACGGGCAAATAGTTTTGCAGGTGTTTCATCCCCTAATACATTATTATCGGCCATTACTGTAATAGTACGTTTGCGATCGCGGCGCATTATTAGGCTGTCTTCCCACTGCACATCAAATTCGTCTACAACTTGAGTCACTGGTACAAATACACCAAGAACTGGGCTGTATATTTGAAGGTCGTGTACGCTTTCTACGTTTAAGCGCTCGTTAGCAGGAGAGCGAGCAATAATGGGTAGCAATTGCGTGCCATCGCGATATACGCCCACTTGTTTACCCGATAAGCTCGTTAGTAATACATTGTCTAAGTCTGATTTACTAATGCCTAATCGACGTGCTTTTTGCTCGTTAAATTGCGGGCGAATCATTTTAGTACGTGCGCGCCAGTCATCACGAATATTATAGGCGCCATCGTCGCTACCAATCAATTCTTCGGCTGTAGCAGCGAGTTGTCTTAAAATAACAGGATCAGGGCCCGAAAAACGTGCTTCTATTTTTGCATCAGTAGAGGGGCCAATTTCCATCGGTTTAATTTTAAGCTGTGCAGAGAGTGCATGATTGCTTGAGTAATCACGCACTGTTTGCATTACAGTTGCTACGGCTTCTCTGTCGGCAACACGAATAATTAATTGCCCGTACGCGGGATATGATTTTTCTGGCGCGTAGGTAAGCATAAAGCGCGGTGCACCTTGGCCTGTTGTACTTGTTACTTCTTCAACAAGGTCTTCTTTTTGTAAAAACTCTTCAAGTTTTTTAACGCCCTCAAGGGTTGATCGAATATCAGAGCCTTGCTCTTGCCAGTAATCTACATAAAACATAGGTGTATTAGAGGCAGGAAAAAACGACTGTTTTACAGAGCCAAAACCAATAACCGCAGTACACAGTAAAACAACCATTAATATAAGCGTGGTTTTTCTAAAGTGCAGCGCTAAATCTAAAATCGCTTTGTAACCATTAAAAATAAAGCCTTTGTATGGGTCTTCATCTTCTTGGCCTTCTTCGTTTTTAAATTCGTTTTCTTTAAACATTAAATTGGCAAAAAATGGCGTTAGCGTAATGGCTGTTATCCAGCTTAATAAAAGCGAAATAAACAACACCCAAAACAAGCTACCGGCAAATTCACCACTGGCATCAGAGCTTAAACCAATTGGCGCAAATGCAGTTACTGCAATAACTGTTGCACCTAGTAAAGGCCATTTTGTTTGCTCAACAATATTAACAGCCGCTTTGAGTTTTGTTTGGCCACGTTTGAGGTTTATCAGTATGCCTTCGGTGACGACTATTGCGTTATCGACCAGCATACCAAGAGCAATAATAAGTGCCCCAAGCGATATACGTTGCAAGTCGATAGCAAACAACTTCATAAATATAAACGTACCCAGTACAGTAAGCAGTAAAATACCACCAATTAAAATGCCGCTTTTTAAACCCATAAATAACAGCAGTACAACAATAACAATCGCAATGGCTTCAAGTAAGCTGATAATAAAACCATCAACCGATTTTTGAACCTCTTGTGGTTGGTTGTATACCGAATTTATGTGAATACCATGAGGGCGTTGATATTCAAGTGATGCTAAATGCTCGTCTATGTTTTTACCCACATCAACCACGTTAACACCCGACATAAACGACACGCCAATAAGTAAAGCTTGCTGAGAGTTATAACGAATAATGTTATTTGGTACTTCTGCGTACTCTCTGTAAACCTTTGCTACATCGCCTAAATAAATAAGCTCATTGGCACCTGATTTTGAAATTAATAAGGTTTCGAGCTCTTTTACATCTTTAAATTCACCAGTAGGATGCAAGCGAATTGATTCATCGCCCACGCGAATTTTACCCGCGTTAGATACCGTATTTTGCGATTGCAATAACTGGAATATATGGCTTGGCGCAATACCTAATTGAGCGAGTTTACGCGTAGAAACTTCAACCATTACTTGCGCTTGTTGTTGGCCCGCAACGGTTACTTTACTAACGCCTTTAACCAATACCAGTTCGCGCTTTAAAAAATCGATGTAATCTTTAAGCTCATCATACGAATAACCATCGCCGGTTACCGAATACATAACACCGTAAACATCGGCAAAGTCGTCCAAAATAGTGCTTGGGTAAACACCACTGGGTAATGACGGAGAAAGGTCGTTAATTTTACGACGCATTTCATCCCAAATTTGGCGAAGCTGTTCTTTACGATAATTGCTTTTCATTTCTACAGAAATTTGTGATTTACCGTTAGATGAAATAGACGTAACGTAATCGACATAAGGCAATTGCTGAATCGCGTTTTCAATCGGAAAAGTGACTTCTTCTTCAACTTGCTGCGGCGAAGCGCCAGGGTACATGGTAATAACCATGGCTTTTTTAAGCGTAAACTCAGGGTCTTCTAGTTGCCCTAAATCAAAGTACGACACACTACCGCCAATTAATAGCAGCAGCGTAAACATCCAACTGATTACTTTTTTCTCTATGGAGAGTTGTGCAAAGCTCATAATTATAAGCCTCGCTCTTTATTCCATGCTCTTACTTTCATGCCTTCTTTTAGTGAATGCACACCGGCAGAAACCACAATTTGGCCTTCTTCAATACCGCTTAATACTTCAATGCCATCGCGGTGCAACTGGCCAACCTTTACAGCTTGTTTATGCACTTGGCTAGTTTTTGAATCAAAAAGCCATACGTAGGCGTTATCTTCAATTGATTCTTGCGGCTCAGAAAACACCGACTCGATAGGTAAGATTGTATAAGCAACTTGCGAGCGCGTTACTTTACTTAAATCAATAAGCACGCTACCCGTCATACCGGCTAGTAAATTAAAGTCCTCAGGTACTGGTAGCGAAAATACAACTTTATAAGTAAGTGTTGCAGGATCTGCTTGGGTATCCCACTCTTTAATATCAAGTATGTATTCTTTGTCGTCAAAGCCATCAAACTTTACAGTAGGGTGGTAATCGGTGCCTTTTTTAAAGCGAGCGACTATTTTTTCAGGAACCTGAATTTCTACGTCCATTAAATCGCGTGTTTCTAAGCGTAATATATTTTGCTTTGCTTGAATATTTTCAAAGTTTTTAACAAACACCTTAGCCACTGTGCCTGAAAATGGTGCGCGTAGTTCACTGTACTCAAGGTTCGTTTGTGCAATTCTAAATGCAGATTCAGCAATTTGCATATTAGCAGTGGCTTGATCTAATTCTGATTGGCTGGTGATTTTTTTCTCAAACAATTGCTCAATACGACCAAGTTGTGATTTTGCCAGTTCAAAGCGTGCTTTACGCTCGTCAAACTGTAGCTGAAAATCTTCTGGGTCTAGCTTTGCTAATAAATCACCTTTTTCAACGTGTTCACCAGCAAGAACCGGAAACTTAATAAGTTCGCCATTTACTCTAAAAGCAAGGTACGAGCCTTGGTTTGCAACAACTTCAGCAGGAAAACTACGAATGTTAGTTTGAGAATCATGACCTATGTTGAATAATTTAACTGGGCGAATGGGCTCTTCTTTAACTTGTTGTTCTGGCTCAGAACAGGCTATTAAGCTAAGTAAAGTCGTTGTTAATAAACATAGACGAAAGAGTTTCATGTCTTCTCCGTTGCAATGATGGCAAAATAATTAAGTGCAGCATACGCTGCAAACATATAAAATAAAAATCATTAAATTTTAGAAACTCAATAAGTTTTACTTATAATGTTGCAGAGTGCTATATGAAGCTGAATCAATTAATAATTTTAGATGCCATAGTGCAAAGCGCGAGCTTAAGCGGGGCAGCACTAAAGCTACATAAAACACAGCCAGCGCTTACACTCGCTATTAAAAATCTAGAAGAAAAAATAGGGTTTGAGTTACTAGACAGAAGTAAGTACCGATTACAGCTTACTGAAAAAGGGCGTATTTTTCATCGCGAAGCGAAGCAACTCTTGCATGCCAACGACGAGCTGGCACAACTTGCTAAAGAATTGGCACTCGGTAATGAGCCCCAATTTAGAATTTGTTACGAACAACTTTGCCATATGCAAAGTTACAACGAGATCATAAGTAATACTTTTAGGTTGTTTACAAGCACAGAATTTAGCTTAACAAGCGGAAAACGCTTTATTTCATTAGAGCAAGTAAACAGCGGACAAGCCGAATTAGGCATTGGCCCGTGGTTTGATTTATTTCATGCAACAGGCGATTTAGAAAGCGTCCCCATAGGTAGGCTCGATATTGGCATTGTGAGCGCTAAAGGCGTACTCCCTCAAAAACTCACCTATAGCGAACTGCAAACGTATCCGTGTTTAGCCATGTTTGAAAGTGACTTGAGTATCGACAGCGACAGGCTATCGTACTCAAAAGGCTCCGCCATGATGAAAATTGATGATGTATCGACTTTAAAATCGTTTTTACTCTCAGGCGCAGGTTGGGCAATGATGAGCCTAGAGCACTGCGACTCTGAAATAAAAGCAGGTTTACTTCAAGAAATACACATAACTGACCGAGAGCATAAATTTAGCGCGCAAATTAGAGCCTTTAGGCAGCATGCAATGCATCACGGCCCTGTAGCGCGTACTATTTGGGAGCAATTTAAACAATTAAGTAAGGAATACTCCAGGACCAGTTAACAATGGATATTGATAAAGAAACACTTATTTTTACTGTCATTGGCTCAATACCAGCAGGCTCTGTGGCAAGCTACGGGCAAGTTGCAGGACTTGCGGGCTACCCGCAAAACTCACGGTTGGTCGGGCGCTTATTAAAAGTGATGCCAAACGACTCGGTTATACCTTGGCATCGCGTAGTGAATAGCCAAGGTAAAATATCGTTTCCAGCGGGTAGTGAAAAATACCAAGAACAACGCGAAAAGTTATTATCAGAAGGTGTATTGTTTAAAAACGACAAAGTGAATATGCGCGAGTGCCGGTGGGAGTGACATGATTATTATCGGCAGGTAAGTGCCAGTGTAGGTCGGATAAGCGAAGCGCCATCCGGCACAGCAAAATACCTTGCCAATTATTATCAACATTTCACGTTGTCGAGTGGCTGGAGAGTGCCATAAGGAGACATTGAAGATTCTTAATGTGTGAAGTCAGGATTTGACCCCATTCTCTCCAGCTAACGGCCTTTACTTATATCTATGGGTGACAAAGAGTAAATTAGCCAGAGACAACTCAAAGGGCATGTTTAGCATTTATGTAATTTAAAGTTATAAAAATAATCACTCACACAGTTAGTAGATTATAATTCGTGTCTCCATAACAATGAGGGTAAATTTTTATTGTTATTTTTACCTAATTTGATACTTTGTAAAAAGGAAAAAAATAGCTAAGGAACAGCGTGATAGTACACTTAAATTACGATCTGATTAAGCGTTTTCATTTTATAGAACTTATTGTATTTTGGGAAAATCGCTTAACTACTAAACACATACAGCAACACTTCAACATAAGCCGTTCAAGTGCATCTAAATACATACAAGATTACTTAAAACAGCATTCTGATTTTTTGGTTTACAACAACTCAAAAAAAGGATATCAAGCTACAAAATACTTTATACCAGAGTATGGTACACACGATCTTGGTACTTATTTAAGTATTACCCAGCAAGGTATTCAAAGCGAATATTATAATCACTTTACTGCAATGCAATCCCCCCTAATGCCAGTAAACCCTCAAAAGGTAAGTGGTATATTACACGCACTTAAACATAAACAACGAATAGATGTAGGTTATGCTTCTGTATCAAGTCCTGAGTTCGAATCACGTATTATTAGTCCGCATAATTTAGTTTTTGATGGCACTCGCTGGCATGTACGTGCGTATTGTGAAAAAAATCGAGATTTTAGAGACTTTGTTCTTACTCGTTTTAATGGTGAGTGTGAAATAGAAGGGCCCGCAGAGTACGACCAACAACACGACACATTATGGCAAACCCAACTTATTGTTAGCATAGAGCCCGACCCTCGATTAACCGCTAATAAGGCAAGAATAATAGCGCTCGATCACCAAATGAATCAGCAATCAAATGGCCATTACACACGCAATATAAAAATACGCGCCGCTTTACTACTTTATGTATTAAAACAACTACGTGTAGACAGTTACCAAGTAAACCCCGAAGCGCAACAAATTATACTCAGCCCCAATTGCTTAGCTAACTTACAGCCTTATATGCCATAGTATTTAACGAGCAACGCAAATAATAATAAACTAAAAATATGCATAAAATTACGACAGGTGATAAACGTACAGTGTTGCCCAAAAGCTAAACAGCCAGTAATTTAAAGGGAATAACAATAAAGGATGAAAGTAATGGATGATTTTAGCCCAAGTGACTTAAAAACAATTTTACACTCAAAACGTGCCAATATGTATTACCTAGAATACTGCCGTGTTATGCAAAAAGATGGGCGTGTTTTGTACCTTACCGAAGCTAAAAACGAAAACCAATACTTTAACGTGCCTATTGCTAATACCACCGTACTATTACTAGGAAATGGTACATCAATAACGCAAGCCGCAATGCGAATGTTATCACAAGCGGGTGTGCTCGTTGGTTTTTCTGGTGGAGGAGGTACTCCTTTATATATGGCGTGCGAGGTCGAATGGTTTACACCACAAAGCGAGTATAGACCAACCGAATATTTACATGGATGGCTACAGTTTTGGTTTGAAGACGAAAAACGTTTATTAGCCGCAAAAACAATGCAGCAAGCCCGTATTAGTTACTTACAAAAAGTATGGAACAAAGATCGCGATTTAAAAAACGAAGGGTTTGACTTTAATAGTGAACAAATGCAAAAAGCATTAAGTACGTTTGAAGCACGCACTAGTGCAGCAACTAAACAATCAGAGTTACTCCTTACTGAAGCGCAATTAACCAAAGTACTTTATAAATACGCCGCTAATAATACCAGCACCGCAGCATTTAAACGCGAGCACCAAAGCACCGACAAAGCCAACGACTTTTTAAATCATGGTAACTACCTTGCCTACGGATTAGCGGCAAGCTGTTTATGGGTGTTAGGCATTCCTCATGGTTTTGCTGTAATGCATGGAAAAACCAGACGCGGCGCCTTAGTGTTTGATGTAGCAGATTTAATAAAAGATGCCATTGTTCTACCTTGGGCATTTATATGCGCCAAAGAAAATGCCACAGAGCAAGAGTTTCGCCAGCAAGTATTACAAGCCTTTACAGATCATAAAGCACTCGACTACATGTTTGATACGATTAAAGCAATTGCACTGCAAAATTACTCACAAAACCACATAGAGAAACATAATTTATGATGGTTACGTTTGTATCGCAGTGCGAAAAAAACGCGCTGAAAAAAACACGTCGCGTACTCGACGCCTTTGCTAACAGAATAGGCGACAACACCTGGCAAACCCTGATCACCGAAGAAGGTTTATTAACAGTAAAAAAAATGCTCAGGCAAACCGCAAGCAAAAGTACTGCACTGAGCTGCCATTGGATACGTTCACGCAGCCGTAGTCAATTTATATGGGTGATAGGAAATAAAAGTAAATTTAATAGTGAAGGTATCGTGGCAGTTAATAACACAAAGAAAAACTTATTAAACAGCGAAATAGAAAGTGACTGGAAGTATTTGCCCTTAATTAAATCACTAGTGGGGATTTCTGCCTTATTACATGATTGGGGAAAAGCATCACAATTATTCCAAGAAAAATTAAAACCTAATAGCAAAAATAAATTTAAAGGTGATCCGTTACGGCACGAATGGATTTCTGTTCTATTGCTCAATGCGTTAGTGAATAATAATGCTGATGAGGTTTGGTTAAATGAACTTATTACAGTGGGTGTTAAAGAGAACCAATTAAAAGAAACAATTAAAAAAGAAAATTTAAAGCCGCTTAATGAATTACCTGATGGAGCTAAATTACTCGCATGGTTAATTGTTTCACATCACCGATTACCTAACTACTCTCATAGTATAAAAGAAACTAGAAATGAGTGGCTAGGTGTACAGTCTGAAAACATTGATGTATTACTAGAACGTATAACTCAAGAGTGGGGTTATGAAAACAAGCAAGACGAAGCTGAATATAATAGACGCGTTAAACAATGTTTTGAGTTCCCCAATGGTCTGTTATCAGAATCTAAAGAGTGGCGCAGGCAAATAAATCGATGGGCAATAAGCCTAAAAAACAATCTACCTTTACTTGAATCAGCAATGCAAGATGGTAGTTATCGTTTGGTGTTACACCATACGCGTTTATGCTTAATGTTAGGTGATCATTTTTATTCATCACAAGGTGCGGCTAAAAATTGGCAAGATAGTACAGGGTTATTTGCTAATACAGATAGAGATACAAGTGAGCTAAAACAAAAGCTTGATGAACATTTAATAGGTGTCGCAAAAAACGCATTAAACACAGCTCATTTATTACCAGCATTTGAACAAGAGCCTCCTGTTTCAAACGATATTCAAGTACTAAGAAAGGCAAGTCCTGATGTCTTTAAATGGCAAGACAAAGCCGTTACAAAAATTAATGACTGGAAAAAAAAGCAAGATAAAAAAGCGTCGGGATTTTTCGCAGTAAACATGGCAAGTACAGGCTGTGGTAAAACTTTTGCTAACGCTAAAGTCATGCGCGCTTTGTCGGTTGACGGTAAAAGCTTACGTTATATTTTAGCTCTTGGTTTACGCACATTAACCTTACAAACTGGCGATGAATACCGCGATAGAATAGGGCTAACTAAATCTGATTTAGCGGTACTAATTGGCTCAAGAGCTGTTGCTGAATTACATAACCAGCGCGAAATAAAACAAGATGAAATATCAGATGAAGTGTTAGGTTCTGAATCAAGAGAAGCCTTACTAGATGAGTTTATTGATTATGATTGTGAAATCCCCGAAGAAGGATTAAGCACAGTATTAACCTGCACTAAAGATAAACAATTTCTATATGCTCCTGTACTCGCGTGTACTATCGATCACATGATGGCAGCAACAGAAACTAAACGAGGTGGGCGATATATTCTACCGAGTTTACGATTAATGTCGTCAGACTTAGTGATAGATGAAATAGACGACTTTACCGGTGATGATTTAATAGCTATTGGCAGACTTATTCATTTAGCAGGCATGTTAGGTAGAAAAGTGATGATTTCATCAGCAACTATTCCACCTGATTTAGCGTTAGGTTATTTCAATGCTTACAAAAAAGGTTGGCAAATTTTCACTGATAGCCGAGATGAAGCCAAAGCTGAAATAGGGTGTGCGTGGGTAGATGAATTCACTACACATGTACATAGCGTGAAAGTTCAACAAAGTGGCAGCGCCCTTGAGCAATATCAAACCAACCATAGTCAGTTTATTGATAAACGAGTGGTTAATTTACATAAACAAGTCGCCAAGCGTAAAGCTAATATAGTTGCTTGCCCGTTATTATCTGCAGATTCATCAACACCAGAAAATCGAACTGAGGAAAGTAAACAAACTCATTATTTTTCAACAGTAAAAAAAGCTATTTTAATTAAGCATGAGCAACATAATAGTATTGATGCTAAAACAGGTCTAAAAGTATCATTTGGTGTTGTACGTGTAGCGAATATAACCCCTTGTGTTGAATTAACTAAATATTTATTACAAGCTGATTACCCACAAAATACACAAGTAAAAGTAATGGCTTATCACAGCCAGCAAGTACTACTTTTGCGTCATGAACAAGAAAAACACCTTGATGCCGTATTAAAAAGAAAAGAAAAAGCCAGCGAGCCACAACAAGCATTTTCGAATTCAATAATTCGACAACATTTAGACTCATGTAGTGAAAGTAATAGCACCGTAAAAAATATCATCTTTATTTTAGTTGCCACACCCGTGGAAGAAGTAGGGCGCGACCATGATTTTGATTGGGCCGTTATCGAACCATCTTCTTACCGATCTGTAGTGCAATTGGCGGGGCGAGTGAGACGCCATCGAACCGATGCTGTTGAACTACCTAATATTGGCATCATGCAATATAACCTTAAAGCCTTTAAAAACAATGATAAGCAAGGTGAAAAGTATTTTATTAAACCAGGTTACGAAGATGGTTGGGATAAAACATTACATAATCATGATATTAATAAATTAGTAAATGAATCGTCGATTAGCGAGAGTCTAAATGCCATACCTAGGATAAAAGTACCTATCCAAACTGATAAACAGTTATTAGCATTTATTGAGCACAAAGTAACTGCGGCACAATTAACAAACTTTTCTGCATGTGGCGCAAACACTCTACAAGGGTATTTAACTGAAACATGGTACTTAACTGCTTTACCACAAGTATTAACTCCTTTTAGAAAAAGTGAAGCCAGTATTAATTTATTTTTGTTTTATAACGAAAAGAAAGACAGTTGTTATTTCACCCAAAAAGATGATGCTGGCAAAGCATTAGTCGATATGAATAACGAAGTCGTTAATCGCGAAAATATACTTAATATTACCAGAATAGAATTAACAGAAAAAGAACAACAAAATTTATGGCTTGATCGTAATTACCAAGAATTATTAGCGAATTACATTAGTGAGCCGTGGCTAATAAGCCTTAAACGAGTGTCACTTCGGTATGGTGAAATAAACATGGTAGAGCGTGAAAATGCACAATACGAATATAACGACCAGTTTGGGCTGGTTAAAGTGAATAAAATAGGAGGTCAGTAATGTTAGATCCTGCAATACAAAATTACTTCGTTGAACGCAAAGAAGCCTGGTTAAAAAAGAATGTAAAAGCATCAATGGAAGAGAACGAAATAAAAGAACAAGAGCTATTGTGTGACCAGCTGTTCTCATTAAATGAATGGTTACCTAATGCTGCGAAAAGGGCAGGGCAAATATCTCTGTCTACTCACCCTTGTACTTTTAGCCACCCTAGCGCACGTAAAAATAAAAATGGCTATGTTTCATCTGTTTTAGCTGAAATTGATAGAGTTGCAGATGGTTATTTAAAAACCGGGAATGTGGAAGTAGATACCGATGCGTTAGGTAATGCTGCGGCTTTAGATGTATATAAATTTTTAACCTTGACTATGCAAGATGGCAATAATTTACTAACTCATATTCAACAAGAAACAGATTTAGCAAAAGTATTACTAACTATTAAGTCTACTAGTTATCAAGATTTGAAAGTTGGATTTTTAGCCATGGTAGAAGGGTCAACTGAAAGTATAACTAGCTCTAAAATTAAGCAGGTTTACTTTCCTGTTGATGATGATTATCACCAACTATCGCTGTTAACCAATTCAGGGATGGTTTATCAATTACGTTCACGACTTGATAAATTACGTTTTTCAGATGAAGTAAAAGAATTGCGTGATAAAAAGCGAAAAAATGAATTTAGCGAGCAGGGTTATAGTGAAATATATGGCTTAACCACCATAGGTTATGGTGGAACAAAGCCACAAAATATCAGCGTGTTAAATAATCAAAATGGCGGTAAAGCGCACCTTTTATCGTCATTACCGCCGAGTATTGAAAAGCGAAATGTTCACTTTCCTAAAAGTGATTTTTTTACAGAGTCATTTAAAAAGTATGAATACGCCGATAATTTCAAAGCACTGCATAAACTATTTCAGACTGACCATAACAATATAAAACTTCGTGATGCGAGAGATCGTAACCTTCAACAAATCATAGATTTACTGATTGAGAAAATGTGGGCGGTTCGTGCGGTTTCACAAACGCAATACCACGCACAAACGTCTTCACTATCAAATATACAACGAACTTGGCTACATGATGACTTTGCAGATGAAAGAGAAAAATCAGAACAATGGCTAGATACACTTATCACTGAAATATCTGCATGGTTAACGCGTAGTTATGAAAAAGTATTAGATAAACAAGCGATTAAATTAGGTGAAGCAGAGCGTTTATTATTTGTCGACATTGTTGACCGTAATAGGGAGTTTTTAAAATGAGCAATATAAAACGACTACTTTTATTACCGCATATAGAAGTACATAACGCTAATGCCCTTTCAAGCCCTTTTACTATTGGCTTTCCCGCAATGACAGCATGGCTTGGTGCGGTGCACGCATTACAACGAAGATTGAATTCTAAAGGTCATAGCAGTATTAATTTTGAGAGCGTTGGGGTAGTTAGTCATCAATGTGATTTACAAACACATAAAGGAATTGATGACTTTGTTCATTCAATTATTGGCACAGGTAACCCGTTAGATAAAACAGGTTCAAGAAGTGCGTTTATAGAAGAAGCACGTTGTCATTTAGATGTGTCATTAGTGATTGAATATAGTGGCATTGAAAAAAATGACGAACAAAATCTAAAAGAAAATATCACTCATCTACTTAATAGCAGAATGAAAATGGCTGGTGGCGATATTTTAACGTTTAAAGAGCCTCAATTTTTTAAAGTCGAAAATGGAAATGCAGCAGACCTTGCAGTATTAACACGAAAGCTTATGCCGGGTTACGCCATCATTGAACGCCGAGATTTAATGGTTGAGGCTATGAAAACAGGCCAAGATGCGATGGATGCACTTATTAACTATCTTGCCATTCACCATCAATGTGAAAAATCACTTGTTGAAGATACAGATAAAATAACTTGGACAAGCAAGCGAAAAAGCAAAGGGTGGATAGTACCTATAGCGACAGGTTTTCATGGTTTAACTGACTTAGGTAAAGCTAAAAATCAGCGTGATCCTAATACCCCACATCGTTTTGCTGAAAGTGTTGTGACGTTAGGTGAATTTAAAATGCCACACAGTATTAAATCAATCGATGAAATATTGTGGCGTTATCAAACAGACAGAACAAATAATTTATACCTTTGTGCTCAAACACAAAAAACTATTCAAACCGAAGATGAAATTGAAAACGCTTATTACGAATAACTTAATTTATTAAGAAGGAAATTATCATGGCTACAAAAAATGACACGGCATCAGTACTAGCATTTGAAAAGAAATTAGTACCGTCAGATGGTTACATGTATGGCACGCAATGGGATGATCGTAACAATAAAGTTAATCAAACGTCATTGGAGTTAATTGAAAAGTCAGTACGAGGGACTATTTCAAACAGATTAAAGGCGGCGATTAAAAGTGATCCCGTTAAATTAAATGCAGAGGTAGAAAAAGCTAACTTACAAACTGTTGATAGCTGTGCACTTGCACCAGAGCAAGATACTTTAAAACTGCACTTTACATTAAAAGTGTTAGGTGGCGTACAAACCCCTTCAGCCTGTAACAACGCATTATTTAAAGAAAGCTACAGTAAAGCGGTATCAACTTATGTTGAAAAAGAAGGCTTTAAAGAATTAGGAAAACGCTATGCACTTAACTTAGCGAATGCACGCTTTTTATGGCGTAATCGTGTTGGTGCCGAAAATATAGAAGTACAAGTAAACGCATTAAATAAAAACAGTAAGCAATCATGGGTATTTGACGCAACGCAATTTAGTACGCGTCATTTTAATCATGATGACAAACAAGTTACTGAATTGGGCGAACGTATCGCAGCTGCACTATCAAGTGAAGATGATTTCTTAATGTTGGAAGTTAATTGCTTTGTGCAGGTAGGTAAGGCACAAGAAGTGTACCCAAGTGAAGAGTTAGTGCTTGATAAAGGTAAAGGTAAAAAAAGTAAAATATTGTATTCAGTAAAAGGCATCGCAGCGATGCATTCTCAAAAGTTAGGTAATGCGCTACGTAGTATTGATACGTGGTATCCAGAGTATGACGATGAAGAAAAAACAGCAGGTCCAATAGCAATAGAACCTTATGGAGCAGTGACCAATTTAGGTAAAGCGTATAGAACACCAAAAGATAAACAAGATTTTTATACCTTTTTTGATAAATGGGCACGTGGTACTGAGTTAGACAGAATCGAAGATGAACATTATGTAATGGCTATATTAGTACGTGGTGGTGTATTTGGCGAAAGTGATAAGTAGCCTTTATTTAATACTTTATTCAATAAAGGAGGGAATCAAATGAAATATTATCTCGATATAACTCTATTGCCAGAAGCCGATATTACTCTAGGTTTTATTTGGCAAAAGGTCTATCAACAAATCCATATTGCATTGGTTGATAACAAAGTAGGTAAGAGCGAATCGGCAATTGCAGTGAGTTTTCCTCGCTATGGCACTGAAAAAAATAGCGAGCAAGCTTTTCCGCTTGGAAACCAATTAAGGTTACTGGCAAATGCAGAGTCGCAACTAACTGAATTAAACATAGCTAAGTGGCTTAATCGCTTTGAAGATTACGTGCATATAAAATCAATAAAACCCGTACCAGACAAGGTGGCACACGCGAGTTTTGTTAGGGTGCAAGTCAAAGGTGAAGCGCGTATAGAAAAAGATATGCTTAGCAAAGCGCAGCGTTGGTCTGAAAAATCTGGACAACCGCTTGATATTTGCTTAGCCGAGCTTGAAAAAAGTAAACCTAAAGCGAATAGCAACGCACCTTTTATTTGGTTAGAAAGCCAAGAAACGAAACAACGTGATTTAGCTAGCAGTAGAAAATTTCCACTGTTTATCAAAAAGGTAGACGTTGCCGAGCAACAATTTGGAAAGTTTAATTGTTATGGTTTGAGTGTAAATCATAGCCATAAAGAAAAACTGGCAAGTATTCCCCAGTTTTAACCTTTATTTTTGCTCTTTAAAAATAAGAAACTAAAACAACAAGTTACAACAAGCGATAAAAATAAGGTAAAAATTCATATTTTACCTTAATCCACTGTTGTAACTTGTTTTTTGCGTGATATTCTATTGTTCACTGCCGCACAGGCAGCTTAGAAAATTATTTTATTGTATAAACCCGTGAAATACTCGTTCACTGCCGCACAGGCAGCTTAGAAAACCCCGTTAAATAGCATTCGCCCTGCCCTTCGGTTCACTGCCGCACAGGCAGCTTAGAAAATCAACATCAATACCAACATCACCCACGCTTAGTTCACTGCCGCACAGGCAGCTTAGAAATGCTCACACATAATTAATCTATCTGTATTGCCGTTCACTGCCGCACAGGCAGCTTAGAAAAGCCCTTATGATGATTCAATAATGAGCGAAATGTTCACTGCCGCACAGGCAGCTTAGAAAATTCACACACAAGTCATCATTAATAACCGTGAGTTCACTGCCGCACAGGCAGCTTAGAAAATTGCAGAAATTACCGCAGGATATTCCGAATCGTTCACTGCCGCACAGGCAGCTTAGAAAACGGCGGGGCGTGGGGCGAGGAAGGGCGTACCGTTCACTGCCGCACAGGCAGCTTAGAAAAATTAGGGCTCGCCTGCGGTAATGATAAAGATGTTCACTGCCGCACAGGCAGCTTAGAAAGTTGAAGATATGGCAAATAAAGCCAAGTTAAAGTTCACTGCCGCACAGGCAGCTTAGAAAAGTAGCACAGCTAAAGAATGCGCGCTTTGAAGGTTCACTGCCGCACAGGCAGCTTAGAAATATTCAACATCAATAATTTAAATAGTGTTTACGTTCACTGCCGCACAGGCAGCTTAGAAATGTTACAGCAGCCGCCACCCGCCGCCAAGCGAGTTCACTGCCGCACAGGCAGCTTAGAAAATCTAGTGACGGATTCCAAGAACGTACCGTAAGTTCACTGCCGCACAGGCAGCTTAGAAAAATAACCGCCGCTTGTAACCATGCGGGCTTACGTTCACTGCCGCACAGGCAGCTTAGAAAGCTAATCACATTTTAAAACAAAGGTGGCGCAGGTTCACTGCCGCACAGGCAGCTTAGAAAATTCAACCGCTGTAATCGGTATCGTGGCTTTCGTTCACTGCCGCACAGGCAGCTTAGAAAGCTACAAGTGGCCCTGCTTAACATGATGACAAGTTCACTGCCGCACAGGCAGCTTAGAAAATCAAGTTTCCGATACTATGGCTCATTGATTGGTTCACTGCCGCACAGGCAGCTTAGAAAGCGCCCATAACCTTGTATTGACCTTTCATAGTGTTCACTGCCGCACAGGCAGCTTAGAAAATTGCAGCATAAGCTTTACCACCGTTTTTAAGGTTCACTGCCGCACAGGCAGCTTAGAAATAAAACATGGTCTGCTGGTTGGACTGACATGGGTTCACTGCCGCACAGGCAGCTTAGAAAAATCTGAATTGCTCCAGGTAAAATACTGTGGCGTTCACTGCCGCACAGGCAGCTTAGAAAGACCTAACGACTACGAAAGCGTTGATTCCTCAGTTCACTGCCGCACAGGCAGCTTAGAAAGCTACATGCAATCAAAGGCTATGTATGAAATGGTTCACTGCCGCACAGGCAGCTTAGAAATTACCACTGTGTAGGTTCTGATGTTAAGGTAGGTTCACTGCCGCACAGGCAGCTTAGAAAAAGGCATCGGCAGCAGCAGAGCAGATGGGCAAGTTCACTGCCGCACAGGCAGCTTAGAAATTGATAACGATGCAATTATAAGTTTAATTAAGGTTCACTGCCGCACAGGCAGCTTAGAAATCGCCCGATATTATGAATGCGTTGCTAATATCGTTCACTGCCGCACAGGCAGCTTAGAAAATATAGCAGCCGCCACCCGCCGCCAAGCGAGTTCACTGCCGCACAGGCAGCTTAGAAAATCTAGTGACGGATTCCAAGAACGTACCGTAAGTTCACTGCCGCACAGGCAGCTTAGAAAAATCGGTAACTTTTTAGCACAAGTACAGTTCGGTTCACTGCCGCACAGGCAGCTTAGAAAATTCAATCATATCAGCGATGCTGTATTCAACCGTTCACTGCCGCACAGGCAGCTTAGAAATAAAGGTAACTTTGCATTATCTCAAGGTGATTGTTCACTGCCGCACAGGCAGCTTAGAAACGCCGCCAAGTTACCCGACATAGCCAATGCATGTTCACTGCCGCACAGGCAGCTTAGAAATAGAACAACAACAAATCTAGCATGTACTTGGTGTTCACTGCCGCACAGGCAGCTTAGAAAAAGAGGAAAACGAAATTATGTGTCAATTAGTTGTTCACTGCCGCACAGGCAGCTTAGAAAATTCGAGCGCGACAATTAGCTTGAGCAGGGCAGTTCACTGCCGCACAGGCAGCTTAGAAAATTCAACCGCTGTAATCGGTATCGTGGCTTTCATTCACTGCCGCACAGGCAGCTTAGAAATATTCATGCCTCATTCGGTAATTTTTTAATAAGTTCACTGCCGCACAGGCAGCTTAGAAAAAACGCAGGCTTTTTCCTAAACTCTGAAAAGCGTTCACTGCCGCACAGGCAGCTTAGAAAGGTCAAATAGCAAAAACACCAACCGCTAAAAAGTTCACTGCCGCACAGGCAGCTTAGAAATGTCTAGCATGACGCAGACACGCGACCTTCACGTTCACTGCCGCACAGGCAGCTTAGAAAATTCACGGCACGCACCGTAGAAATATCATTTAGTTCACTGCCGCACAGGCAGCTTAGAAAATTGAGTTCACTTAGGGTCCTCAACAACAAGCTCTACAGCTGCATATGCAGCTGTAGAGGTCAATTAACTTGCTCTCTAACTTACTCAATAAACATAGTTACTAATCGAAATATAATGGCAAGCACACCCGGCAATTACAAACAAATGCCAAATTGCATGGCTAAACTGGGTGCTTTTAGCACTGTAAAAAAAAGTGCCTAAACTATAAAAAATACCGCCGGCAAGTAGCCAGTAAAGTGCTTTTACATCAACACTTGAATAAAGCGGATATACAATAGCCAGTGCAAACCAACCCATGAGTAAGTAGGTGGCGAGTGATATTTTTTTATTACCGTTTTTTACAAATACTTTGTACGCAACGCCCGCCAGTGCCACAGTCCATATAAATGTAAGTGTTGCCCATGACCAAGCACCGGTTAATGAGATTAATAAAAAGGGAGTGTAGGTGCCGGCAATTAATAAGTATATGGCGCAGTGATCGCACTTTTTATAAAAGGCTCTTAAGCGCGGTTGAATACTGGCATGGTACAAAGTGGATGACAAAAACAGTACAAATAGACTGCTGCCATAAATTGCAGTACTAATATACGCTTTAGTGCTGGTGGCTTGGCTAAATAAATCCCACATAACAAACGCGGCAAATATAATACCGAGTGCATGGCTGATTACGTTTAATTTCTCTTCTTTACGGGAATAAGGCGTTTCTAACGACATAACTGTTCCTACCACTATTGGAATTAATTTCAGTGTACAACTGTACGCTGAAGGTTTCAATCTTAGCTGTGAGTAATTCTAAATAACTTTATTTGATACGCTACTTTATCTTTTACTTGATTTTAAAGAGAATTAATTCACTATGTTGGTGTCTAGTGTAATACATATTACGAGCTGAAATAACCATGAAACAAGATCTAAAAGCTGCTTTACTTACCGCCATTGTTTATCCTGGAGCGGGGCATTTTTCTTTAAAAAAACACTTTATAGGCGCTATTTTTGCGGGCGTATTTTCTGTTCTTTTAATTTTAACCCTACAAGATATATTTGCGATTGCACAGTGTACTGCAAATGAAATTGTAAACGGAAAAATCCCCATGTCGGTTACGGCCATTTTAAAAGCTGCGCAACAACCATCTGACGCTTGCGCTCAACTCGCTGAATATAAATATTTACCTTTAATGATTATAATTTGGGTGCTGAGCATGATGGATGCATACCGTTTGGGCAGAAAAGCGCTGCCCACTAAAAAATAAGCCACTTAATTAGAACTCGGTTTGGTTGGCTTATTAATTTTCTTCCGCATATTTATCCCTGATATTTAGCTATTATTGATGGCGGTAATAATTATTATTACCGCCTTTTCATTTTTATACATATTTTTTGTAACCGAAATTTTTTGCCCGCATCATGTAAACATCGTGTAAATGCCTGTATATACCCAGTAAAATCCTCAAACCTCGTTAAATCGCTCACTTGTTGATATTTAGTTAACTAAAATCCTTATCTTTGTACCTTTTTATTCATTTAATGTTAATAAATAAATGGTACTTTCTGCTCGCCAAATTAACTTTATTTGACTATTAAGTATTGGTTTGGTGTCAATTTATTACGTCAAGCAATGACGACTGATAATTTCAATTTAAGGAAATACGATGAATAACAGTTCAAATAATCACAAAAGAAAGGATTTTAAAGTGGCGAGCTTATCGTTAGCTTTATTATTAGGATGCTCAGCAATGGCCAATGCCGCTGTTGAAAAGTTAACGGTGAGTGGAAATCAAATTCTTGCAGGTGGGGAAAGCACAAGCTTTGCAGGACCTAGCCTATTTTGGAGTAACACGGGGTGGGGCGCTGAAAAATTTTATACAGCAGAAACAGTAGCAAAGGCAAAAACTGAATTTAATGCAACATTAATTCGTGCAGCTATTGGGCATGGCACAAGTACGGGTGGTAGTTTGAACTTTGATTGGGAGGGCAATATGAGCCGTCTTGATACTGTTGTAAACGCAGCTATTGTTGAAGATATGTACGTTATTATTGATTTTCATAGCCATGAAGCACATACCGATCAAGCAACTGCAGTTCGCTTTTTTGAAGACGTAGCTACCAAATATGGGCAGTACGACAATGTTATTTATGAAATTTATAACGAGCCGTTACAAATCTCGTGGGTTAACGATATTAAGCCTTACGCAGAAACAGTTATTGATAAAATTAGAGCAATCGATCCTGATAACTTAATTGTGGTTGGAACGCCTACGTGGTCGCAAGATGTTGATGTGGCATCACAAAACCCAATTGATCGCGCCAATATTGCTTACACTCTGCATTTTTATGCTGGCACGCATGGTCAATCGTATCGAAATAAAGCACAAACAGCACTCGATAACGGCATTGCACTATTCGCCACAGAGTGGGGAACAGTTAATGCTGATGGCAATGGTGGTGTTAATATCAATGAAACCGATGCATGGATGGCATTTTTTAAAACAAACAATATTAGCCACGCTAACTGGGCTTTAAACGATAAAAACGAAGGTGCTTCGTTATTTACTCCAGGCGGTAGTTGGAATTCACTAACATCGTCAGGCTCTAAAGTTAAAGAGATCATTCAAGGTTGGGGTGGTGGTAGTAGCAATGTTGATTTAGATAGCGACGGGGATGGCGTAAGTGACAGCCTTGATCAGTGCGATAATACTTCCGCAGGTACAACGGTTGATAGTATTGGTTGTGCAGTAACTGACAGCGATGCCGATGGTATAAGCGATAATGTTGATCAATGCCCTAATACACCTGCAGGTGAAACTGTTAATAATATAGGTTGTGTTGTTGAAGTAGTTGAGCCACAAAGCGATGCGGATAACGATGGTGTGAATGATGATATTGATCAGTGCCCAGATACACCCGCTGGTACAAGTGTTGATACAAACGGATGCAGTGTTGTAAGTTCAACAGATTGTAACGGTATTAATGCATACCCTAATTGGGTGAACAAAGATTACTCAGGTGGTCCGTTTACTCACAATAACACTGACGATAAAATGCAATATGAAGGTAATGCATACAGTGCAAATTGGTATACAAACAGTCTTCCAGGAAGTGATGCTTCGTGGACGCTTCTTTATACTTGTAATTAAGCACGTTAAATAAAATATGCGAAGAAGGTAAATAATACATTTACCTTCTTTTTAAAAGTATTAGCCTTTATAAACACTTTGGTGTTGTTCAACAATATTGTAGCTTGGTGAGTTTATGTTATCTATATAGCGCCAATCGGTTGTGATTTGCTCTTTAGTAATAGTCAGTAGCATATACCCACGGTGCGATAGGTCACAATAATTTAAGTCGTTTATTAACAATGAAAGCGAGTCAGCCATTTGCTTTGCTTGTGCAGTATTAAGCGCTAAATAATGCTCCATACCCGGGGATGTAACGCCAGGTGTTGCAAACTCTACTCCTACGCTTTCGCCTTTTGCATTTTTTAATGTGCCATGCCACGCATTGTGCGTATCACCTGCAACCACGACTAACTTTTTATTTAATGCAGTAACGCTTTTGTATAATGCTTCGCGCTCGCTGGGGTAACCATCCCAAGCATCTAAATTATAAGGCATTAAAGTATTTACGCGTGCGAGTTGCGCGGGTGTTACCGCTTTATTAGCTAACACGGCTTTTTTAATGGCAACAAGCTCTTTTAACACCTGAGGTATTTTAGTGCGATCGGACTGCGAGAATATTTCAGTAGGTAGCCACATTTTAGTCATCAATACTTGCTGGCCCAAGACTTGCCATTTTGCATTTGATTTAGTTATTGCACTCGTGAGCCAGTTTAGTTGTGTGTTACCTAGTAACTGCCTATTTGTATTATTTAAATCGCTCGCAAAGCGCGCAACATCCATTTGTTTGGTCTCTAGGTTTTTATAGTCGCTGTAAGCGAGTTGTTTATCGCGTGCTATTACGCGCGTATCTAGCATGTGTAAGCTTATTAAATTACCAAAATCGAAGGTGCGGTATATTTGCGGGCTTTGCTCGCCCCTAGGCGGCCTAATTGGCAGCCATTCGTAATAGGCTTGAATGGCTGCTGCACGGCGTTTAAAAAAGTCACCTTCGTCAGGGGTATGATTTTCAGCTCCTTCTTTATATGTGTCATTAGCAACTTCGTGGTCATCCCATATAGCAATAAAAGGCGCTGCGGCATGCAGTGCTTGTAGGCCTTTGTCTGTTCTGTAAATAGCATAGCGTTTACGATAGTCACTAAGTGTAATAATTTCACCGCTGTTATCGGCTGCTAATTGGCGGCCAATGTTTTCTGCATTTTGTGTGGCGTACCCGCCCATTGGGTATTCGTAAATGTAATCTCCCAAATGCAGTACTACATCTAAATCTTTTTGCTTAGCGGCATCTGTGTAGGCATTAAAATACCCCGCAGGGTAGTTTGAGCAAGACACAACAACCATTTTTATTTGTTCAATATTACTAACCGGCAGAGTTTTAGCGCGGCCAATAGGGCTTTGTGTATTTAACCCAATAAAGCGATAAAAGTATTCTGTATTTGGAGTAAGGTCTTGCACATCTATTTTTATTGTAAAGTCGCGGCTTTTATCGGTTTGTTCGCGCCCGCTGCGAATGATGTTTTTAAATTGAGAATCACTTGCCAACTCCCAAGCAACAATTACTTCTGACGTTAATTGAGAAGTCGTTGCGCGTGTCCATATTATTAAAGCATGACTGAGCGGATCGCCACTTGCTACCCCGTGTTTAAATTCAATTGCTGATAGAGGCTTGCTCATTAATGTTTGAGCACAACCTGTAATGGCGCTCGATACCGCAACTGTAAATATGCTTGCTGCTGAGGTTTTTAAGAAATTTCGACGAGATGAAAGAGTCATAATGCACTTTTTTAATTATTAATAGTGGTGCGCACTTTAACGATTAGATATGACGTTTTTATAAACGATAAATGTATTTACTGTGACCGTATTAATACACTTAAAGCTCTTTTATTTATTAACTAAAAAATAGTCAAAAAATTAAATTAAATGGTTAAATTAACGAGGCATGAATTACTCGAATCAAACAACCGTACATAAAGTCTTTTAATTACATTGGTTTATATTTTATTTTTATGTTGGCACAACCCTTGAGTATATAACTACGTCTAAACAATACACAAACAAGGAATACCATTATGAAACATTCAATTAAAATCGCTATGGCAAGTTTATTAGTATTAGGTTCTGCGCAAGTACATGCAGTCGAAGTGGACCTAGATGTAACTGATATATTAACTCAAAGTGTAGCAAGCTACGTAAAGCAAACCACAATCGAGCTTGAAAAATCACTAAAGGAAACGCTTTATTTTGATGCTAAAACTGTTTTAGAGAGTTTACTAGATGAGCCAGTTTTAACAGATAGCGCAACGATTAAAAATACTGACGCTAGCGTTAAAAACGTAAAATAAACCACTTAAAGGATTAAGACGATGAGCAGTGAACTTGGATTATTTGCATTAATGTTAGCACCCGTAGTAAGCATGATTAGTGCTTATTACTCGGTTCAAGTGTTTAAAGCTATGGGAGGTTGGTTTAATCTTTAACCAATTATATAGCTGGTAATTAATTCGATTCATACAAAGCTGATCGACTTAGCAAAAGCGCACGTAAGTAAAGGCAGAGTGTTTGAAATAAGTAGACTTTATGAAACGTGCGATTTTTCCATTACCCATTTTTATGTTACCTGAAGGTTTTACGCGATTACGCATATTTGAGCCTCGTTATTTAAATATGGTTAAAACCGCATTAAAAAATAATTCAGGGTTTGTGCTTTGTACATTTGAGCACGACACGCCATTTAATATAAGTGCGCAAGGTTGCCTTGTCGATATTATCGATTTTGACCAAGACGATAACGACGTACTATTAATTGATGTATTTGCCTCGCAAAATGTGCAAATAAACGATGTTTACCAAGACGAAGACGAACTACGTCATGGCTTAGTGTCGCCTTGCAATACGCCTTATTGGTATAAGGATTCTAACAACGACATTGGCGATCATTACCTATTACACTACGCGCTTAAAAACGTATTTGCAGGTAATTCAGAGCTTAATTTATTGTACAAAAAAACTCATTTTGACAAGTTGCCTTGGATTGCAGCACGTTGGCTTGAGCTCCTACCTATATCAATTGAGAAAAAACAGCAACTTGCGTTTGAAACGAACTTTGATAACTTGCTGAGTTTCCTCCATACTGTGATTAATAACGAATTTGCCTAAATTTTATGATCCTAAATTAATTATTGCCCGTATTACTTAATACAAAAGCAATAACGGGATAAATTATTATGGTAAGTCAACAACAGTCACCACGTTGTGAACCTAATACAGGTAAGTACACTGCCATGCCAGAAACGCCGAGTAAAGAGCTCATGCAAGCGCTTATAGATGTTGCGCAATCACGCGATAAAAAAGCATTTTCCTATTTATTTGAATACTTTGCGCCAAAAATTAAACGCTTTGGAATTAAGCAGTTTGGTGTTGAAGCGCAAGCTATGGAGCTTGTGCAAGAGACACTAACGTCAGTTTGGCGTAAAGCACATTTGTATCACAGTGAAAAAGGTGCGGCGACTACGTGGGTTTATACCGTTATGCGTAACGCTTCATTCGATATGCTTCGTAAAATGAAAAGTAATAAAGAAGAAAATATAAGCGAAGACATTTGGCCGTTATTAAACGACTCACAAGATACACATCACGAATACAGTGATCATTTAGAAGATAAGCAAATTAAACGCTACCTCGATAAATTACCTATTGCTCAACGCGAAGTGGTAAGAGGCGTTTATTTTCAAGACATGTCGCAAGAGCAACTTGCGCATCAACTTAATATTCCAGTAGGCACGGTAAAATCACGATTACGTTTGGCCTTGCAAAAATTACGTAATGAAATGGGAGATCAGCATGATTAAACATCACCCGAGTGAAACTTTACTGACACAGTATTGCGATGCATCACTTGCTACATCACTAAGTTTAGCCGTATCTATACATGTAGATATGTGCCCTGTGTGCCAAGCTAAAGTAGCCAAAATTGAAGCAAGTAATGCGGACGCATTATTTAGTGAAGAGCCAGCCAAATTTGAGAAACCTCAAACTGAGCAATCTGAATTACTTGAAGAATTTGAATTAAACGTACTTGATATGATCATGTCTGATGATTCTATCGATGAGGTTTATGAAGTTGAGCCTGTGTCTGTAAGTATTAACGAACACAATTATCAGCTGCCGCGTGCTTTAACACGTATTTCTCATAGCAAATTTACACAAGTTGGTAAGCTAGCGCGTTCTCGTGTTGCATTAGATGATGGCGCGCTGCGTTCAAGCTTATTGCATATTGATGCTGGTGGTGAAATTCCTGAGCATACACATACCGGATTTGAAGTTACTTTACTACTAGACGGTGAGTTTAGTGATGAAGATGGTAATTACGTACCAGGCGACTTTATTTGGCAAGATGGTAGTCATCAACATACACCTTTAACGAAAGATGGATGTTTATGCTTTACAGTTGTCAGTAGTGCGCTACATTTTAATAAGGGCTTCAGCAAGTTACTAAATCCAATCGGTAATTTGATTTACTAAGAGAACATATGCAAACAGATATAATAAAAATAGGTATAAGCGCCTGCTTAGCAGGCGAAAAAGTCAGATTTGACACAGGACATAAAAAGTCTAATTTTTGCATGGATGAATTAGGCAAACACGTTGAATATACACGTTTTTGTCCGGAGGTAGCAGTAGGTTTACCGATACCTCGTCCAACTATTCGTCAAGTTAAAGTAGGCGATACTATTAAAGTATGTCGCCCAGATGGTAGCGGCGAAGTAGGGCAACAACTTACCGAATATGGTAAAAAAATTGCAACTGAACAAGCTAAAGAACTAAGCGGATTCGTATTTTGTGCTAAAAGCCCGAGCTGTGGCATGGAGCGCATTAAAATATACAACGAAGCTGGTACAGGCAATACCTCAGAAGGTGTTGGTTTTTTTGCTGAGCAAATAATGAAGCATAACCCATTGTTGCCATGTGAAGAAAATGGACGTTTAAACGACATGCACTTACGTGAAAACTTTGTGATGAGAATTTACGTTTTTAAAAATTGGCAAAAGCTAGTACAAGAGCCGCTGTCGGTTCACAAGCTTACTCAATTTCATTCTCAGTATAAGTACTTGTTAATGGCTCATAATTACCAAGCTTATCGCGACTTAGGTAACCTACTAGGAACATATGTAGGTGACGATATAAGCGCAGTTGCTGATGAATATATTTTAGGTTTGATGACAGGTCTTAAAAAGCCAGCTTCTCGAAGAAATAACTGCAACACGCTGATGCATTTACAAGGTTACTTTAAAACATTTTTATCGAAGGTTGAAAAACAAGAACTTCGTGATGCAATAGATGAATATCGCGAAGGGTTGGTGCCATTATATGTACCACTTACCTTGTTAAAACATCATTTGAAGGTTCACCCAAATGAGTACCTTGAAAAACAAGTGTTTTTTAACCCTTATCCTCACGATTTAAAATTACGATTTGGTATTTAATGGATACATTATTTTGGTTTAGGCGCGATTTGCGCCTTTTTTCTAACGAGGCGTTAATTCAAGCGCTTAATAATGGCGCTAAACACGCCATTTTTTTTGTGTCTGAAAAACAGTGGCAACAACATCAAGCTGCGCCTATTCAGATTGACCTACTCAAGCGCCGAGTTGCTTACCTTCAATCACAGCTTGCTGATGTCGGTATTACTTTACACATTATTGAAGCGCCAAGCTTTTGCGATTGTGAGCGTGAACTTATTAATTTTTGTAAGTTAAACGATGTAAAACATGTAATAGCTAATGCAGAATACGAGCTTAATGAAGTAAATCGCGATAAGGCAATTTTGCATGAATGCGATGAGCTTTCTATTACTTTTACCTTGTACGAAGGCGATTTAATTGCACCTGTTGGCACGGTTAAAAACCAAAGTAATGAAATGTACAAAGTGTTTACTCCGTTTAAGCGAGCGTGGTTAAAGCAGTACCAAGATACACACTTTAGTTTGCCACAATGGCCTTTAGCTTCTGAGCCAATAAAGTTTGATGAAAGTGACTTACTAAAAAGTGATGGAAGCTCTGATAAGTGGCCGGTTGACGATGAAACACTAGCAACCGTGGTCGATAACTTTATATGCGATAAGCTAACAAGCTACGACGATCAGCGTGATATTCCTAGCATAAAGGGTACATCGGGTTTAAGCCCTTATTTAGCATTGGGTATTGTAGGTACTAAGCAGCTACTTATTAATATTCAACAGCGTTATCCAGATATTTTAACTACGTCGAAAAGTAAAACCTTTACGTGGATTAACGAGCTGATATGGCGTGAGTTTTACAGACACTTAATTGCTGAGTTTCCTAAGCTTTCGCGCGGCGATAACTTTAACGAAAAGTATAACGCGGTAGTGTGGCGTAAAAACGAAAGTGAATTTAAAGCATGGTGCGAAGGGCGTACAGGTTACCCGTTAGTGGATGCTGCAATGCTACAACTAAAGCAAACCGGTTGGATGCATAACCGTTTGCGCATGGTTGTTGCGAGCTTTTTAACCAAGCATTTATTAATAGATTGGCGTGAAGGTGAGCGCTTTTTTATGCAGCACTTAATTGATGGCGATTTAGCTTCAAATAACGGTGGTTGGCAGTGGGCAGCTAGTACGGGGTGTGATGCTCAGCCTTATTTTAGAGTGTTTAATCCTATCAGGCAAAGCGAGCGCTTTGATCCAACAGGCAAGTTTATCCGTAAGTATTTACCAGAGCTTGAAAACGTGCCAGATAAACACATTCATTTTCCTCACACTTATTTAGCCACAATAGGTAAAGATAAAGAATGTTACTGGCCAGCAATAGTTGATCATAAAGCGGCACGAGAACGTGCACTTGCTGCATTTAAGGTGTGATATGGATAACCCGTTACCAGTAGATAAGTTTGTTGAAATATACCAACAGCTTGATAGTACAAATCTTGATTTATTAAGTGATATTTACTGTGACAACATACAGTTTATAGACCCCATGCATGAAATTAATGGCATTGTGGAATTACGCAGATACTTTGCTAACTTGTACAGTAACGTTAAACATTGCCAGTTTGATATTAGTGATTCGTTTAATAGCGGCAATAACGCTTTCATCTATTGGACTATGCACTACGCACATCCAAAACTTTCATCAGGTAAAACCATATCAGTGGAAGGTCATAGTAAGCTTATTTTTGAAAATGGCAAAATTATCAAACACCGAGATTACTTTAATGTAGGCGAGTTGTTATATAAGCATATTCCTTTACTTGGTAGTGTTATAAAGCTAATTGATAAAAGGGCAGGTTAATTATGATCACACTTATAACGGGAGCTACTTCAGGTATTGGTGAGCAGCTAGCAATTAAATATGCGCAGTTGGGAGATACGGTTATTGCCTGTGGTCGTAATAGTGAAAAGCTCGCTGAGCTTGCTAAATACGACAATATTCAAGCATGCAAATTTGATGCAACTAATCTACAAGACATTAAAGAGTCTACTATTGGCTTTCCTCATTTTGACCGTGTTATTTTAAACGCGGGTAACTGTGAATATATAGATGACGCGCGAAATTTTGATAGTGCATTGTTTGAACGTGTAATAAACGTAAATTTACTCTCTATGGGGTATTGCCTTGAGGCGCTACTTCCTAAAATAAATTCAGGTGGTCAGCTTGTTTTGGTCAGCTCAAGTGTTACCTATCTTGCGCTACCTCGCTCAGAAGCTTATGGAGCCTCAAAGGCTGGCGTTAGCTATTTAGCTAAAAGCTTAGCTGTTGATTTAAATGATGTTGATGTGACTTTAGTTCATCCTGGTTTTGTGAAAACTCCGCTTACTAATAAAAATGATTTTCCAATGCCGATGGCAGTTACCGCACAAAAAGCGGCTGACTACATGATTAAAGGAATACATAAACGGCGTAAAGACGTTCACTTTCCGTATCGTTTTACACTTATATTAAAAGCACTGCGCATTTTGCCGCTCCCGATTTGGCTTAAAATCGCAAAAGGATTAGCCCGTTGAAAAAAATAGCAATAATAGGAACTGGTGTATCTGGTTTAACATGTGGGCATTTGCTTCACAAACATTACGATGTAACCGTATTTGAAAAAAATGATTATATTGGTGGTCATACAGCAACTGTTGATGTTGATGTATGTGGTATAAAATACGCAATAGACACCGGTTTTATTGTGTTTAACAACAGAACTTACCCTTATTTCGAAAAGTTACTTTCACGAATCGGCGTAGACAAACAAGAAACACAAATGAGCTTTAGTGTTCATAACGAAGCTACTGGTTTTGAATATAACGGCCATACGTTTACAAGTTTATTTGCACAGCGTCGCAATATTTTTAGACCTAAGTTTTGGCGTTTATTGTACGACATTGTTAGGTTTAACAAGCTATGTAAAGCTTTGCACGAAAAAGATGATTACCAAGTAGACCAATCATTAGGGCAACTTTTAATTGACAATCACTTTAATGACTTTTTTAAATACCATTACATTCTTCCAATGGGCGCGGCTATTTGGTCTACCAGTATTAAAGAAATGGAAAATGTAGGCGTTGAATTTTTTGTTAAGTTCTTTTTTAATCATGGCCTTTTAGATGTAACAAACAGACCACAGTGGTATGTAGTACCAGGTGGCTCTCGTCAGTATATTAAGCCACTGATCAGAGGTTTTGCTGATAAAATTAAACTTAATACAGATATTAAATCTGTTACGCGTCAAAATGATGAAGTAACAATAGAGTTTGCCAATGGTGAGCAAAGTAAGTTTGATAAAGTAATATTTGCTTGTCATTCAGATCAGGCGCTTGCACTTCTTGGTGATGCAACTGAGCAAGAAAAGTCAGTATTGGGTGCAATAGCTTACACTGAGAATTCAGTTGTGCTGCACACCGATACAAATCTTTTACCAGATAGAAAAGCGGCATGGGCAAGTTGGAACTACCTACTTAATAACAACACTGATAAAGCAGCTGTTGTTACTTACCAAATGAATATTTTGCAAGGTATACAATCGGATACACAGTTTTGTGTAACGCTTAATCATCTTGAAGGAATAAACCAGAGTAAAATTTTGCGCGAGTTTACTTATCATCACCCTGTATTTAACCAAGAGTCAATTGCTGCTCAAAAGCTTAAACACAGTATTGATGGACAAAACAATAGTTATTTTTGTGGTGCTTATTGGTACAATGGTTTCCATGAAGATGGCGTACACAGTGGTGTAGATGTAGCCAAGCAACTTGGGGTCGAATTTGACTAGTGCAGTGTATTTAGGCGATGTAAAACATCGCCGTTTTGCTGTTAAAGAACATCGTTTTAGTTACCCTTTGTATATGATGTGGGTAGATTTAAATAATCCTCAACAACTAAATGGTGTGCATAAGCACATAGGTACATCAGGCTTAAAAGCGTTAAAATTTAATGAAGCTGATTATCTTAAAGATACCTCAGAACTTGCGAAACGACCTCTTATTGAGCGTGCGCATGATCAACTTGCCAATTTAGGTATTACTGAAACCTTTTCTCATATTTACATGTTAGGGCAGTTTCGTTGTTTTGGTGTGTATTTTAGCCCTGTTAATTTTTACTTTTTTGGCCACAACGACACCCGTTTTAAGTACATGATAGCTGAAGTGAGTAATACACCATGGAACGAACGTCATTATTATTTAGTCCCTTTAGAAAAAAAAGTGAACTTTAAGAAGGTTTTTTCCGTATCACCTTTTATGAATCTGGATATGAACTATCATTGGCATGTTAAACAATCGCCTGATAAAACATTGATACACATTGAAAATAAGCGAAATGAAGAGTTATTATTTGATGCAACACTTCGCTTGAAACGTAAAGAACTCACTAACGAAGAGATTAATAAGTTGTTTAAACGTTTTCCGGCCATGACATGGTCTATTTTCAAAGGTATTTATTATCAAGCGTTAAAGTTGTTTATAAAGCGAGTGCCTTTTTTAGGTCACTCAGGTAAGCCATAAAGCACATCGATAGTCAGGACAATTAATAGGTATTTTAATGGATAAAGTGTCGAGCTTAAATTGCGAGCAAAGTACGAGTTGGTTAACTAATATATATAAAAAATTAGTGACTAAGGCTTTCGCGTCAATTAAAACAGGTCAAATAATTTTAATTGACGCAAATGAACGTACAGTTTTTGGTGATGCATCGTCAGCACTAAAAGCAACAGTAACAGTTAATGATAAAGCTATGTATAAAGCGTTTGCGTTATCTGGAAGCGTTGGCGCTGGCGAAGCGTATATTTTGGGACATTGGTCTTGTGACAACTTAACTTCATTCATCGAGATATTTGCTATAAATGAAAAGCAACTTGATGAGTTTGAAAAAAAATTCGCATTTTTTAGTAATATTGCACACCGGTTTAATCACATAAAAAACAAAAATTCAGAATCGGGATCTAAGAAAAATATTGTTGCTCATTACGACTTAGGTAACGATTTGTATGAATCATTTTTAAGTAAAGAAATGCTTTATTCAAGTGCTGTATATCCTACAAAAGAAGCCACACTTGAAGAGGCTCAGCAATACAAGCTTAAACGCATTTGTGAGCAAGTTGAGCTTCAAAAAAATGATTCAGTAATTGAAATTGGTACAGGGTGGGGGGCATTTGCTATATATGCAGCCACACATTACGATTGCCATGTAACAACAACAACCATATCTGATGAGCAACATGATTATGTAGCTAACAAGATTGTTGAACTTGGTCTTGAAAGTAAAATAACATTACTCAAGCTCGATTACAGGCTACTAAAAGGTAAATACGACAAGCTTGTTTCTATCGAGATGATAGAAGCGGTTGGTCATGATTATTTGCCGAGCTTTTTCACTCAGTGTGGTGAGCTTTTAAAAGACGACGGCGCCATGCTTATACAAGCAATTACTATTGGCGATCAGCGTTATAAGCACTACTTAAAAAACTCTGACTTTATTCAGCAGTATATTTTTCCGGGCGGATGTTTGCCATCGCTTAACGAAATGAGTGAGCAGATTAAAAATAATACCGATATGGTTATCCATACTGTTAATGATATTGGCGCTCACTACGCACGAACATTAGCAGATTGGCGAACTCGTTTTATAAAAAGCTGGCCTGATTTAGACCGCTCTAAATTTGATGAACGCTTTTATCGTTTATGGTTATTTTATTTTGCTTATTGTGAAGGTGCGTTTAGAGCCAGAGCAACAAGTACAGTACATTTAATGGCGCGTAAACCTCGTTTTACTAGTGATAACGATGATATTGCGCTCGGTTACTAATTTTGTTTTATTTCAAGCAGTGTGGTTTTTATCACTGCTGCTTGAAGCCAATTCGCTACTTTTTAGTGGCTTGATTATTGTTTTAATGTTTTGTTTGTCAAAGCAGAAAAAACAAGACTCTTTACTGTTAATTAAAGCCCTACCTTTAGCACTATTGTTAGAATTTATAGCGGTAAAGTTAGGCTTGTTAGAATTTAAAGTTTATCCCTTCCCTCTATGGCTCGTCTTTTTATGGGCTGCATTATTACTTTCTTTGAATACCTCTATGGTTTTTTTGAGTAAATTAAAGCTTTGGCAGGCCTTTTTGGTATGTATGGCATTTGCACCAGCAAGTTATTGGGCTGGAGCGCGCTTTGAAGTAATAAGCCTAGAATTACCTTTATGGCAATTTTGGCTTGTTTACGGGGCGCTTTGGTCTACAGTGTTTACTGTTATTCTTTTTATAAACCAAAAAATCAAGTTATTCATCAATCGCTGATCTTCCACAATTTCTATTTCGTAACATTACCCAGTTATTCAAAGGGAGCTTATTTTGAAATTTTTACTAAAGGCAGTTACTTTTTATTTGCTTACCACTTCAATTGTTTTAGCTAACACACAATTTAATAAAGTAGGCGAAGCACGAATGGAGTATTTATTTTGGGATGTATATGACGCTGTGCTATTTACCCCTTCAGGTAATTACAGCGCAGGAACACATCCTGTTAAGTTTAAGCTTACCTATTTACGTGACTTTGACGCTAAAGAAATAGTAAAAGCAACAAATGAGCAGTGGCAACATCTTGGAAAAGCAGGGCTGGCAGATAAATACGACCGTAAATTGTTGTCTATTTGGCCTGATATAAAAAAGGGTGACTCACTAACATTGGTGACAAATGAGCAAGGTATGAGCACTTTTTATCATAATGATGAAAAAATGGGTGAAATTGATGAACCTCAATTTTCGAGTGACTTTTTAGCTATTTGGCTTGATGAAAAAACCTCTGAGCCAAAACTACGAAAGCAATTATTAGGGAATTAATATGAACATATTAAACACGTTAAAAGCAGCTGTTATGAGCCTCTCGGCTCTACTTTTAATTAGCTGTTCGGCACCAAATGTTGAACATTATAAAAATACATCGCCAAATTTCGACTTTAAAACGTTTTTTAGCGGAAATTTGAAAGCCTATGGTGTTGTACAAGACTTTAAAGGCGAATTGACCCGAAAGCTTGTCGTAGATATGAATGCGACTTGGGACGGTAACCAGGGCGTTATTGAAGAAGACTTTATTTATGATGATGGCGAAACCCAAAAGCGAATCTGGAAAATAACGTTAAATGAAGACAATAGTTTAACGGGGACAGCAGCTGATGTTATAGGTACAGCAAAAGGCAAAAGTGACGGCAGCGTATTTCATTGGAATTATGATGTAGAGCTTCCATACGATGGCAGTACTTTAGAAGTGAATTTTGACGATTGGATGTACCTGGTTACACAATCGCGCTTGATAAACCGCACATCTATTGTTAAGTTTGGAGTCGAGGTCGGGGAAGTGACCTTAGTTATCGAAAAAATATAGCTTATTTACCCAGTTGCTTAACTTGCGCCAAAATTGTACTCAAATTAAGTCTTTGTTAACCCAACACGCTGTATTCTACCGAGAATTATTTAAATTTTACTCATTTTTTAAGAATTTAAGCAAAAAATGCAATTTGCTGTTGCTAACTCTTTAAAAATGCATAAAGATAGGTTTTGCGAAGGCAAAATAATAACGAATAGGAATCTAACAATGAATAAAGCTCAATTAGTTGAAAAAATTGCTACTGATGCAGAAATCTCTAAAGCCGCTGCTACTCGTGCTCTTGACGCGTTTACAGGTGCTGTAACTTCTTCTTTAAAAGAAGGTGATTCAGTAGCATTAGTTGGTTTTGGTACTTTCTCAGTAAAAGAACGTGCAGCTCGCACTGGCCGTAACCCACAAACGGGTGCTGAGATCCAAATCGCAGCGGCAACTATCCCAAGCTTTAAAGCAGGTAAAGGTCTTAAAGACCAAGTAAACCCTTAATAGGTTTAACGAATTAAAATAAAAAAAGAGCTATTTAGCTCTTTTTTTTTATGTTTAATAAAGACATCAATTGATGCCTTTATATTATAAATTTATGCTTTTAAGGCTTTATCGCCTCGGCCAATGCCAACAGCACCAGAACGTACAACTTCAATAATATCGGTTTCATGGCGAAGTGTGTCTAAAAACGATTCTATTTTGTCTGTACTGCTCACTAGTTGCAGGCTATAGCTTTGCCGGCCCATATCTAAAATAACACCCTGGAACACATCAACTACGCGGGTAACCGCTGCACGAGTCGTCTCGTCTTGAGCAAATACCTTAACAAGCAATAACTCTCGCTCAATGTGACTCATTTCTGTTAAATCGATAATTTTAAGCACGTCGACTAATTTGTTAACTTGTTTAGTAATTTGCTCAACGACTCTGTCATCACCCATAGTGGTAATAGTAATACGCGACAATGACTGATCGTCTGTAGTGCCTACAGTTAGGCTGTCGATGTTATATGCGCGCTGTGAAAAAAGCCCAACAATACGCGACAGTGCACCTGGTTCGTTTTCCAATAGAATAGATAAAATACGACGCATTATGCTTTTACTCCTTTACGTAACCACATCTCATCAATGCCACCTAACTTGATTTGCATTGGGTATACATGTTCTTTCTCGTCTACAAGAATATCTAAAAAGACTAAACGATCGTTTATGCTCATAGCTTTATCGATAGCAGGTTGTAACTCATCAAGTGTGTTTACTTGTATGCCTACATGCCCGTAGCTTTCAACTAACTTAACAAAATCAGGCAGTGAGTCCATGTAAGATGATGAATGACGACCGCCGTAAACCATATCTTGCCATTGGCGTACCATACCTAAAGAGCGGTTATTGAGTGATACAACTTTTACAGCTAGGTTGTACTGCAAGCAGGTAGATAGCTCTTGAATATTCATTTGAATAGAGCCATCACCCGTAATACATACAGATTCTTTATCAGGAAAGGCTAATTTTACGCCCATAGCAGCAGGTAAGCCAAAGCCCATAGTGCCTAGGCCGCCTGAATTTATCCACTGACGAGGATGCTTAAATGGGTAATATTGCGCTGCAAACATTTGGTGCTGACCAACGTCAGAACTTACGTAAGCATCGCCATTAGTGGCTTTATAAACAGCTTCAATTACGGCTTGTGGCTTAATTTTGTCGCCATCTGTGTTGTAGCTTAAACATTTTTGTTCACGCCAGCTGATAATTTGGCGCCACCAATCTTCTTGTGCGCTGCGATCAATTTTAATAGGGCTTTTATCAATGCCAGCTTGTAGTTGTTCTAGTACTGTAGCTAAGCAACCTACAACTGGTATGTGCGCTTTAATTGTTTTAGAAATAGAAGTTGGATCTACATCTACATGTACAATTGTGGCATTTGGACAAAACTTTTTAACGTTATTAGTTACTCGATCATCAAAACGAGCACCAAGCGCTAAAATCACATCGGCGTTTGCCATTGCTTTGTTAGCCTCAAGCGTACCGTGCATGCCTAGCATACCTACAAAGTTTGGATGTACACCTGATATACCACCCAGCCCCATTAAAGTATTTGTAATAGGTGCATTTAACGATTCAACTAAATGCGTTAATTGCTCTGATGTATTTGAAATAACAATACCGCCGCCAGAGTAAATAACCAGTTTTTTGGCTTCTAAAATAGTGGTAACGGCTTTACGAATTTGTTTTGAGTGCCCTTTAGTATTAGGGCTGTATGTTCTTAGTTCTGTTGTTTTAGGGAAATCGTATGCAAACTTAATTGCAGGGTTAAGCATATCTTTAGGAAGCTCAACCACAACAGGGCCTGGGCGACCTGTACTCGCAATATAAAAAGCTTTAGCTAAGATAGTAGGAATTTCTTTAGCGCTTCTACAGTTAAAGCTATGTTTAACTACAGGACGAGAACAGCCAACAATATCAGTTTCTTGGAATGCATCGTCACCAATTAAACTTGTAGGAACTTGGCCTGACAATACAACCATAGGAATTGAATCCATATAAGCAGTTGCAATGCCTGTTATGCAGTTTGTAGCGCCTGGGCCTGAGGTTGCAAGTACAACACCAACTTCGCCTGTAGCACGAGCATAGCCATCAGCCATATGCGTTGCAGCTTGTTCATGACGAACTAATATATGTTCAATATCATCTTGCTGAAAAAGTGCATCATATAAGTCTAAAACCGAACCACCGGGGTAGCCAAATATGTATTTTACCTTTAACTCTTTTAATGCCTGAACTACTAGTTCAGAGCCATTATATTCTTGTTTGCTCATCCTCATTCCTCTGTGCGCTTTTTTATGCATAAAAAAACCCCCGCGTAGTGCGAGGGTTTTTAAAAAGCAGTATCACCTTTTAATACATCCCCGCTGGGCTTATAACTAAGACCAGTACGAGTACGACTAAAAGGTTAATTTGTGTGTTCATAGTTTTTACTCTACTTAGCAAAACACTGCTTTTAAATTAAAAATTCTGTATAGGTTTATTTTTAAGGGTTTTGAACCCTTATGTCAACCTTGAAAGTGGTTTTTTGCATTTTAAATTCGTTTTGTAGCTTTTCTTAATTTAAATCTGCAGAAATACTGTATTTAACTGAGTTAACTAGCAGAAATTATGCGTTTTAGGTTGTGTGTTTGATTTTAGTTATAAAAGAGTGTGAAAGACCATTAACTTTTATTGCACATGTTAACTATATGTTTTTATCGCATGTTTAAATTTCTATTATTAGGTATGATTACTACATAATTATGTTTGAGGAAAACACAGTGAAAAAAGTGACGTTAATTGCGCTTTTAACTACGCTATTAAGCCCTATAGTAGCGGCTAATAATTTAAGCCCGCATGATGTTGGTATAACTAACGAAGAACGTATTTTATATTGGCTTAAAAAAAGAGACCAAATATCCTCTAGTGAGTTAGATAGTTCATTTAAGTCATATATGAGTAACAAAGAAGTTGCCAATCACTCAATTAAAAATGGCTTTAGGCGATTTAAATCTTCCTCTACGGATTTTTCAAACACAAATAAAAAACAAGCCGCTTTTTCAACGTCGCTAGTGCCTGATCAAAGCGTTAATGATGTAAAAGTGTTAGCTATCTTAATTGATTTTCCTGACCTCAAACATGACGATGATCGACTTGTACAGCAAGACACCGACATGTTTTACGCTGATTATTCAACTGAACACTATCAGCAAATGCTTTTTAATACTCAAGGTTATGCGGGCCCTGATGGACAAAGCTTATCAACGGCTGCAGATTATTATAAAGCAGCGTCTGGTAATAGCTTAAACTTTAACGGGCAAGTATATGGCTGGGTAACCGCTGATAGTAATGCAAAAACATATGGTGAACGCCAAGGCAGTACGCGTGATAAAAATGCGCCCGCTTTAGTCAAAGAAGCGGTAGAAAAAGCCGTTGCACAATTTAATATTAATTTAGCCGATTATGATTTAACCGATTTAGATGATATTGATGGCGATGGAATTATTAACGAACCCAATGGCATTATTGACCATGTAATGATTTTTCATTCAAGTATTGGCGAGGAAGCGGGTGGTGGCTACCTAAGCACCGACGCTATTTGGTCGCACCGCTACTATGTATTTGATGAAAGTAGCGGGCCGAGCGAGATTGCAGGCAGCAATATAAAGCTCTTTGGTTATACAATTAATCCAATTGATGCTGGGATTGGCGTGGTGGTACATGAGTTTGGGCATGACTTGGGATTATTAGATGAATACGACTTACAATCTAACACGGTAGGTGAGCCTGTCGCGTCTTGGTCAGTTATGTCGACAGGAAGTTGGGCAGGTTCTCCACGAGGCTCAGAGCCTGTTATGTTTAGCCCTTATGCGCTTGAATATTTACAAAATCGATACCAGGGTAATTGGGTTAATCAGCTCACGCTTGATATGGATGAGATAGATGCTAACGCACAGCAAACATTAATTAATACTGCGAGTACTTCACAACTACAAAGCCAAATAAAAATAACACTGCCATCTCGACTCGAAAAATTTAAAACGCCAGTAGAAGGCGATTTTCAATACTATTCAAATACGGGCGACAATGTTAGTAACAGCTTAGTTAATACAGTAACGCTACCAAACACAACTGAGGCACTTACTTTAAGCTTTATTGCTTATTACAGTATTGAGCGCGACTATGATTTAGTACAGGTAAAAGTAAATGGGGAGCCTATTGCTAGTAATTATACGCAAGCAATTAACCCATACTATGGTGACATTGGTCCGTATATATCAGGTGATTCATTTTTTAATAGTGATGCTAAGCAACCTAACGGCTATTTAACTCATAAGTTTGATTTATCAGCTTATGCTGGGCAAATCATTGATCTAAAAATTGAATACATAACAGATGCGAACACACATTATTATGGTTTTGTTGTGGATGATATGCGTATTGTGCAAAGTGATACTTTAATTTGGCAAAATAATGCACAAGATCAAATTAACACCGAGTTTAATGGCTTTGAAAAAATAGGTAGTTACACATATGCATCGCCATCACATTACTATTTACAATTGCGTTCATACACAGGCGTTGACAGTAGTTTGCAAGCAGAGCAGTACTCACCGGGATTATTATTGTGGTATAGCAATGAATCTCAAGCAGATAACAACACGACAGAGCATCCAGGTAGTGGTTTTGCATTAGTGGTAGATGCTGATCAGCGCTCGATAAATAAAGGCAGTACGCAAACTCCGGCTGCTTCAGCAATTCAAATTCGTGATGCTGCTTTTAGTTTATATCCACAGCGAGCTGGATTAGGTGATGATGATTTATCTGCTATTACAGAGTTTACTGATAAAACCGACTATAGCTTTTCAGCGCAACAGTCATCGGGCGTTGCCCTCCCACAGGTTGGCTTTGGGTTTAATATTATAAGCCAGTCAGCTGATAGTGAAGATATAGAAGTAGAGCTTAATTACGATGTTACTAAAGGTATTAATTTTACCAAAACAGGTTTAATCGTTAATTTTAATGTAGAAGGTTTTGCACTCACGCCTGCGGATAAATTCACGTGGAGTTTTGACGATGGTAGCTCAAGCACAGAGTTAACGCCTACTCATGAATATCAAGACTATGGCACCTATAGCGTTGAGTTTATGGCAAGTAATGATACTTCACAGCAAGTAGCTATAGCTCAAGTTACATTAGTTGAGCCATTATCTGTAAATGAAATTGAATATGAAATAAACCAAGGAATATTAACAGCTCAAGCTTCGTTTACAGGTGGAGTCGCACCGTATACCTATAATTGGCAGCTAGGGGATGGAAGTACTTTAACGACGCAATCGCTCACTTATAATTATTTATACTCTGGTGATTACCAAGTAACGCTTACAGTGACAGATAACGAAGGCACGGAGCAAACTAAAGCGGTTGATGTAACGGCAACTGTTCCGCTTAGCATAGACGCAAACGTTACAGTAAATGATTTAAGCGCTCAATTTAATGCGCAAGTAACTGGCGGCTTTAATAGTTATACTTACAGTTGGGATTTTGGTGATGGCAGTGCGGTATCAAACTTACAAAACCCAAGGCATACTTATCAGACTGGCGGTGCATTTAGTGTAACGTTGAATGTTACTGATACTCAAACAAATGATACTTTTACTAAAGAGTTATCTCTTACAGTGCAAAAGCAACAAAGTAGTTCGGGTTCAAGTGGCGGATCATTGGCAGGTTTATTAGTGTTATTACTTTTATGCTTACCTAGGATAAAGCGCAGCTAGCAAATAAAAAAAAGCCCGCTAAATTAGCGGGCTATTTAAATTAATAACAAATATTAATTATAAACGGTCAATTACTGATTGAGTGAAATCAGTTGTACCGTGGCTGCCGCCTAAATCGCGAGTTGTACGGTCGCCTGATTTAATTACATCAGCAACAGCACTACGAATACGCTCTGCTGTATCGCCCATATCTAAATGCTCAAGCATTTGGATAGACGCTAAAATTACAGATGTTGGGTTAGCTAGGTTTTTGCCAGCAATATCTGGTGCACTACCGTGTACAGCTTCAAAAATTGCAGCGTCTTCACCAATGTTAGCACCTGGAGCCATACCTAAACCGCCAACTAAACCAGCACAAAGGTCAGATAAAATATCACCAAATAAGTTAGTCGTAACAATTACGTCAAACTCTTCAGGTGTCATTACCAGTTTCATACACGTTGCATCAACAATCATTTCATTTGATTCAATTTGTGGGTAACGCTCAGCTACTTCACGTGCTACTTTTAAAAACAAACCAGATGTTGATTTTAAAATGTTAGCTTTATGAACAGCAGTTACTTTTTTACGACCTTCACGTACCGCTAGCTCATATGCAAAAGTTACGATTTTTTCTGCGCCTTCACGCGTAATTATCGATTTTGCTTCTGCTTCATTACCGTCTTCACTTACTATTTGGCCTGCACCTGAGTACATACCTTGCGTATTTTCACGAATAGTAATGATATCAATATCGTCGTAACGCGCTTTAGTGCCAACAAATGATTTAACAGGGCGTACGTTAGCGTATAAACCAAATTGCTTACGAAGTGTTACGTTAATAGACGTAAAACCTTCACCTACAGGCGTTGTTAATGGGCCTTTAAGAGTGATTTTGTTTCTAGCTATTGTATCAACCGTGTCTTGTGGAAGTAACTCACCTGTTTTTTCAAGTGCAGCTAGGCCAGCATCAACAAATTCATAATCAAAGTCGCAACCTGCGGCTTTTAATATTTCAAGTGCTGAGTCGATAATGCTCGGACCGATGCCGTCGCCTTTGATCACTGTGATGGTTTGTTTGGCCATTGACTTTTCCTTTAAAGAGTTTGATTTGCACATAAATTATTACCCTGAGAGGGTAATCGCTTGTTAGATCATTTATGTGAACGTGCTTGAAAATTTAAGGGCGCATTTATATCAACTTATCACCCATTTTGCTAGTTTATACAAGAAATACTGGGTATACACCAAAGTTATAATGGGTATAAAGACGTTAAATAGGTTTCCATAAATTAAATACTATTAAATAACGCGAGAGATTCTAATTTTTGATTAAAATCAGTTGGGTTTTGCCAATTTAGTATTTTCAGTTGTTCGTTTAATGTTTGCAGTTGCCACGCTGTTAGCGCGAGTTCTGGTTTAAAAACACTCTGGGCAACAATTTTAAGTGTGATCCAGAGTTTATGAGAATCAGTTAAGTGTTTTTTAGGTGTTTGCTCTGCTTCTAAAAGTGCCGTTGTCCATGGGTTGTCACTTAATAAATGAGTAAGCTGTTGCGTTAGTTGCTCGTTATTAATTGAATCTACTCCAAAAAATGAGCAAATAGGGGCACTCAATGTTTTATTTGGTGTGTCGTCAATCAGCGTTTTACGAGAAAGCTGTGTACTGCATTGCGTTAATAAAAAATGAGCATAAGCATATAAAGGTAATGTAATGTGTTCAAACTGGTCGTGTTTATTTTTACTGACTAATAAGGCCATTATTTTCACTAAACCATTTAATCTGTTAGTAACGTAGGCTTGCAGAGGGTGTGGGGTAACATTAACTAATTGCTCAAAAACAACTCTTTGAATTATCGCAGGTGCATTATAATAACCGACCATCGATAAACTATGCTTTAAGTCTTTAGCGGCCTGATGCTCCTTATTATAAGGTTTTACTGCCTCACATAAATTAGCAACTACCTGAGGGTGAGCCGCCATTAGCTGGCTTAGCCCTTTATAGCTATATTCGTGCTGTGACTTAATATTACTTATTAGTTCAAGTAAAGACTGTGCTTTATCAACGCCAACCACACTTTTTGACTTAACATGTTCACTGTTAAACACTTTGAAGCTAATGGTTTTATCAGCGCAATGCCATTGTTTTGGGTTGTCGTTAAGGGTTGCTTTAACGCTAAACCAAGCTAATTTATTTGGATTAGTGTTACTAATTAAAATATGTTTTTGCTGCGCATCAGTCGCTAAATAAATCATGGTTTGCTCGGCATAAAAAACGCGGCTTCCCGGTAATAGTGGCCCCAAATGGGCTATAAGTGATTTGATTAGCTGCAGTGCAAACAAATTTGGTGTGCGAATATACAAGTCAGTAAGTGCTTTAAATAAACTCATGTGTTTATTAGCCGTATTACTAGTAATGTTCATACTAATAATATTTGCTAAAGCAATTAGTGTTATGCCCCCATCGTAAAGCATTATTTTAGGAGCACTTACCAATGCTTGTTTATATTTACTTAACTTAGCTAATAATTGCGTAACGGGTTTGGCAGAATCGCCACTGGATAACATTACTTTAGCAGCTAACTGATGACGCATTTTCCATATGTTTTTATCAGAGTCTTGAAAAGGTGTTTGCTCACAGAGCTTGTTTAATTGCGCTCCAACACATAAATGCTCAATGAGTGAAGCCGCTATGTATAGCTCGCTTAGGGCATTGTTATAGTGTTGAGATTTACAAAGTGCAGCGGTTATTACACTTTGACTAACAACTAAGTTGGTGGCATAAGAATAATTAGGATTATAAAGTGTTAAACGAGCTTGTAATGCGAATGGCTGTTCACTATAGAGCACTCTATATTGCTCAGCTAGCTTACTTGCCATGGGGTATAAGGCTGTCCATTTTTGTTTATTGTTATAATAGCTTAAAAACAGCTGCGTATTATTAAGCAGCTGCTCTAAAGTAGTTGAAACAGCTTCATCCATTAAACCTTCACCTAATTTTGTTCTTGATATTTATTATATGCACTAGGACCCCATAAAAATAGCTGCCCATTTTTAAATAATAACCCAGTACATTCATCCATAGTGGTTATACCGTCAGATGTTTTATGCTGTGTACGGTAAAAAACAATCTGAAATACCTGTTCACCATCTCGTTTGGCATAAGTAAGGTCGGGGCTGCCTAAATAATCAAGCACAGTATTTAGTGTTGTTGGCTGCTCAAGTGATAGTTTTTCGATATAACGTTTATTAAAAGCTTCTCGGTCTTGCCAGATCATAGCCTGAGGATCGTCTTTATAAAAGGTGATCACCAACGCTGCTATCAGTGCATATAGCCCTAAACCTAAGATTAAATATCGGATAAATTTTTTCAATATGGTTTACTCTGACTCCGGTAACTAATAATAGTATACGTTTTGTAATGTTTAGAGGCTATTAACTTGCGACTAATTAAGTCTTAACTGCTTTAAACTAAAGCCTAAATTTATATCGGTGCGTAAACTAACCAAGTGCTTTGAGATTACGTACATATCCATATTAGCGGCTAACTTTGCTTTAATACTCGGGCTTAGAGATTCATCTTCTGCCGCATGCTCAATTGAATGATAGTTATTAACTATTTGCTGCGCAGACTTAGTACCTATTCCTTTTACTCCCGGAATATCATTTGTTTTATCACCCGCTAATGCCCAAAAATCAACGAGCTTATTTTGCTCAACACCAAAACGCTCTTTTATACTTGTCTCATCTAAATAGAGTTTTTTAAAGTAATCATAAACTGTAATGTAGGGGCCTATATAGGGTAAAAAGCCTTTATCAGTAGAGACAACAGTATTAGCTATTTGATTATTTGATGCCTTAAACGCAAGCGTTGCAATAATGTCATCGGCTTCATCGTTAATAGGCTCAAATACAACAATACCGGTTTCTTCTATTGCGGTTTTAAAGTGCTCTAAGGCATCTTTTAGCACTTGAGGCATTGGGGCACGGGAGTGTTTGTAGTCTTTATAAAAATGATAACGCCAGCTTTTGTCACCATCAAATACCGCAATCGCATGGGTTGCATTACTTGTATTTAAAAGCTTTTTACATGCATGAGCTACACGTGCACAGCACGTTTGTATCATTTGTTCATCGCTGTGATGTTTTTGATTAGCGTCAACGGCGTAAATGCGCCTAATTAAATTAAGCGCATCAATAAGAAGTAAATGGGGTTTCAAACTATAAAACTCATGCTTTTATTTTGTAACACGGAATGTATTTGCTGCCAGGGAGTTTCATACGCCCTTGATCAACAAATGCTTGTAATAACGTATCCATATTTTCCATAAGGGCAGGCTCGCCACTTAAAATGTATGGACCGTTTTGCTTAATGGCTTTAACGCCTTCGTCTTTTACATTTCCAGCTACAATACCTGAAAAAGCTCTGCGTAAATTAGCCGCTAATAACTGCTTTGGTTGATCAAGATGTAAATCAAGACTTGCCATATTTTCGTGTGTTGGTGCAAAAGGTTGTTGAAAATCGTTATCGATTTTTAACGTCCAGTTAAAGTAGTAGGCATCGCCTTCACTTTTACGGTAATCACGAACATTGGCCATAGCCGATCTTAGCTTTTGTCCAACTAACTCAGGATTATCAATAATAACTTCAAACTTATCTAATGCTTCTTTACCAAGCGTCATTTCAACAAATTCACACAGCTCTTTAAAGTACGCTTCACTTTCTTTAGGGCCAGTTAAAATCACAGGCAAACATTGTTTGGTGTTATCTGGATGAAGTAATATGCCTAATAAATATAGCAATTCTTCAGCAGTACCTGCGCCACCAGGAAAAATGATAATAGCGTGAGCTGTTCTTATAAAAGCTTCAAGGCGCTTTTCAATGTCAGGTAAAATAACTAATTCGTTAACAATAGGGTTTGGTGGCTCTGCAGCAATAATGCTTGGCTCTGTTAGGCCTAAGTAACGGTTATTGGTATTGCGCTGTTTTGCATGGCCAATAGTGGCACCTTTCATTGGGCCTTTCATGGCACCAGGGCCACAACCAGTACAAATATTTAATCCACGTAAGCCAAGCTCGTAACCCACTTGTTTTGTGTATTTATATTCAACTTCGTTTATTGAGTGTCCGCCCCAGCAAACAACCATACTTGGCTCGCTATTAACACGCAAAGCACCGGCATTTCTGAGCATATCGAATACCATATGAGTAATGGCTTTTTGCTCTTTTAAATCTTTTTCGTATTTTTGACAAATAAACAAAATATCGCGAATAACAGAAAATATATGCTCGTGAATTCCGGTAATTATTTCGCCATCAACAAATGCGGTTTCGGGTGGGTTTTCAAGCTCAATTTTAATGCCTCGTTCGCGGCTTACTAAACGAATATCAAAATCTTTGTATTTGTCGTATATATCGCTACTTTCGTCGGTATGGCTACCTACATTAAGCACTGCTAGTACGCAGTTTCTAAATAACTTATAACGCTCACTAGCAGAAGATTGCTCTAATAAATCAACTTCTAATTGCGACAGTAAATCTAAAACCCCAGTTGGGTTTAACTGTATTAACATAGACGTTCTCCTTACTGCTAAATCGTAAAAAACTACTTGTCATAAAATTTATAATGGCTATGACATTATTTACTGGTACAAAGTCTATCTCGTCCTGAATTTTTGGCCTCGTAAAGAGCATCATCTGCTCGATCAAATGCCTTTAACAGAGTATCGCCTTTTTTAAACTGAGTTGCACCTACCGAAATAGTGATCTCAATTTGTTTTTCTCTAAATTTAAAAGGTATATTTTTAATTACCTTTCTTACTTTATCCAGAGGTAATGTTGCGTTTTCAAGCGACACACCTGGCATTAACAATACAAATTCTTCACCGCCGTAACGCGCTATAAAATCGGACTTTCTTACCGATTTTTGCAACGCTTTTGATATAACCTGTAAGGTAATGTCACCTGCGGTATGGCCAAATCTATCATTGATAGATTTAAAGTGGTCAACATCAATAACCGCAAGCGTAACATCTGATGGCTGCACATTAAACAAATGCATTTCGTGATTGTAACGTTCATCAAATGCAGCTCGGTTAGGCAGTTTTGTAAGCCCATCAAGTAAACTTTTAAAGCGCTGTTCGTTTAAACGTTTTTTATACGTTGTTAACTTATCTTCTAAAGTAATAATTCGTTTGTTTATTTCACTAAAGCTAGTGCTAAGCATTTCTCTGTCTTTTCGTTCTAGCTTTTCTTTTGCTAGAAAATCTTCGCTTAGTGATTTTAATTCGTTATCTACAAGTTCTTTTAAAGATGAGATTGACGTTGCTTTTTGTGTTTGTTCGTTGAGGTTTTTTATTTTTAGTTCAATGCTTTTATTTAACGAATCAAACTCAATACTCATCGATTCTGAGTGTCTACTAGTAGAGACAATAGAATTATGTAGATCTTCGAGGGTTTGATTTAATGAAACTAAAAAGCTTTGTGCAGATTTACGCTCTTTGCTAATGTTTTTTACTACGACTTCAATTATGTTAATCGCAACATCGAGTAATGCATCGATTGTGTCACTTTCTGTAATATTATTTTTTATACTATTAATTTGTAGTGTAGCTTCTTCTTCAAGTATAAGTTCGTTAGCTAGCTCAAGTAGTTTTTTTGCACGAGCCTGTTTTACAGGGCGCTGATTATCGGCTTGAGGGTCTTGCTTAGTTAGCAATGCTTCATGATAAAAAAGAATAAGTTGATCAAGTAGCGGAATATAACCATGGGTTGACTGAACGTTATTAATCTCTTGATCGAGTAAATTTCTCAGGGCTCTGCGAGTATCGTCAGGTAAACCTTTAGTTTTTTGTAACTGTTTACCTGCATTTTGTACACTGTTGAATAAATCACGTTGCTGAGCTTGCTGAATCGATTCTTGATTTTTAAGTAATATCAAAGTTTCACTAACAAGGGGGGAGAGGTCTTCAAAGCTCATACCTTTATTGAGTGCACTTCTAAATTTAGCAAGGCGATTATCTAACTCAATATCAAGCCCTTTACAGCTTAGCGAAAGTTTAGCTGCAAAGTCGCACAAAATATCCACTTGATGTTTGCGTGCACTCTCAATAGCCATACGAGCATCAATTGCTTGTTTGAGTTTTTTATCTGTTGGATTAGATCTTTCAGACACCTAAGCGTACCGCCATCAAATTAATTTTATTATCTTCAGTTTACAACAAATTTTTATTATGTGTAGTTATCTAGTAAAAAACTTAGAAATTTTAATAAGCTACTACGTATAAACTCGTATACGGGGCAATTTGTCGTATTTAATTCACTTTTAAATAGGGGCTTGCTAGTCTTGCAGGCAATTAAGTTTCCACTAAGAGTTTCTATGAAAAAGTTATTAGCCCTATCTATTTTAGCTGCATGTTCAGCACCTGTATTTGCCGATGTAAATTATTCTTTAGAAATTTCGCAACCACAACATCATTTAGGCGATGTAAGTGTTGAGTTTCCAAAAACAGCGCAAGCACATCTTGATATAAAACTTCCTGCATGGCGAACGGGTCGCTACGAAATGCTAAACCTTGCCAATGGCATTCGTTACTTCAAAGCTAAAGATGAAGATGGTAAAGAGTTAAAATGGGAAAAAATTGATCACAGTACATGGCGTGTACACCTTAATGAGCCAACAGAAGTTAATGTTGACTACCAGGTGTATGCAAATGAGCTTGGTAAGCGCGCTCGCCACATTGACGACAGCCATGCATTTATAGATGCATCAGGCTTTTTTATGTTTAGTGAATCATTTCGCCAAGAGCCAGTAACCGTTAATTTAGAAGTGCCTAAAAAGTGGCGCTCTGTATCGGGTATGGATAATTTAAAAGGCAAAAATTCATTTAAAGCAGCAGATTACGACGTACTTGTTGATTCACCAATCGAAACGGGTATTAACCAACTACACACATTTGAAGTAGATGGCCGTGAATACGATTTAGTTATATGGGGCGACGGTAACTACGATGTAGAGCAAATGCTTACCGATCTTAAAAAATTAGTTGCTACTGGTAATGTAATTTGGGATGGCTATCCGTATGAACGTTATGTATTTATGGTACATGCTACGTCGGGTGCTGGTGGTGCTACAGAGCATTTAAACTCTACAATTATTCAACGTCCACGCGATCGATTTGGTAGCCGCGAAGATTACCTAGCCTTTATTAGCACCGCTGCGCATGAGTTTGTTCATACGTGGAATGTTAAAGCATACCGCCCTCAAGGTTTGGTGCCTTACGATTACACGAACATGAACTACTCAAAACTACTGTGGATCGCTGAAGGTTCAACAAGTTATTTTGAAGACCATTTAATGGTTCGCTCTGGTATTGAAACCACAGATGAATTTTTTAAAGTGATGAGCAAAACCATTAATCGCCATTTACAAACACCGGGCCGTGAAGTGCAAAGCGCAAGCGAAACAAGCTTTGATAAATGGATTAATCAAGGTGGCGATCATGCACGTAACTACAGCACCAACATTTATTCTGAGGGCTCGTTACTCTCTTTAGCTTTAGATATCGACTTACTTGAAAAAAGCCAAGGTAAAATAAGCTATCGCGACGTGCACAAAGCACTTTATAACAATCATAAAATGCCAGCCGGTTTTACAGGCGTAGACGTGCTTAATATTTTAAAAGACTTAACAGGGCGTGATTACTCAAGCTGGTGGCAGGAAAATGTAGAATCGCCAGCAAGTATCAACTTTGACGAACTACTTACTAAAGTAGGCTTGAAATTTGAGCGACCAGAAAAAGCAAAAGCGCTTGCAAGTATTGATGCTACCGCTAAAAACACAGGCGAGTTACTTACGTTAAGTTACGTTCGCCGTGGTGGCAGTGCGTGGAAAGCAGGTTTAACTACCGATGATAAAATTGTCGCTATAAACAAACATCACGTAGGTAAAGATTTAAAAACCAGCTTAGAAACGTTTAAAAAAGGCGATAAAGTAACCATTGACTATCTTCGTCGCGATGCTCTTGAAAGCTTAACATTAGTATTATCAGAAGATTTTGATAAGCCTAAAAAAGTAGTTGCTGATAAAGAGGCAACGCCTGAGCAAAAAGCACTATTCAAAGCATGGATTGGCGTGGAACATCCAAATGATGTGACAAAAAAATAAATTCAGTTTTTATAGCGTTTAAATATAGTTAACAATTATTAAAAAAGAGCTTCGGCTCTTTTTTTGTTTTGTATAATGGCGTATATAATGTACATGGAAATTTAATATTAAAATTAAATTTAATTATTATTTAGTATTTCTCTATTATTAAATAAAATTATTTATGGATATAGCCTCAAAATGAAATTAGATAACCCGACTTCAAACTTAACCCATCAATTTGTAATTAACGACTATTTGCATCAGTTATTTGATGCGGTAAATGTTATTTCTGTTCAAGGTTATGACAATGAACGTCGTGTTATTTATTGGAATGAAGGCAGTGAGCGACTTTATGGATATACCAAAGAAGAAGCCATAGGACAAAAAATAGAAGACCTTATAATTCCAGAGCCAATGTGTGAGTTAGTTATTAACGCACATAGTGATTGGGTAAAAAAAGATATAGAAATTCCAGCATCTGAAATTATCTTACAAGACAAAGATGGAAACAATGTATCGGTTTTTTCCAGCCATGTTATGTTTACAAATCAATATAATACAAAACAAATGTACTGTATTGATATTGATTTATCTGAGGTTAAAAAGGCACAAGCGGATGCGTCATTTAATGAGCATATGCTAAAAACTATTTTTGGAGCAATTCCTGACTTATTTTTCTTGATGGAAAACGATGGAACTATTATTGAGTATCATGCCAGTAATGAGACCGACCTCTATACCAAGCCAAAGCAATTTATTGGTAAAAGAATGGGTGATGTCCTCCCTCATGATGTAGCCAAAAAATTTGAAACCTATATCAGCCTTGTATTAGAAAAAGAACAGATGATGAGCTTTAAATACGAGCTAGCTTTGCCCCATGGGCTCGTTTTTTTTGAAGCAAGAATAAATAAAATAACAGAACATAACCAGTTAATGGTTATTATTCGAGATATTACAGAACAGCATAAATCAGATGAAATAATTAGACATCAAGCGTATTACGATAGTCTAACTTTACTCCCAAATCGTTTTTTAGCACTTGATCGTTTGTCGCAATTACTTATTGAAGCACAAAGAAATAACGAGAAAGCGGCAGTACTGTTTTTGGATTTAGATGATTTTAAAAAAATAAATGACTCTTTAGGCCATGAAACAGGAGACAAACTTTTAATTGAATCAGCGCAAAGGCTGCAAGAGGCACTGCGAAAAGACGACACGGTAGGGCGCCTAGGTGGAGATGAGTTTATCGTATTACTACGAGGTATAACTGATCACCATGCAGCGCTAAAAATCACTGAAAAACTGGTCAATAACTTTAGAGCCCCTTTTAAAATTGAGGGCCGGGAACACATACTAACAGCGAGTATTGGTGTAGCCATATACCCAGAAAATGGTACAACCGTTGCTGATCTATTACGAAATGCTGACACTGCAATGTATCAAGCAAAATCATATGGCCGTAATACTTATTCATTTTTTACTAAAAAGATGAATGTAATTATTCAGCGCCGACTCGTAATAGAAGAGCAGATGCGTGGCGCCCTTGAGCGTAATGAATTTGAGTTATTCTACCAGCCCCAATTTGACGCCAAAAATAAACACATCATTGGTGCAGAAGCGTTATTACGCTGGCATAACCCTGTGCTAGGTAATGTAACACCCGATGAGTTTATACCTATTGCCGAAAATACAGGATTAATTGTACCTATTGGTAAGTTTGTAATTAGCCAAGCATTACACTTTTTAAACACATGGCAAAGTACCTGTAAACGCCAACAAAAATACACCATGGCTGTTAACTTATCTCCTCGCCAATTTAGAGACGTAGGGTTGCTCAGTTTTATTCAAAACTCATTGAGTGAAGCAAACGTAAACCCCGAAAGTTTAGAGCTTGAAATAACTGAGGGAGTATTGATGAGTTGCCACACTAATGTTGTTGATATACTGACTGAAATTACTGCATTAGGCATTAACTTATCAATGGATGACTTTGGTACAGGTTATTCATCATTAAGTTATTTGAGAGAATACCCTTTTAATGTACTTAAAATAGATAGAAGTTTTATTGATGGTATTGTGTTAAATAATGAAGATTGCAATCTAGTGAGAGCAATCATTGCCATGTCGCACAGTTTAGGACTGACAGTGGTAGCCGAAGGTGTAGAAACAAAAGAGCAGCATACTTTATTGAACGAATTGGGTTGTGATTTTATGCAAGGCTTCTATTTTAGTAAACCAATACCAGCAAAACAGTTTCTTGATTTTTCGATGAATTTTGATAAAAAGTAAGATTAAACACTCGATTGTAACAATTCATTGCACGGCTATTGACCTTATTGTCCCATCGCGAGTAACCTGTTATAGAAACAAATAAAAAGGATTCTATAATGCGTTTAAAACCTCTTGTAGCTACATTAGTAGCCACATTTTCTTTATCACTTTCAAGTAGTGCCATAGCCGATGAAGGCATGTGGCAACCACACCAACTTCCAGAGTTAGAATCAATTTTAAAAGCTAAAGGGCTTGAAATTGATGTTGAATCTATTTCTAAATTAACCGAATTCCCAATGAATGCGGTAATTAGCCTAGGTGGCTGTACAGCATCGTTTGTATCGCCAAAAGGCTTAGTGGTTACAAATCATCACTGTGTTTATGGCTCAGTACAATATAACTCAACGCCTGAGAACAACATTTTAGAAAATGGCTTTTTAGCTAAAAGTCCTGCTGAGGATTTACCAGCAGCACCGGGTTCACGCGTATACGTAACAAAAACGGTTACCAACGTAACAGATGAAGTAATTAAAGGTACTAACGAGCTAACAGCAAAAGCACGCTACGATGCACTCGAAAAAAACGAAAAAGCACTAGTAGCACAATGTGAAGCTGATGAAAGCTATCGTTGTAATGTATATTCGTTTCACGGTGGTTTAGAGTTTTACCTAATTAAGTCACTTGAAATAAAAGACGTACGTTTATCTTATGCACCGGCAATGGGCGTAGGTAAATACGGCGGCGATATAGATAACTGGATGTGGCCGCGCCACACAGGCGACTTTGGTTTTTACCGTGCCTATGTAGGCAAAGATGGAAAACCTGCAGAGTACAGCAAAGACAACGTACCTTACGTACCAGACTCTTACCTAAAAGTAAGTGCCAAAGGCGTGCAAGAAGGCGACTTTGTAATGGTTACAGGCTACCCAGGGCGTACTAACCGCTACCGCATTGCAACAGAGGTAGATAACGTATTTAACGACAGTTACCCTAAAGCACGCGTTCATAACTCAAAATACGTGTCGCTTATTGAAGAAAACTCAGAAGACGGCAGTAAAGCGCGTATTGCTTACGAAAGTACCATTGCAGGTTATAACAACTATATTAAAAACTATGGTTCGATGATCGAAAGCTTCAAAAAAGGCACTATGCTTGAGCGCAAAAAACAGTTTGAGCAAGACCTAACACAATGGATCAATAGTGATGGTGAGCGTAAAGAACAATACGGAAGCGTATTAGGTGAGCTATCTGAGCTAATTGCACAATCACAAGAGCACAGTGAACGCGACCGTATGTTAGGTTATGTGCACCGCTCACAAATGATCAGCACAGCACGACGTTTATACCGCTTAGCTTACGAAAAACAACAGCCAAATAGCGAACGTGAATCTGGTTATCAAGAACGTGACTTACCGCGCATTAAAGCAGGGCTTGAGCGCATGACGCGCCGTTATGATAGCAAAGTAGACAAAGCTATTTTACTGCACTTTTTAGAGCTATATGCAGCACTTCCAAAAGAAGAGCGTTTTAGCGACGTTGATAACGTATTTAAAGTACAAAATGGGTTTGATAAAGCAACTCAAAGCGCATTGCTAGACAACATGTATGAACAGTCAAGACTTGATAATGCCACTGTTCGCAATTCATTATTTGAGCAATCGTTTAGCCAGCTAAATCAAAGCCAAGACCCATTTGTGCAGTACGCTAAAGCAATCTTTAAAGTAATGAAAGCTGAGGAAGATAAATCAAAAGCACTTGCAGGTAAATTACAAGCAGCTCGCCCAGAGCTAATGAGCGCAATCATTGCGTTTAACAAAGCTAAAAACAAACCTGTATATGCCGATGCTAACAGTACACTACGCGTAACCTATGGCACCGTAGGCGGCTACTCACCTCAAGATGGCTTGGTAGCAACACCGTTTACATCGCTTGAAGGGTTACTAGCTAAAAACACCGATGTTGACCCATTTAATGCGCCTAAAAAGTTACAAGAGCAAATTAAAGCCAAGCTTTACGGTGATTACACGGGTGGTATGAATACAGTACCCGTTAACTTTTTATCAAATGTAGACACTACCGGTGGTAACTCAGGTTCGCCAACACTTAACGGCAAAGCAGAGCTTGTAGGCTTACTGTTTGACGGTGTTTACGAAAGTATTATTGGTGATTGGGATTATAACCCAGAGCTTAATCGCTCAATCCACGTTGATTCACGCTACATGCTGTGGGTAATGGATAAAGTAGATAATGCACAAAACTTGTTAGACGAAATGACAATCGTAAAATAAGTAATTAGTGAGATAACAGAAGGGCGCTTACCGTAATGGAAGCGCCTATTCAAAAGAGGCTTAAAACAATTAAAGCAAGCATCATGCGTAGTTATTACTTATACGCTTTCTTTGTAAGAAAATAACCACCTAAACTATGGAATATAATGCAATGGACTGTAACGATACCTTAGCAACCTTAAGTAAGCAGTTAAAAAATAATGATACAGTTATAATAAACTTAGAAGATGGTTTTAGTTTTAAACACCAGGGCATCTATAACTTTGAAAGGTTTATCGGTTTTTTTGATTGGTCTATATCGAACAAGCGCGTCTTAATTGATATGACTCATTGTCATGGTGCTAATTACCAAGCATTGTCATTAATTGTTCTTTATGCATGGAAACTAAAATCACAACGTTGCAGTGTTACTTTTAAAGAGTCAGAGGCGACACAAGGTGCTAGTAATATGTTTCGTAGCCTAGGCGGGCGTGGAACTTTTACGGTAATGATGCATGAACATGTGAATTTTAAAGGTAGTAATTTCAAACCTTTATTTGCATTGAGAAACAATAATGATTTTAAAAAAATAATAGAATCTGCTGAGTCTTATACCAATGATTTTAATGTGGAATTTACTAAGACATTAAGATATGTTTTAAGTGAGCTTTTATATAATACTCGAGAGCACGGCCAATCTCATTACCCGTATGGAAATAAAACGTTCACATTACCTTCACTTTGTCAATTTTCTTGGTACAAAAACAAGAGTGAGGTTTCATTTATAATTGCGGATAATGGTATTGGTATTAAACAGCATTTAGAACAAGCATACCCAGGACAAGAAAGTCATGCTGAAGCTATTTTAAAAGCTATGAAGCCAAAAGTTTCAGGTACATTTGGCACAAATGACCCATATAGGAATAAGAACAATGCAGGCATCGGATTATTTTTATCCACAAATATAATTCGTCGATTAAATGCTGAAATGCATATAATATCTGGCGATGCTGTTGTTCATATTTCACCACGAGATATTACCTCTAAAAAATTAAATTCATTTTGGCCTGGAACATTTGTACTTGTAACAATAAAAGTTGATAAAGAAACCTCTGAACATTCTCTTGAGGAAATGCTTCGTGGTTTTCGAGAAGAGGCATTATTAGAACAGTCAAAAGCGGATTCTGATGAGAAAGAAGGACAGCTATATATAAATGTATCTAATTATTTTGGCTTTTTTGCAGAAGATAAAGAAGCAGCAATTAAGTTTAAGGAAGATAAGATATTTCCAGCTTTAGAAAGTGGAAAGAAAATTATTTTAGATTTTAAAGGAATAGAAAGCTCCCCCCATAGTTTTTTAAGTGCTCTTTTAGCCTCTCCAATCAAGTCGGCAGGTATGAGGGCATTTAAAATATTTAAAGTAGTCAACGCCACGCCAGATATAAGAGAAACAGTAGACTTTATAATGGATGAAAATACAGAGTAGTTAGATAAATGGCAAATATTATAGGGTTTATTCAGTGAGAGTATAAAGTAACCATATGGGCAAAAAGTTATAAAGCCCATTTATCTTCATATGCATTTAATACACATTATAATTCTCTAAGTATTTTATTAAAATTTCACTTCAACACCCTTTAATATATTTCATGTGCATTTTATAGCCAAGAAGTGCTAGCTTAGTGGTAAATTAATTGAAGGAAATAATTATGAAATTAGAGTCATTAGCACTGCACCACGGTTACGAATCTGAGGCTACGACCAAATCGGCAGCCGTGCCTATTTACAATACTTCTTCTTATACATTTGATAACACGCAGCATGGCGCTGATTTATTCGATTTAAAAGTACCTGGAAATATTTACACCCGCATAATGAACCCAACCAATGCCGTACTTGAGCAGCGTGTTGCCGCGATGGAAGGGGGCATTGGTGGGCTGGCTGTTGCCTCTGGGATGGCTGCTATTACGTATGCTATTCAATGTTTGTGTGAAGTCGGTACTAATATTGTAAGCACCAGCCAAGTGTATGGTGGCACGTATAACTTATTTGCTCATACACTACCTAGGCAAGGTATTGAAGCGCGCATGATTAAAGCCGATGATTTTACCGCGTTCGAGAATGCCATTGACGACAACACCCGCGCTGTTTTTTGTGAATCTATTGGTAATCCGGCAGGTAATATTGTTGATATTGAACGTTTAGCACGTATTGCACACAGCAAAGGTGTGCCGCTTATTGTTGATAATACCGTGGCTACGCCGTATTTATGCCGCCCATTTGAGCTGGGCGCCGATATAGTGGTTCACTCACTTACAAAGTATATAAACGGGCACGGTACTGCCATTGGCGGGATGATTGTAGACTCAGGTAAATTTGACTGGAAAGCGAATGCTACGCGCTTTGCAATGATGAACGAGCCCGATCCGTCGTATCACAATGTGGTTTATACCGAAGCCTTTGCTGAAGCTGCATTTATTGGACGTTGTAGAGTAGTGCCACTTAGAAATACCGGCGCAGCGCTTGCACCTAAAAACGCATCTGACATTTTAATTGGCCTTGAAACCTTAGGCTTAAGAATGGATCGCCACTGCGAAAATACACAGCAATTAGCTGAGTATTTAGAAAATCATCCAAAAGTGCTTTGGGTTAATTACGCAGGGCTTAAATCAAGCCCGTATAACGCAATGAGTCAAAAAATTACCAGTGGCAAAGCATCCGGTATTTTAAGCTTTGGCATTGCTGGTGGGCTAGAGGCTGGCACTCGTTTTATTGATGCACTAAACATGATTTTACGCTTAGTTAATATTGGCGATGCTAAGTCACTTGCGTGTCATCCTGCGTCAACCACACACCGCCAATTAAACGATGAAGAATTAGCAAATGCAGGCGTAAGTCGCGATTTAATTAGGTTGTCGGTTGGTATTGAAAACATTGCAGACATAATTGCCGATGTAAGCCAAGCGCTCGATAAAGCATAACGTTAATTTATAGCCTCGAGGTATCGAGGCTTTTAGCTCTATTGCGCTTTTGAGATATCGGCTCGTGGTGTTTCTAAAATCGCTTTTTTTTCATCTTCAGATAATATTATCCAATCAAAAATTTCTTCGTTGGTACGCCCGCAACCAGTGCAATAACCGCTACGCCTTTCGCATATTCCTAAACAGTCAGTTTTAAATTTAGATGGTTTTTTGTTTTGATTTAATTGGCGCATAATTAAAGTCCTAACGGTGGTGCAATTTCAAAGCGAGTAGTGAAGCCATTACCTTCTTGATTGGTGGAGAGGGTAATCACTGGGGTTTTAGTATCAAGTACAAAGGTGCTATAAATTGAACTTGCTGTTTCTTTTTGGCTTTCAAACCAGCCTGTATTGGTTAAGCATTGGCGTAATTGTAGAGCTAGTTTTTGATGAGATGTTATTGTTTGCGTTTGTGTTTTAACAGGCGTTTGGCATTGGTAGCTTGCTTGCTCTGACTTATTTAAAGTAACCGTACAGGTTGCTCCAATAATATGAGTATTAGTACGCCATTTATTAGTAAACTGGTTATTTACTTTATCTGTTTTTATTGAATTAAAACCAGATTCATAACCATTTATTAGGTTATTTATGGTGCTGCATTCATCGAGTGTTACTATGGTTTTTACAGACTGATTCGTTGTAGTAGTAGTTGCTGTAGTTGTAGCAGTCTGATTAGTTTTGCCCGTACAGCCCGCTAAAATAAACGCGACAACTAAAATAAATGCGACGAAGGAAGGAGTTATATAGTTTTTCATAGTTCACAGTAACCGATTAATTGAGCCTCGCACTATACCATACATAATTTACTCAACTAAAAGCGAAAAACAAAAAGGCCCATATAAATATGAGCCTCCTTGTTAATCACAACTAATGCTATTTATGGCGACCTTGCAAGCATTTAACTACATCTTCAAGGGCTAAGCCTTGGCGTTGTAGCAATACAGTAAGGTGATAAATCAAATCAGCAGATTCGTTTGTTAGCTCATCGTTATCGTGTTTCATAGCGGCAAGGGCTACTTCTACGCCTTCTTCACCTACTTTTTGACAACTACGGCTTAAGTCTTTTGCAAACAATGACGCTGTGTAGCTTTTTTCAGGGTCGTCGTTTTTACGCGCAACAATCACATCTTCTAACTGTGCTAAAAAGCTTAAACTTGGTTTTGCATCATCACCAAAACAGCTTTGTGTGCCTAAGTGGCACGTTGGGCCTTCTGGGTTGGCAAGTACTAAAATTGAATCGTAGTCACAATCTGTATGAACAGATACTACGTTTAAGTAGTTTTCTGATGACTCGCCTTTAGTCCATAATCGTGATTTTGAACGCGAGTAAAACGTCACTTTATTGCTCTCAAGCGTTACATTTAGTGCTTCGCTGTTCATAAAGCCTTGCATTAAAATAACACCAGAGCGGGCATCTTGAATAATAGCAGGGATCATTTCACTTTTAGCGAAATCGACTTGAGCTTGGTTTTGTTGTGTTACTTGCATAATCTTGCTGCCACTTGGTTATCTGTTAAAAATTGTTTAAGTTCGCCAATGTTAATCACATTTTTATGAAAAACGCTGGCGGCTAATGCACCATCTACTTTACTTTGTTTAAATACATCAACAAAATCTTGCATAGAGCCCGCACCGCCTGAGGCGATTAAAGGAATGTTACATAGCTCGCGAATTTTACTGAGTTGCTCGTTGTCGTAACCGTTACGAACGCCATCTTGGTTCATGCAGTTTAATACAATTTCGCCTGCACCCAAGTCTTGTACGCGTTTAACCCATTCCTCGGTTTTATAACGCGTACGGCTTGATGCATTAGGATCGCCAGTAAGCTGATAAACTAAATACTCGCCAGTAGTTTCATCAAAAAAGCTGTCTATGCCGACTACTACACATTGCTTACCAAACTCATCGTGTAATTCTTTAATAAGTTCAGGGCGTGCAATAGCAGGGCTGTTAATACTTATTTTGTCTGCGCCGTGCTCTAAAACACGCGCTGCATCAGCAACCGATTTAATACCGCCGGCTACACAAAATGGAATATCGATATTACGTGCAATGTTCTCTACCCAATTTACATCAAGAAGGCGTTTTTCAACGCTTGCACTGATCTCGTAAAAAACCAGTTCATCTGCACCGGCTTCACTGTAGGCTTTAGCCATTGTTAAAATGTCGCCAACAACTTCATGGCCTTTAAACTTAACGCCTTTAACTACTTGGCCGTCTTTAACGTCTAAACACGGAATTATGCGTTTTGATAACATGCCAATGCCTCCTCAACGCTAAATGCGCCATCAAGCAATGATTTACCTAAAATAACGCCGCCAACACCGAGCTCTTTAAGTTTTTTAATGTCGTCAAGTGAGCTTACACCCCCTGAGGCTTGCACTTTAATTGTGCTGTTGTGGCGAGTTAGATCTTCGTAAAGCTCAAATGATGGACCCGTCATGGTGCCATCTTTACTGATGTCCGTGCATAAAAAGTCAATAACACCTAAGCCCACGTAAAAATCAACCAGCTCAAGTAAACCAAACTCAGATTCACTTAACCAACCGTGTGTGGCAGGTGCCCAGCCAGTGGCTGTTTTATTTACATCAAGCGCAATAACAAAGTGCTCTGCACCAAATTGTTCAATCCAGGCTTTTACTTGTTCGCGTTTTTCTACTGCCATTGAACCAATAACAACTTGGTTTGCACCGGCTTTTAGCCAATCACTTACATCTTGCTCTGAGCGAATACCGCCGCCCACTTGGTACGGTACGTTAAGTGCTTTGGTCGCAGCTTGAATATGTTTCCACTGTTTTTTACTTGGATCGCGCGCACCTTCTAAATCAACAAGATGTAGTTTACCTGCGCCGCTGTCGGCGTATTCTTTTAAACGCGCGCCAAGTTCGAAAGGGTAAAACTGTGCTGTGTCGTATTTACCTTGGTACAAGCGCACAATTTGATTTTGTAATACGTCTAATGCTGGAATAATCACAAATAATCTCTTTTTTGTTAGTTAATGGGCAGCTTATAACTGCCAATCAACAAAATTTTGTAATAAACGTGCGCCAACTTTTGCGCTGCGCTCTGGGTGAAATTGCATGCCCGCGTAATTGTCTTTAGCAACAATGGCTGAAAAGGTTTGACCATATTCGCCGCTCACTAGTGTGGCGTCGTTTACAGTGTGCGCAAAGCTATGAACAAAATACACTTGCTCATCGAGCGTCAGCCCTTTAGTTAATGCATGCTCTTTATTAACGCTTAAGTTATTCCAACCCATATGCGGCGACGTTAAATTGCCTACATCAAGCGCTTTTACTTGCCCTGGTATTTTACCTAGGCACTGTACGTTACCTTCTTCGGTGCTTTCGCACAGTAACTGCATACCTAAACAAATACCCATAAGCGGGCGCTGGTATTCATTTATAGCTTGTTGCCAGCCGTTATCTACTAGGCGTTTCATAGCAACCGACGCATGACCTACACCTGGTAATATAGCGCGCTCAAAACCCGCTAATTGCTCTGGTGAAGTAATTACTGTTGGCGTTTGCCCTAAGCGTTCAAATGCAAAACGTACTGAATTTATATTGGCACAACCGGTATTAATTATGGCAATCATAAACATCCCTTAGAGCTGGCTGTTTGTTGGGTGGTGTCTTGTGCTACTGCCATGCGAAGGGCGCGCGAAAACGCTTTAAATAAACCTTCTACTTGGTGATGGCAGTTCCCGTCGCTTACCGATAAAATAAGGCTAATCGCGGCATTATCACTTAAGCTTTTGAAAAAATGCTCAACCATTTGTACGTCTAAGTCGCCGGCTTTTTCGCGGCTAAAATTAGCGTTTAATACAAATGATGCACGACCCGATAAATCAATTTGTGCTTCAGCTTTACATTCATCCATAGGTAGCGCAAAACCATAGCGTGCAATTTGCGATTTAGTGCCAAGCGCCTGTTTAAGTGCAACACCTAAAGCAATACCAATGTCTTCAACAAGGTGGTGCTCATCTATGTGTAAATCGCCTTTGGCTTTAATGTTTAAACCAATGTTTGCGTGCGTACGAATTTGATCAAGCATGTGATCAAAAAAGCCAAGTCCGGTGTCTATGCTGCCATTTTTAGTTTGATCTAGGTTTATTGCCACATCAATTTGGGTTTCTTTGGTGTTGCGTGTAACACGACCTTCGCGGTTTGCCGTGGTCAATTTAGTTACTATTGCACTCCAATCGCCGTCGTATAAAATACCTTCACAACATAAGTTTTGCGCAAGGCCAATATCAGTTTCACGGTCGCCAATAACAAAAGAGCGTGCTAAATCTACTTTTCCTGAGCGCATAAGCTCGGTAAGTAAGCCTGTTTTAGGTTTACGGCAATCACAGTTTTGCTCGTTAAAGTGTGGGCAAATTAATACGGTCTCAAAGCTAATGCCTTGGCTTTGCATTATGTCCATCATTTTGTCTTGTGCTATGTCAAAATCAGCAGTAGGGAAGCTGTCTGTGCCTAAACCATCTTGGTTTGAAACCATCACTAAACGGTAACCTGCAGCTTGTAATTGCAATAACGCAGGGATAACGCCAGGTAAAAATGCTAGCTTTTCAAGGCTATCTACCTGTTTGTCGGTAACAGGCTCTTCAATGATAGTGCCGTCGCGGTCGATAAATAAATAGGGGTTACTCATGATACTTCGTTTCCTGCTAAAGATGCTGCGGTAGCCGGCGTTTGTAAGCCATCTAACCAAATTTTTACTTGTTCGAGTTCTTGTTCACTGCCAATAGAAATTCGTAGCCAGTCGTCTTCACCGTATAGCGTAAAAGCGCGCATAACCAAACCTTGCTCAAGTGCAATTTTAAAGTAGTTTTTATCGGCTAATTTTAAAGTAACAAAGTTACCTTCACCAGTGAGAATTTTTAATGCAGCAGGGGAGGCGTTTAGCCAATCCACTAATTTAGCTTTTAAGCTATTTAAAATAGTCACTTGGCGGCGCATTGATGTAATTGCATCAGGTGCAATTGCTTGCGCTGCAATACTTGCTACTACGCCCGATACCGGATACGGCGCAATGACTTTACGAATTGGCGTAAGTACACTTGCTTGTGCAAGGGTAAAGCCGGTTCTAAGTCCTGCTAGCGCAAAGGCTTTAGATAACGTACGCAGAACCACTACATTACTAAACTCATTAATAAGCTTAGTCGCGCTTTGCTCTGGGCAAAACTCTATATAGGCTTCATCAACAATTACTAGTGCTTTACCCGCAAGTGCTGTAGCAATCGCCTTTACTTTATCAAGTGGTGTTAGGCTGCCCGTTGGATTATTTGGGTTACAAATAAATACTAGTTTTGAGCTGCCAACAGCTGCGACTATTTCGTCAGCACTGCCACTTAATAATAATTCTTGGGTAAGCGCGTTAATACCAACGTTGTGTGTATCGGCGGTAACTTTGTACATACCGTAGGTGGGTAAAAATAGTGCAATACTATCTTTAGCTGGTTCACAGTATGTGCGCACTAAAAGCTCAATGCCTTCATCTGCGCCGCGCGTCATTAATATATTTTCGCTTTCAAGCTCTGTATAAGCGGCGTAACGGTCAATAACCAGTTGTGGTTGTGGATCGGGGTAGCGATTTAAATCTTCAATACTCAGTTCAAGATTTTTAGCATACGGGCTTTCGTTAGCATTTAGCCACGTAGTACCGGTTAGCTTTTCACTTTTTGCAGAGCTGTAAGCAGCAAGGGCTGCAATATTTTTAGGTAATAAGCTAGACGCTTGTGCGCTCTCATTGCTCATTTTTAATTGCCTCTAAACGAATTGAAACCGCATTAGCGTGGGCATCAAGGCCTTCTGCATCTGCAAGTGGTAAAATAGCTTTCGAAAGCTCAGTTAATCCACTTTTACTTATTGTTTGCACGGTATACGTGCGGAAAAAATCAAGCAAGTTTAAGCTTGAGTACGTTGCACTGTAGCCATACGTTGGTAATACGTGGTTAGTACCCGATGCGTAATCGCCTGCAGATTCTGGCGTGTAGTCGCCTACAAATACTGAGCCTGCATTTTTAACTTTATCTAGGTATGGTGTTGCATCAGCTAACTGTAAAATTAAGTGCTCTGGTCCGTACTGCGCCGATACGTCAAATGCTTGCTCAATTGAATCAACTAAAATAAGCGATGAATTAGCGAGCGCTTTTTCGGCCGTGTCTTTTCGGCTTAAGTTAGCTAGTTGCCGTGTAAGCGCCTGCTGTGTTTGTTCTATTATACTTTCGCTGTTACATAATAAAATAACTTGCGAGTCTGCACCGTGCTCTGCTTGTGAGAGTAAATCGGCGGCTATAAATTCTGGGTTCGCACGTTCATCTGCAATAACAAGTACTTCAGACGGACCTGCTGGCATATCAATTGCCATACCCGGAATAGTTTGCGCAACAAGCTGTTTAGCCATTGTTACAAAGCTATTACCTGGGCCAAATATTTTGTTCACTTTAGGAACCGATTCGGTGCCATACGCCATTGCTGCAATTGCGCCTGCGCCACCACTTTCTATTAAAGTAGTAATACCGCATAACTTAGCTGCATATAAAATAGCAGGGTTAATGGCTTTATCACCTTGTACTGGTGTAGCAAGTACAACGGTTTTTGCGCCGCTTAATTGCGCCAATACACCCTGCATAATAACCGACGATGGCAGTGGAGCACTGCCACCGGGTACATAAATACCGACTGCTTCGATGGCTTGATATTTCAGTTCACATACAACGCCTGGTTGGGTCGATAATTTAATATCTTTTGGCAATTGCGCTTCGTGAAAACGTTTAACGTTTGCATAAGCGGTATCAATTGCGTATTTAAGCTCTGCACTTAGTGATTGCTCTGATGCGTTAATTTCATCAAGCGGAACACATAAGCGAGGGTTAGATCTATTATCAAACTCTTTAGCCATGCTAAGTAAGGCTTTATCGCCTTGCTCTTTTACGTTAGCTAAAATAGTTTTGCATATAGCTTCAACCTTGGCACTGGCAGAAACTGCAGGGCGCATTAGCGCCGCTGCTTGTACTTGTGAAGATTCCTCATTCCAACGAAGCATGGCACTTACTCCATCATTTTTTCAATTGGCATAACTAAAATAGAGTTAGCGCCTAGGGCTTTTAACTGCTCCATTGTTTCCCAAAATAATGTTTCGCTGCTTACCATGTGAAGTGCTACGTATTCATCGTTACCCGCAAGGGCAAGTAGAGTAGGTTGACCAGAACCTGGTAAAATTTCACAAATTTCATCAAGTTTGTTTTTTGGTGCGTGTAGCATGATGTATTTGCTTTCTTTAGCTTGTCTAACACCACGTAGGCGCGGCATAAGCTTATTGATTAGTGCTAGTTTGTCAGCATCTTGAAGGTCTTTATTTTGAATTAAACACGCGTTTGATTCTAAAATTGTTTCGCCTTGAATTAAGCCGTTAGCTTCAAGTGTTGCGCCAGTAGATACTAAATCACAAATTGCATCAGATAAACCCGCACGCGGTGCTACTTCAACAGAACCCGTAAGCATTACTGTACTTGCGTTAATGCCTTCGCGCTTTAACCACTGAGTTAAAATTTCTGGGTAGGTAGTTGCAATACGTTTGCCTTCAAACCAGCTCTTATCGCGAGTGCCAAGCTCTTGTGGCCATGCAAGTGCAAGACGACAGTAACCAAAGTCTAGTTTTGAAAGTTTGGTTACTTCACTTGGAACACCTTGTCGTTCACGTTCTGCTTGAACTTCTACTAGTACGTTTTCGCCAACTATGCCTAAGTCACATACACCGTCCATTACTAAACCCGGAATATCGTCATCGCGCACACGTAGTACGTCAATTGGCATATTAGTTGAGTGTGCAATTAAGCGTTGTTCACGAAGGTTAAGTTTAACACCTAACTGTTTTAGCAGATCTTGACAATCTTTAGATAGGCGGCCACCTTTTTGGATGGCGATACGTAGACGATTACTGTTGTTCATTATTCATTTTCCTTTAATTTAAAAACTAAAAACCCCGAGGGGAACCTCAGGGCGAAAATGAATCAATGTTATTTGAATCGCCAGAGGTTCCTTTTAGGAATAACCTCTCAGCGAAAGACCTGACAGGTTATTCCGGTGAATGGTGGTGATGATGTACTGTTGTCAGGTTTAAGCGCATTTTTTATCCTATGTAACTGCCCGTTGTTTTGTTAACGTGCAGTTGTTATCTGTTTAAATAAATTTCGCATTCATAAAAACATAAACAGCTATATTATGGCAAGTTTTTTTTAGCTTAATTAAAGCATATGTTATAACTGTCGATAATATTAAGGTAATAAGCGCAATTTTAGCGAACAATTGTTTGTTTATTATTCAAATTAAGCATTTTGACAATCAAACAGTTAAAATAAGGAAGTATGTATGGATATTATGATTCCTTATTTAGGAAGAATAACTAGGCTAGAAGTTGAGACAAAAAGTGCTTTTCATATTGCGGGTGTGCAAAGTGGCGCTGCGGCTGAAAAAGTTGAACTAGAGAATAAAAAAAGGCGTGAGTTACAAAAAAAGAAAAATCTCAATATGCTTGATGATCAAAATAATAAAAAAAAGTCTAACTTAGATGATGACGAAAATCCCCATTTAGATACATGGGCATAGGTTACAGTTAATAGTTTAAAGTTATTTGTAGATTGCTAGAATTCAAAAAGGGAAGCCTATTTACTAGGCTTCCCTTTTTTGTTGAACTAATTACTTCTGGCTTTTACTTTTGAATATATAAAAGCTAAATATAGCGAATACACAAACTTGAGCCGCAATACCTTGCCATGTCGATTTTATACCAAGCCATGCAATATCAAAGCTCATTGGTAGTGACGCAATACCTATTATATCGGCCTCTTGTAGTGCAATAACGGCTTTGCCCATAAGCACAAATGAGAGTGCAAATAATAGGTAAGTGGTAATTGCAAAAAACTTAGCAACCGGTAATTTAATTGAGTATTTAATTAATACCCACGTAATAATAGCCAGTATTGCTACACCGATGGCAAAACCCGATGCAATAGATGAATATTGAGCCGGCGAGCTTTGTGTTAATAATGACTGGTAAAATAGTACGGTTTCGAATACTTCACGGTATACGGCAATAAAAGAAAGCCCTGCTAACCCCCATAATGTACCCGACTCAAGACGCTTATCTATATTGTCTTTTATGTATTTTTGCCATTGTTGCGCACTGGTTTTACTGTGCATCCATACGCCAACATACAGTAAAATAACAGCGGCAAATAATGCACCTGCACCTTCCATAACTTCGCGACTTGCACCACTTATTTCTATTAATGTTTGCGCAGCAGCCCATGTTAAGCCACCTGCAATAAGTGCGGTTATCCAGCCAACATGTACATATTTAAGCGCATCTTGACGTTTAGTTTTAATAAGTACGGTCATAAGGGCAATAATAACGAGGAGTGCTTCTAAGCCTTCGCGTAGCAATATAACTAAACTTGCTGAGAGGAGTGCACCATCAGTTAGTTTGGTTTCGTTTAGCATGCTATCTGCTTTCGCGAGTTGAGCTAGCGCCGCACTTACTTTATCGCCAACGATGGCAGTATCTTTCTCGTTTTTGAAGGTTTGACGCAGGTTCATCAGTTGTACTTCGATGTTTTTACGCAAAGCTTCGTCGTAAGCATTTAAGTTATTTTCAACAAGTTCAAAGCCATCTAAGTATGCGCTAATTGCTAAGTCACTCGCTTGAGAGTAATTACCTTTAGCATGCGCGGCTTGCGCTGCAAGTAACTGCGTTCGAGTAACCGTTATCGGATTTTTTTTACCGGTAAATAATTGCTCTGGATTACCACGTAACCATTTAACGTAGTGTGCTTGCGCTTCACTTTGACCTGCCGATAATTGTGCAGGGTTTAGGTTTACAATTTGCGAAGCGGTAACATTTTGATCTACATTTTGCGGTTTTTTAACGTCTTTAAATGCCAAGCTACCTACATAAAAAGCTAAAGACCAACGTTGTTGTTCGTTAAATTGAGTAAACGCAACCATTGGCGTGTCGTTAATACCGTTACTTACAGCGTCAAACAAACCCATTAATGAGCGGTTAGTTGCGCGTTCTTCATCGGTAAAGTTGGTAGGCTCTGGTGATAAGTTTTTTGCAAGCGGGCCGTCGCCTTGACCACTTGGGCCGTGACACATTGAACAGTTAGCAGCAAAAAGCGCTTTGGTTTGCTCAACAGGTAGTAGTGACGTAGGTAACGATAGCTGCGGCATAAAGACAAGAAGTGATTCACGAAGCGCAGAGCTTGCTGCGCGTACATCGGCAACGCTTGCTTTATTGGCAATCGCTGAATGCAAGGCTTTAGCTTGTACCTTTACTGTGTCGAACTCATTTGTTTGGCTTGATAGCTGTCCAGCTTGCTCAATAATAACGTGCGCAAATTCAGTCATTTCTTGATATTCGTCGGGGTCGAGTATTTCACCATTCCCAACAGCTGCTACGTAATCAACACCTACGTACTCTGCAAGCTGTGCAATTTGCTTTATTTTTATTTGTTGATCGGGTGAGGCAGAAACGCTAAAGCTTGCCGTCATCATGATCAAAAGTGCAAAAATGAAATTAAGCTGACGCTTGCTTACAGACACAAAGTTAATAAACATGTGAGAATTATTTATGGACATTGAAAAGCCCTGCAGAGGAAAAGCCAAAATTATAATTGTTTTCATTTGCATTTCAAGCAGATTAATTTAAACAAAGCAGATAAATAAAAAGGATAACAATTTATAGAACTTTAAAGTGTTTTTGTAACACGTGAGTAACAGTAACCAAGTGATTTTTATAATTACTTGGTTACTGAATGTGTTGCAGACAAAGCATTTATTATTTGGCTTGCTCAGCTGACTTAATGCTGCTTTGAATAAGCGGCGAAATAGTTAAGCCTTGTACAATAATAGAAAATATAACCACTACGTAAGTAACAATAACGATTAGGTTATGTAGGTCTGAACCGCCTACAAAAACTTGCTCGCGTGGGATTGCTGCCGCCATTGCCAGAGCAAGGCCACCACGTAGTCCACCCCAGGTCAAAATTTTAACACTGTGTTTATCGTAAGTTCTAAAGCGTTTAAAAATTACAAATGGTGCACCTACACTTATAAAGCGTGCTAGCAGTACAACAGGTACCATTAATAACCCTAAACCAATTTCGCCAAGCGTGATTGGCATAGTGACTATTAGCATACCTATTATTAAAAACAGTAGAGCGTTTAGAAAGCTGTCGGTTGCATGCCAAAAATCTTTTACGTAGCGGGTGTCTTCGGGACCCGTACGCTCGGTTGCTTTAGTGCGGGTAATATTACCCATTAATATGCCACTGGTTACCATGGCAAGTGCGCCAGATATTTCCCAAATATTTGCTGCAGCAAAACCTGCTGTTGGGATAGTTAAGGTAATTAATAGGCGAATATTTACATCGCGGCTATTAATAATTAAAAAGTGGCCAACTAATGCAATGACTAAACCAAACGCAATGCCCCCTATTGCATCAACAAAGAATAGCTCTGCTATGTCACCAAATTGTGCATCTGTGCCATAAAAAGCAACAGAAAATATAGTGGTAAATATAACTAAACCAATACCATCGTTAAATAGCGACTCACCTTCTACTTGAACTGAGATGCCTTCTGGCGCTCGCATTTGTTTAATAATAGCAAGTACAGCGATAGGGTCGGTTGGGCTAATAAGCGCGCCAAACAGTAAACAATAAATAAAAGGAACATCAAAACCAAAAACTGAAAATAAATAAAAGCTCAAATAACCCACTATAAATGTGGAAGCAATGGTTGAAAACAATACCAGGGCAGTAATTTCCCACCGCTGCTTACGCAGGGCAAGTAGGTTTATTTCGAGCGCACCCGCGTAGAGTAAAAACCCCAACATGCCTTTAAGTAGTAACTCGTTAAAGTCAATACTGGAAACAATTTGGGTCATTGCTAATGCGTTCTGATCGCCTAATAATTTTACTGCAATAATCAGTAATAAAGAAATAACCACAGAGCCAGTAGTAATGGCAATGGTAGTTTGCATTTTGAGGATGTACTGGTTTGCAAAGGCTATAAAAATTGCAATTGCAGAGAGAAAACAAATGAGGTACCAAGCATTCATTGATTAACCTTAACTATTTTTTAAACGACACACAAAAAGGAGGATTATAAACCCGCGTATGTTACTCCTGTAATATTTGAGAGTCACAGTATTTATGCCTAAATATAGCTTTTAATACGGATTGTTTTTAGTAAGAGTTAATAGGAAATGTGGCTTTGTAAATATTGTCATTATTAAATTAAATGTACGTTATAAATACAGTGTTTGTTGTAAACTTTAGTGGTTAATCACATTATTGAAACGTGTGTTGCATCATAAAATAAAAGTCGATTTTGTAATTACTTGCCCTAAATGCTTTGCTTACGTAAAATCCCGCTATTATTTATTTTAAAGTGATTGGTATTATCAAACAGCTGTTTAGTGCAACCGGGCCTTTGGCGTCATCGTTAGATGGATATACGCCTCGCCAACCACAAATTGATATGGCAGTAGCTGTTGCAGATGCATTAAAAAACAGTTCGCAATTAGTTGTTGAAGCAGGCACGGGTACTGGTAAAACATTTGCATATTTAGCCCCTGCACTTAAATCAAAAGGCCGAACGATAATATCGACTGGTTCTAAAGCCTTACAAGAACAGTTATACCACCGCGATTTACCTCAATTAGTGAAAGCACTTGGTGCTTCTAAAAAAACCGCCTTATTAAAAGGGCGTGCCAATTACTTATGTACCTACCGACTTAATCAGCATGTTGCGCATGTGCCTACTGATGACTCCGACGTAATGCACCAACTAGCTATGGTGGCTAAGTTTGCCAGTGAAACGCAATCGGGCGATTTAGCCGATTGTATTGGTATAGAAGATGATGCCAAAGTGCTGCCTTATGTAAACTCAACAGCCGATAATTGTTTAGGCAAAGAATGCCCAGACTTTCAAAGCTGCTATATACGTAAAGCACGTTTAACTGCGGCCGATGCTGATGTGGTTGTTATTAACCACCATTTGTTTTTTGCCGACATGGCCGTAAAAGAAAGTGGCTTTGCTGAACTTATGCCAAAAGCCGATGCGTATATATTTGATGAAGCCCATCAGTTAAGTGAAATTGCCAGTGATTATTTTGGTGAGAGCATTAGCACTAAAAAGCTGGTGGATTTAATTAATGATTTACGTGCTATATATAGAGCCGAAATTCCCGATATGCTGCAGCTAGGTAAAAGCTTAAATAAGCTTGAAACAAGCGTTGCTGATTTACGATTACAGTTTGGTGTTGATGGCAGTAGAGGCGATTGGCGAGAAAAGCTCAGCGACAAGCAAATATGTGCGGCGCTTCATCGTGTGATCAGTGATTTAGATTTTGTTTATCAAGTACTTAAACTTTGCCTAGATAGAAGCGATAAAATAGAGCATCCGTTTGAGCGTGCCTTGGCATTTAAAGGGCAGTTAGAACGTGTTTTTGATACGGCTCAAACCGGCTTTAGTTACTGGTATGAAACAACGCGCCGTTATTTAACAATCAATATAACCCCACTAAATGTATCAGCTAAATTTGCTCAAATGATGCAAGACACGGGCGCAGGCTTTGTATTTACATCAGCAACACTTTCGGTCGACAACAAACTCGAGCATTTTAATGCAAGCCTTGGTTTAAAACCAAAGCAAAGCATGATGGTAGATAGCCCATTTGATTACCCTAATCAGGCGCTGCTGTGTTTACCGCGTTACTTACCCGAATCGCACGCGGATAATATGCCCCACGCAATAGTAAAATTAACACTTGAGCTTATAAAATCAGCACAAGGGCGTTGTTTTGTGTTATTTACGAGCTATCGAATGATGCACTTAGTTGCCGAAGGACTCACCACGCAAATAGACTACCCAGTTTATATGCAAGGGCAAATGTCTAAGCGTATTATTTTAGAGAAATTTACGCGCCATGGAAATGCGGTATTACTCGGCACGGCTTCTTTTTGGGAAGGCGTTGATGTACGCGGCAGTACGTTAAGCTGTGTTATTATAGACAAATTGCCATTTGCAGCCCCTGACGATCCATTACTACAAGCTAAAATGCAAGATTGCCAAATGCAGGGTAAAGACCCTTTTTCACACATACAATTACCACAAGCTGTTATTGCACTTAAACAAGGTGTTGGGCGTTTAATTCGAGATAGTAAAGACAAAGGCGTACTTGTAATATGTGATAATCGCTTAGTTACACGACAATATGGCCAAGTATTTTTAAAAAGCTTACCGCCGATGCGCCGCACGCGAAGCTTAGAAGATGCCAATACATTTTTAAAACAAATTAATTAGAGTAATAAAATGATCAAAAGTAATATTCTTGCCCTTGATGCTTCAACAGAAGCACTTTCAATTGTTTTACATTTTCAGGGCCAAACATTTCATCATTTTGAAGAATGTCCGCAGCAGCACAGTCAAAAAATATTGCCACTTGTGGATGAGCTATTAACTAAAGCAAACTGTAAATTAAAAGACTTAGATGTCATTGGTTTTGGCCAAGGCCCGGGCAGTTTTACTGGTGTGCGTATTAGTGTAGCAATAGCACAAGGTTTAGCGTATTCAACTAATTTGCCGCTTGTAGGTGTGTCTACTTTGGCTATTATGGCGCAACAAGCGTTTGAACAAAACGGTAGTCTTAGTGTTTATCCAAGCATAGATGCACGCATGGGTGAGATATACTTTGCACATTACCAAGCGCAAAATAATCTAATGCTTTTAGTTAACCAAGAGTGCGTTATAAAACCTGATTTACTAAACAATGACTATATAGCGACCAGTGAGCCATCTGTAGCGGTGGGCACAGGCTTTAAAACCTATCCTGATGCGCTTAATGACTTTGAAAACGTGACAATTAATACTGATATTACATTGCCTGATGCGCGTTATATGTTAGCGCATGTTGAAGCCGCGTTTTTAGCGGGTGACGTTGTAAAAGCGAGTGACGCTCAACCTAAATATGTGCGAGATACGGTAACGTGGAAAAAGCTACCAGGACGTGAGTAGCCATATCTTGAATTCAAGTATTATTTGCAAATTGGTTGTTTTTAAATCATAATTTTATGCAATATTAAGGTTGGAGACGCGTAATGACGCTGCCTATTGGTTCAGGTTTTTTTACCGGAGATATTCCGGGTAGGGTTAGCCCTACTAAAGTTGTTACTAATAAACCACAGAGTTTATTAGACCAGCCGGCTGCTCAAAAAACGAATACCGATTATGTAAAAAGCAGTGTCGAGGGCGTCGAACTGGCTAATCAACTGTTTAAAAGCAGTGCTAAAAGCAATGAATACAGCCAAACAATTTACGACCAACCGACAGCTCAAGTAAGTAAAGCGATTTCTACTTATACTGAATTTGCCAATTTAGAACGCAGAGCCGAAGTACAAAATTTAATAGGCGTTGATATATACGCTTAAAGCTCATTCAAACGTTTTAGATAAATACAGTGATAAAATTCAATAAAAAGCCCGAACATGTGTTCGGGCTTTTTATGTTCAAAACGAGGTGAAATTATACCAATTCGCTTAATTAAGTGATCTATTTTGAGGGAAGAAAATCGTGTCGATAACAAGGCAAAAATTTCGTTATTTAGTTGTTCTATATCAGAAATTTTTAACGTAGTTAACGTCAGATTTAACCCCTCAAATTGATTAAGTATTATTGCGGATTGGTATTACTGTTCAATAAAGCCAATTAGCTTATCGGCAATATCAGTATTATTTTGTGAGCCAATAAATTGCTCACTGCCTTTGCCATAGGCAAATACTTGAACGTCTACAGCGGTGTGTCCGCCGGTTGTCCAGCCAGTAAAGCTCGCATCACTAATAATACTTTTAACAGCTAAATTAAGCGCTTTTTCGCCCATTTTTTTAGCTTGCTCAAGTTTGATTTGGTTTTCAGTTGTAAATTCAATATTGGTGTTAGCAGTCCATACTGGTTTTAAGTCTTTAGACTCCATAAGTTTGTCTGTTAACTTACTAGCCGTTGCCTTAACACCTTTAATTACGTCTGTTTCCCATTTAAATTGGCCGTGCGAACCAATAGTTAGGCCTCCCGTTGAGTGATCGGCTGTAACCACAAGTATAGTGTCTTTATTTTTATCAACGTATGCTTTTGCTTTTTCGATTGATTTAGCAAAGTCGTCCATTTCAGCCATCGCACAGGCTATATCGTTAGAGTGACCACACCAATCAATTTGGCTGCCCTCAATCATTACAAAAAAGCCTTCTTCGTTTTGGTTATCTAGTAAACCAAGTGCTTTAGATGTTAACTGAGTCAGGCGAGTTGGGTTTATATCAAGTGCAAATGGCAGGCCTTTGCTTGCATACAAACCTATGGCAGGTATTTGTGTAATTTGGCCCAGATTATTAATATCGTCGCCATATTGGTAACCTGCGGCTTTAAATTCTTCAACTAAATTACGGTCATCTCGAATAAAATATTTAGTACCGCCACCAAGCATTAAATCAACGGGTAATTTACCAGCAATCTTATTATCAATATAATCGTTGGCAATATCATCGTAGTTGTAACGAGATTCATTGTGAGCTGTAAAACTCGCTGGTGTTGCATGATTTATTTGTGACGTTACAACAAGCGCTGTTGTCATACCGCGCTCTTTTGCTATTTCGAGCATGGTTTTAACTGGCTTTTTATCTGTATCTACAGCAACCGCGCCATTATAACTTTTATGACCGCTACTAAGCGCTGTAGCACCTGCTGCACTGTCAGTTACATAAGTATGGTCGTCAGGGTAGGTATGCGCCATGCCTTTTAAAATAGTGTCAAAAACCGTACCTTCGACTTCTTTTGTTGCAGGGTCATCTTTAAAATAGCGATAAGCCGTGGTGTAAGCCGGACCCATACCGTCACCAATCATATAAATTACATTTTTAGGTGCTGATTCTGCGTAAGCACCAGAAGCGGTGCATAAAAGTGCCAATAAGCTGATCTGTTTTTTCATGGTTGTACCTTATGAGTGTACCTTATTTAATAGCCGCTGATATTGTATACAGATAGGATGATAAATAAATGAATATCTGAGATATTTATAATTTATACTTTGATTTTATATACATAGAATTGTAGTTAACGCTGTTAGTTCTATTTATTTAAATTATACTAGTTATAAGCTATCTATATATGGTGCTCTCACCTTTTATTTGTTTAAAAGGTACTCAATATTAATATGTTAAAAAACCTTTGCTTATCACACCATTTTTAAGTTGTTGAAAATATTGAGTTTGATTTTCTACTCAGTGCTATATTTGATACCAGGAAGATAATTAAATCGTGAATTTCGCACCATTTCCTAAGTTAGTGGTCTGACAACTTGTATGCTATAAATAATGATGCTCTAAATTAATAAAGGACTTACCATGCAGCCGTTTAATATTGAAACCAATAATTTAAATATTCATGGCTTAAAAGTAGGTTCAGGGAACGAAATAGTAATAGCGCTACATGGGTGGTTAGACAACTGCCATAGCTTTATGCCAATGTTAAACAACGTTAACCCAAAGCACACTTGGTACTGCATTGACTTTGTTGGGCACGGTTTATCAAGTTGGCGAAGTGATGACGCACACTATTATTTTATTGATTATATTGATGATGTGTACCAACTTATAAATGCGCTTGGTGTTAAAAAAGTACATTTAGTGGGTCATTCAATGGGGGCTATGGTTGCAGGACTTTTGGCTAGTTGTTTTGGCGATTATGTTAAGTCTGTTACCTTTATAGAGGGTATTGGTTGTGTTACAACGCCAAGTGAAGGTGTATGCGAACAGCTAAAAAGTGCGGTATTAAATAGAGCGCGTTTAAAAAATAAAAAGTCGAGAACTTATAAATCGAAAGAACTTATTTATGAAGCACGTGCTCAAACAACCGATTTAAATAGTGAGCTTATTACGCTCTTAATGCAGCGAAATATAAAACAGACTTCAGATGGTTTTACGTTAACAACAGATCCAAAGCTTAAAAATCACTCAGGTTTTAGGTTTGATGAAGCGCAATGTATTGGTGCAATAAAAGATTTAGCTGCACCATGTCAATTAATTTTAGGTAACGAAGGTTATTCGTTTGTAAAACAAAATTTGGCAAAGTATATTAGTTATTACAATAACTTGAAGGTAATTGAAGTAGAGGGTGGGCATCATTGCCATATGCAAAGTAGTGAGTTATGTTTTGAGCATATTCAAGACTTTATGCTGCAAAATGGTGCATGTTAATTGTAAGTTTACGTGAAATGTGGGATTATTCCTGCATTAGAGTATTTGCTCAATTGTTAAAGCGCCTTACTTAGATTAAGGTTAATAAAAATATAATTATAAACAGGGGCTAAGAGTGGAAAAAATCTGGCTTAAGCGCTACCCAGAGGGTATGCCTGAAACAATCGATCCTGAGCATTACAACTCGTTACTCGAAGTGTTCGAAAAAAGTTTTTCTGATTACAAAGATCTACCTGCATTTACTAATATGGGTAAAACGTTATCGTATGACGAAATTGACACCGCAACCAAAAAAGTTGCTTCCTATATTCAAAATGATTTGGGTCTTAAAAAAGGTGACAAAGTTGCCGTAATGATGCCTAACTTACTGCAAACACCAGTCACAATTTTAGGTGTTTTGCGTGCAGGTTGTGTGGTTGTAAATGTTAACCCACTTTATACTGTGCGCGAATTAGAGCATCAGTTAAAAGATTCCGACACTACCGCTATTTTCATTCTAGCAAACTTTGCTGACACGCTCGAAAAGTCACTTGCTCATACCGATGTTAAACACATTGTAGTAACGCAAGTAGGCGATATGGTTGGCGGGCTTAAAAAGCATATAGTTAACTTTGTTGTGAAGCACATTAAAAAAATGGTGCCAAAATTCAACTTACCGAACACAATTAACTTTTCAGACGTTTTAGCTGCGGATGAAGCTAAATACACGCGTCCTGAAATGAGCTTGTCTGATCTTGCTTTTTTACAGTACACCGGTGGCACAACAGGTGTATCTAAAGGTGCAATGCTTAGCCACGGTAATATGGTCGGTAACCTTGAGCAAGTTTCAGGTTGTTTAGATAAAGTGTTAAATCGTGGTACAGAAGTCGTTATTACTGCTTTACCGCTTTATCATATCTTTGCTTTAACAGCTAATTGCTTAACGTTTATGAAATACGGTGGCTTAAACGTACTTATTACTAATCCACGTGATATGCCTGGGTTTGTTAAAGAGCTTGGCCAACATAACTTCACCGCTATTACTGGCGTAAACACACTATTTAATGGTTTATTAAATACTCCAGGTTTTGCTGATCTAGATTTTAGCCACTTAAAAATGTCGTTAGGCGGTGGTATGGCGGTTCAACGTCCTGTTGCCGAAAAATGGCAAAAAGTGACTGGTTCAAAACTAATGGAAGGCTACGGACTTACTGAATGTGCTCCTTTAGTTACTATTAGTCCTTTTGATTTAAAAGCATACAATGGCTCTATTGGTTTACCTGCGCCTAATACCGATATTAAGTTAATGCTTGATAATGGTGAAGAAGCCGCAAAAGGCGAGCCAGGTGAGCTTTGGGTTAAAGGCCCGCAAGTAATGGTTGGTTATTACAAACGACCAGATGCAACCGCTGAATGTTTAAAAGACGGCTGGTTTGCTACAGGTGATATTGCGACTTATGATGATGAAGGTTTCTTCTTTATTGTAGATCGTAAAAAAGACATGATCATTGTATCTGGCTTTAATGTTTTTCCTAATGAGATTGAAGAAGTAGTGGCTATGCACGAAGGTGTACTAGAAGTAGCCGCTATTGGTATTCCTCATGATGTAAGTGGTGAACAAGTTAAAGTTTTTGTTGTGAAAAAAGACCCTTCTTTAACTGAAAAAGATATAATAAGTCACTGTCGTGAAAATTTAACTAATTACAAGGTCCCCAAACTGGTAGAGTTTAGGGATGAGTTACCTAAAACTAACGTAGGTAAGATACTCCGAAGAGCCTTGAAAGATTAGCAACCTATAAAAAAGCCGACATATGTCGGCTTTTTTATTGTAGGAGATTAAGTGCAATACCAATTGATCGAAACCCAAAATCAACTGAACACTTTTGTTGAACAAATAAAAAACAAACCTATTTTAGCTATCGATACTGAGTTTATGCGTCGTCGTACTTTGTATCCTGAAGTTGCACTTATCCAAGTTTTTGATGGTGAACACTTAGCACTTATAGATCCATTAGCTGAGCTTTCACTATTTGATTTTTGGGAAATACTAAAAGATCCCGCAGTTTTAAAAGTACTGCATTCTCCTTCAGAAGATATTGAAGTTTTTCAAAAGTACGCAGGCTTTGTTCCAGCCCCGTTATTTGATACACAATTTGCATTACAATTACTTGGTGAAGGCAACTGTATGGGTTTTGCCCTTATGGTAAAAGAGCTGCAAGGTATTGAAATAGATAAAAGTGAGTCACGTACTAATTGGCTACAACGCCCGTTAACTAAAAAACAACTAGATTACGCTGCCGCTGATACATTTCATTTATTACCATGTTTTGAGCTGATTATCGATCGCATTAATGCCGCTGGCTTTTTTGATATTGTAATAAACGAGAGTGAGCTGATTGCTAAAAAACGTGCATTTCAGACCCCAGACGAGCTTTTATATAAAGATATTAAAAATGCATGGCAACTTAAACCGCACGAATTAGCGGTGTTAAAAGAGCTTGCTGTATGGCGAAGAAACAAAGCCATTAAGAAAAATTTGGCACTTAATTTCGTGTTAAAAGAACATAACATGACTGAAATTGCTAAGCGCGGCCCTTCAAGTTTAAACGCTCTTAGGCAAATTCCAGGTGTTGAGGCTATTGAAGTTAATCGCTCTGGTGTAGATATAATAAAGTGTATTGAAGTTGCTAAAGAAGTCCCAGATGCTGAGCATCCAGATGTGCTTAAGCGCTTAATTGATTTTCCTACCTATAAAAAAGTAGCGAAAGATATAAAACAAAAAATCACTAAAGTAGCTAAAGAGCACAATATACCAGAAGACGTTATGGCCTCTAAAAAGCAAATCAATCAATTGATTAGTTGGAATTGGAAGTTAACGCCTGATCAAAAACAGAGTCATATAAAGCCTGACTTACTGAGCTCTTGGCGATATACCTACGTTAAAGATGCTTTAAAAGAGTGGGATACTTAACGCTAAATATATACCTTTAACTGTGTGATAAGGGTCTTTTGATTCATATTACATGGTTAAAAAGTTTTAGTTGAGCGCAGGTATTAAAGCGTAGGTATTCACACAGTAATTATTACAAAGTAAATACAAATAAAAAGGGCGCTTATAAAGCGCCCTTTCTTCGATTACTTTTTTTCTTCATCAGGTAGTGTAACGTTTAGCTCAAGTACGGCTAAATCGTCTTCGTTCTGATCGAACTGAACCTGAACTGCATCGCTACTTACGTTCACGTATTTACGGATCACATCTAAAATATCTTGTTTTAATTGTGGTAAGTAATCCGGCGTTCCTCGTTGAGAACGCTCGTGCGCGACAATGATCTGCAATCGCTCTTTTGCTAATGACGCACTGTTTTTCTTTTCTGAGCGGAAGTAGTCAAGTAAAGACACGTTAACCTCCAAAAATCCGTTTAAATAAGCCTTTTTTCTCAACGTCTAAGAAGCGAAAATCGACAGTTTCACCTAGTAGGCGATTAATTGCGTCAGAGTAAGCTTGGCCTGCATCAGATTCTGTATCTAATATAACAGGTTGGCCTGAGTTTGAAGCACTTAACACCGCTTGCGATTCAGGGATCACACCTAGCAGTGGAATAGATAGAATATCTTGTACGTCTTCTACCGATAGCATTTCACCTTTTTCAACACGACTAGGATTATAGCGTGTTAATAGTAAGTGTTCTTTAATGTTTTCTAGGCCTTCTTCAGCTCGTTTTGATTTGCTGTGTAGAATACCTAAAATACGATCTGAATCTCGAACTGACGACACTTCTGGATTTGTTGTCACGATTGCTTCGTCAGCAAAGTACATTGCCATCATAGCGCCAGCTTCAATACCTGCTGGTGAATCACATACTATGTAATCAAAGTCTTCTTTTAATTCGTTTAGTACGCGCTCAACACCTTCACGGGTTAATGCATCTTTATCACGAGTTTGTGAAGCGGGTAGTAAAAATAATTTATCTACACGTTTATCTTTAATTAGCGCCTGGTTAAGTTTTGCCTCACCATTTATTACGTTTACAAAGTCATAAACAACACGGCGTTCACAACCCATAATTAAATCTAAGTTACGTAAACCAATATCAAAGTCGATAATAACTGTTTTATAGCCTTTTAACGCTAAGCCTGTGCCAATTGCAGCACTTGATGTTGTTTTGCCAACACCGCCTTTACCAGAGGTAACGACAATTACTTTTGCCATGAGATTTATCCTTTAACCAAAGCTGAAATTTCTAATGATTCGTCTTTTTGTTGTATTTGCACTGCATTTCCCCAATGTTCACCTTGTAGCGAATCACTGATCCAGTAGTTACCATCTATTGAAACTAGTTCGGCTTCAAGTTTTTGGCAAAAAATGTGTGCTTCTTTAAAACCTTTTGCGCCTGCAATAGCGCGGCCGCGTAACGTGCCATATATATGTACATTACCATCGGCAATAACTTCAGCGCCGTGACTTACTGCACCAAGCACGATTAAATCGCGGTCTTTAGCATAAACTTGCTGGCCAGAGCGAACGGTACCGCTAATAATTTGCGCCGGCAAATGCACTGTTTTTTCTACAATAGACGTATTAGCCTCTTGTTTAACAGGTTCGCTCTTAACGTCTTGTGAATAATTTAAAACAGATAAGCCAGCCGCTTTAGCTTGGGCATGTTGCTCATCAGAGCCATTACACACACCAACTGCATTAAAGCTCATGCGCTCAATCAACGATTTTAAGTGTACAAAATCGAGTGAACTGTTTTTAACTTCAAGTAAATTAACAACAATAGGGGCACCTTCAAAAAACCTAGGTGCTTGGGCTATTTTTATATACAACTGTTCTGCTAGAAGGGCTATATCAGTACTATAAAGATGCAAAACTGATAACGTAAAAAGATTCCCTTTTAACTCAAAAATTTGGTCCGACATACACGCTCAATTGAATTGTCTGATTAAAAATCAATATTAGATAAACGTAGGCTGAATAAGGCCTTTATTGAAATTTCTAATCTAAATTTTCTAACTTATTATTACTCTCATGTTATAGTGTGCAGCATTGTTAAGCAAGAATTTATAGGGTCATAATGCTCACTGCTGTATATAAAAGTAAGAAAAAAGCGGATACCTTCTTATTTGTTGAAAAAAGAGATGATTTTAGTAAAGTTCCGGAACCTTTAATGGTCATGTTTGGTCAACCTCATTACGTTATGATCATAAACTTAGCTAAACGTGAACATTTAGGTGGAGCCGATTTAGAAACTGTAAAAGCAGCATTATCAAACCCTGATAAAGGCTACTACTTACAAATTCCACCGCCAGAGGAAAACTTGCTAAGTCAATTACGAAAAGAAAATGGAGTTGATAGTGATTAAAAAACTGACCGTTTTATTATGTGGAGTTTGCTTAAGCGGCTCTGTAATGGCTAAAACACAAGCTGAGTTTCAAACATATTTAACTGATTTAAAGCAAGAAGCGATATCTAAAGGTTACGAAGCGAAGCTTATTGATGATGCTTTTGCAACAGCAACCTATAAAGAGAAAGTGGTGTCGGCTGATAAAAACCAGCCAGAAGTAAAAGAAACACTTGAAACGTATTTACCAAAACGTGTACCTCAATGGAAAATTGATCGTGCACGTAAGCTCTACGCAGAAAACAAAGAGGTACTTGAACAAGTAGCTAAAGAGTTCGGCGTACAAGCTCGTTTTATAGTGGCACTTTGGGGACTTGAAAGTAATTTTGGTACCATTCAAGGTGGCCATAATGTTATTTCATCTTTAGTGACGCTTGCTTTTGATGGACGCAGAGAAGCGCTTTATAAACGCCAGCTTTGGGCAGCACTGGATATTTTAAAATCGGGTCACATTACCTTAGATAAATTTAAAGGGTCGTGGGCTGGTGCTATGGGGCAAACACAATTTATGCCTACATCGTTCAACGCTTACGCGGTTGATTACAATAACGATGGTCGTAAAGACATTTGGACCACAAAAGAAGATGCTTTTGCTTCAATTGCTAATTATTTAAAGCAAGAAGGGTGGAACGATTCGCTTACTTGGGGACGCCAAGTTCAGTTACCTGAAAACTTTGATAGTAAATATGTTTTAGTACGTGGTACTAAAACACGTAAGCAGTGGTTAGAGTATTGGAATGACTCAGAGCGTTCATTAGCTGATTGGCAAGCACTGGGTGTTCGTAAAGCCGATGGTTCTGATTTACCTAATGTAGACGTACGTGCTGCACTGGTTATGCCTGATGACATAAATGGACGCATGTACTTAGCGTACGATAACTACAAAGTGTTTATGCACTGGAATCGCTCGTATTACTTTGCCACCAGCGTAGGTTATTTGTCAGATAGAATTGGATATCCAAAAATCTAATTATTAAAATATGTATATAAATAAAGCCGCAATTGCGGCTTTATTCTTTCTTAAAAATCTTATCTTTTAGGTCAATAACTTTTCCAATACCAGAGCCTAGCTTCATCAGCTTATTGAGTTGTTCTGGCGTTAAACGTTGTAGCTCTGATGACCATTTTGTTACGGTTTCAAGCAGGTTATGAATTTCACCCATTTGTTTTTGCGCGTATAGTTCGTCGTCGTTACTGGCTTCGTCTAATAAGTTATCGCGCAGCAATGTTAGGGTGGGCTCAACTTCGCGTTTTTTACGTTCTTCAAATACACGATTAGCCATATCCCAAATATCGCCAGCAGGGGCGTAGTACTCTTTTCGATCGCCTGGAATATGCTGTACTTTAATCAATTGCCACGATTGCAGTTCTTTAATACCCATACTTACATTACCGCGAGAAATACTAAGCGCATCAGCAATCTCGTTGGCTGTCATCGGGTTTTTAGTAATAATCAGCAAACCACACATTTGCCCGATTGTACGATTAAATCCCCAGCGGCTGCCCATCTCACCACAATGCATTACGAAGGCAAAATTCTTTTCGGATAAACTCATTGCTTAATAACTTTCAGTAATTTCAGAAACTAAATGCTAGCACGCTCATTTTGGATAGCAAGTTCTTAGCCACTTTATAAATCAATTTAAACGACTAAAGTATGATTTAGATTAATATTCATACATCTATATTGGGATATGTTGTACACACAACAGTGCGTAAATAAATCCTTTTTTATTTTTTCAAATACGATGGAATGACTATGAAAGCTGCAATTAATAATGAATACAAAGGTAAATTACAAATAACAGACTTACCAATCCCTGAGGTTGGAATAAATGATGTTTTAGTTAAAATAGCGGCCTGTGGTGTTTGCCATACTGATTTACATGCCTGCCATGGTGATTGGCCAGTAAAACCTAAAATGCCATTAGTACCAGGGCATGAAGGTGTTGGTGTTATTGATAAAGTTGGTAGCAACATAAAGCATTTAAAAGTTGGCGACAGAGTGGGTGTTCCTTGGCTTTATAGTGCATGCGGACACTGTGAGTTTTGCTTAGATGGTAAAGAAACACTGTGTTTATCGCAGCATAATACTGGCTATTCTATTGATGGTAGTTATGCAGAGTATTGCTTAGCGCATGGTGATTACGTTGTAAAAATACCAGAAGGACTCGGGTTTTCTGAGGCTGCTCCATTATTTTGCGCAGGTGTTACAACGTATAAAGCATTAAAAGTATCCGGTGCTAAACCGGGGCAATGGGTTGCTATTGTTGGTGTAGGTGGGCTTGGTCATTTAGCAGTACAGTACGCTAAAGCAATGGGCTTTAATGTAATAGCTGTTGATACAGGTAAAGAAAAGCTCGCACTTGCTAAAGAGCTTGGCGCAGATATAACCCTCGACTTTAAAGAAGTTGTTCCTAGCGAAGCTATTTTTGAACAAGTTGGTGGCGCGCATGGCGTTGTGTGTACTGCGGTATCTAAAGCTGGGTTTGAACAAGCTTATAAAAGTGTACGCCGTGGTGGTAAATGTGTATTAGTGGGATTACCTCCAGAGGATATGCCACTGCCTATTTTTGATACCGTACTTAATGGCGTATCAGTAGTGGGATCTATTGTCGGTACACGTAAAGATTTACAAGAATGTTTAGAGTTTGCCGCTCAAGGTAAAGTAAAAGCGATTATTGAAGAAAAGCGTTTAGAGGACATTAATGAAATTTTTGATGATATGCTCAAAGGTGAAATTAACGGCCGCATAGTAGTTACTATTTAATCTAAATTAAGCGTTTATAAAACACAAAAAAAGCACGGCTTCTAAATTAGAAAACCGTGCTTTTTAAATACTAAACCAATTAAAGTGTGTAACTAAAACTTAGTTTTGCATTACGCTCTTCGCCTGGCATACCACCTAAAAACATTGCTTTTGAGTAATATTTTTTGTTGAATAAGTTATTTAAGTTTAACTGCATATGCCATTTATCAGTTGTATACGATACCGCTGTATCGTAAATCGTGTAACTTGGTACATAACCATCAGGAATCGAGAATGAACTTGAATTAGTACTTCTGTTATCTACAAACGTAATACCACCACTTATATTTACAGCTTCAGGTAAGTTAAACATATCTGCGTAGTAAGTTACCCACGTGCTCGCTGTTACGTAAGGCACACCTTTTTGGCGTGTGTCGTAACTGCTGCTATTAGGATTACTTTTGTCACGTGCATCTTGATAAATACCGTTTATGTTTACTTTCCACTTATCATTTAGGTAAGCATTTAAATCAAGTTCTATACCTTTGGTTTCTTCTTTACCGTCATAAAAGCTCTCAACTACGTTGTCGGCAGAAACACCTGCTTCATATAATGGATTGCTATACTCTAAATTTGTACGCGAGCTTTCAAATACAACAATTGAAGCAAGTAGCTGATCGTCAAACGCTTTAAATCTAAAACCTAAATCGTTACTTAATGACTCAGAATCTTCTCTGTCGGCTTCGTTACCTGCAACAGAGCCTAAAACACTGTAAGCAGTACGACCTTTTGAATGATTTACAAATACAGATAAATCTTCAGTTGGCTGATACGTTGCACCTAAATTATACGTTAAACCGCTATCTGAAGTATTCGCTTCAGGTGTTGGGTCTGCATTGCTTGAACTATAGCGCTCATCTACACCAAAGTGCTCGTAAGTTTGCTCAATACGGTTATAAGCAACACCTACGCGCGTTGTAAGCTCTTCAGTTATATAACCTACGTGTTGAATGCCTAAGCCCCATGCTTGTACTTTTTTATTGTAGTCGCTGGTTTTAAGTGGATCGAAGTCATCAAAGTTGCCAGATGGCCAATTTGGTTCTCTTATATCGTAAATATACGGCAATGAACCTTGGTACGTTACATCACCATCATTGTTTGTGAGTACGTAATCTTGATCCCATATTGAGAATTGTTTAAAACGAATATCTCTATCTTCGTAGTTTGCGTTAACAAGCAATTCGTTATCTACGTCGCCTAACATAAAGTCATAACGTAAATCTAAAAAGTACTGCCATGATTTTTCATCTGCTTCTACTTGGCGGTATTCTTGGCGGCGTGCTGCATACGGGTAAAGTACACCGTCTTCAACTAACGGAGCACGTGGGTCATTATTTATAATTCCATCACGAGTAGAGTAAACGTAGTTATAAGCACCTGTTTGGCGCGCAAAACTTGATGTGTAGTTACGGTACTGTAGTTGCTGGTTTAAAAACAAATCGTCAGTAATGTAATAGTTATGCGTTAATTTAAAACGCAGTTCTTCACCTTCGTTAGCATCAGCCATTGGTGAAATAATACCATTTGTGCCAAAGCTATAAGGTGTTAATCCATCAGATGCAGATAGCGAATTAGCAAGTTGGTCGCGTTGTGCATCACTTAACTGTACGCCGCTTCCTGTCGGATCGTTTACTAAATCGGCACCGGTTACTTCACCCGCGCTTAAACCATTTGCAGTTTCTGCATTGTAAATACGAATAGGGTGGCCAATAGAATCAACCGCTATTTCATCTTTTATATATGCTGCAGAAAGCATGATGTTTTGTCTGTCGTTTAGTACGTATTTAAGCGAGGTATAAATTTCGTCGCGATCTTCTTTTAAATCGCGAAAGCCGTCACTTGACGCTGTTTTAGCCATTACACGATAGGCCAAGTCATCTGTTATAGCGTTAGTGCTATCAAACGATAATGAATAGCTATCCCACTGGCCAAGCTCAGCCGATACTTTGTGTTTTTCTTCAAACTCTGGCTTTTTCTCTATTAGGTTAATTACGCCACCCGCACTACCAATGCCATATAAACCTGTTGCTGGGCCTTTTAAAACCTCAACAGATTCAACATTTGTAAGTGAACGAGTTGGGTTAAATGTATTACCCAGGCCTGCACCACCATACATACCATCGTAGGTGTAGTTTGCATCTAAACCACGAATTACTAAGTTATCACCAATACCGTAGTTATTACCTGCTTGTGTTAAACCACTTACGTTTCTAACTAAATCTTGTAGGCTATCTACACCTTGAGATTCAATAAGTTCACGGTCAATAATCACAACCGGTGCAGGTGTTTCCATTAAAGACATGTCTGATTTAGTAGCAAGACCTGAGCTCATCACCACGCGGTTTTGTTTTTCGTATACGCTGATGCGTTCAATATCAGCATCAACTTGTGTATTTTGGGCAAATGCCATATTTGCATTTAAACAAGCAAGAGTAATAAGAGAGTACTTAAACGTTTTCATAGAGTGATAACTATTCGCGTTATTGAATTTGCGCGAATGATAATGGTTATTGTTTTTAAAGTGAATAGAAAGTTCATTTTATTTGATTAAATAAAACTGTTCGGATAATTAATAAACAAAACCAAGCCTAACAAAGGTACGTTGTACCTTTATTAGGATGTTTGAGATGGGTGAGGGGTTTATTAAGACTAAGTAAGCTCAGCCTTAATAGTGTGTATTTACAATTGGTTTTTATAAACAACACCTGCTTTCATTACAAAGGGTACTGACTCTAAGGTTTTAATGTTTTTAAGCGGGTTTTCTTTCACAGCAATTATATCAGCAGCAAATCCGGTTTTAATTTGCCCTAACTGAGTATCCATTTTTAATAACTTAGCGCTATTAATAGTGGATGCTTGAATGGCTTGTAGTTCTGTCATGCCAAATTCAACCATGCGGCTAAACTGTTTTGCATTATCTCCGTGCGGGTAAATTGCTGCATCCGTTCCAAAGACCATTTTCACACCCGCTTTTACAGCACGGCTAAAGCTATCACGTTGCCTTTTAGAAACTTGGCGTTCTTTATTTAGATTTTCTTCGCCTACGCCGTTTTGCTCGCCATAAGTTAGCGTGTATTCGGTGTTATAAATATCCATAGAAAGCCAAGTTCCATGCTCTTTGGCAAGGGCTATGGCTTCGTCATCTAAAAAGCTGGCGTGCTCTACGCTATCAACACCTGCTTTAATGGCTGTTTTAATCCCGCTTGTACCGTGTGCATGAGCTGCAACAGGTAAATCTCGCATATGGGCTTCATCAACAATGGCTTTCATTTCTTCAAAAGAATACTGCTGTGCACCTACTTTAGTCCCTTTTGAAAATACTCCACCTGTGGCGCAAAACTTAATAGCGTTTGCCCCGTATTTAATGTTTTCGCGTACTTTTATACGCGCAGCCCATGGACCGTCTGCGACGCCACTTGAAGTATATTTAAGCTCAGGAGGTAGGCGGTTGTTATCACAGTGCCCGCCGGTAATTCCGAGTGATGGCCCCGCAGCCCAAATACGAGGGCCAACTATGTCACCCGCATTTATGCCGTCACGCACCGCTATAACGCTGTAACCTTCTGCGCCAACATTACGAACTGTTGTAAATCCGGCTTCTAAGGTTTTTTTAGCAAAATAAGCCGCTTTAATTGCCATTCTAGGAACTGACTGGCCTAAACGTTCACTGCGTGGAACCGTTGGATCGCTGGTTAAATGCACATGCATATCCATCAAACCTGGCATAAGGGTTAAATCAGGTAGTTGAATATATTTATCATCTTTAGTCAGCGTTGGTTTTTTATTTTGTTCAATGTTTGTAATTACGCCATCATTAATAGTAATTAAGGGGGATTTAATGAGCTTGCCATCTTCAACATCAACCATGGCTTTAGCCGATAAGTAAGTAACGGCATGGGTATTAAAAGTGGTTAAGCAAAGTAAGGCAATAGAGGTACTGAGTAGTCGTTTTTTCATTTTATTTTTCTTTTAAATCATATTTGAATTAATAGAAATGTAACAAGTTCAGATAAAAGTGCAAATTTAATACGATGAATGCAATCTGTCGTAATTTCTTTATTAAGCGCTGTTAAATGCGCATAATTAAAAAACGATATTAAAAAGGATTATCATGAAATCAATTAAATTAGCATTAGTTGCCAGTGGCGTTATGTTTGCTTTAAGTGGCTGTATGAATACTGGGCTTAATACAAGCACTAACACCAGTGCGCAGCTAAACACAGTTAACGCATCGGCAGGTATTGTTTCAGAGCTTTCGGCAGAGCAACAGCTTGATGTACTTGTTGCACAGTATTACGATGAATCGCTTACATATAGCCCTATAAGCGCAACGTACAGTGGCCGTAACGAGTTTAACGATCAATTTACGCCAGCTATCTCAAAAGAAAATAGAGCAAAAAAAGCGGCTTTTTATAAAAAATATCAACAGCGATTAAACTTTATAGATAAAGCACAGTTAACAGGGCAGTCGCTTTTAAGTTTTGAAATATTAGAGCGCGACCTTGCACTAAAATTAGAGGGCATGCAGTTTCCTGATTATTTATTACCAATTAATCAAATGGCGGGTGCGCATAACACGTTTGCAGGTTTTGGCTCAGGTCAAAGCGCTCAGCCGTTTAATTCAGTTGAAGATTACACTGCTTTTATGTCGCGCAGCGAAGGTTTTGTAAAGTGGCTTACTAGTGTAGAGCGCTCAATGGCTCAAGGTATTAAACTAGGTATTACCTTGCCAAAGCCTCTGGCTGAAAAACTGCAACCACAATTTGCGGCTCATGTAGTTAAAAATGCTGAAGACTCACTATTTTGGGGACCAATTAAAAAATTACCAGAATCGTTTAGCGCACAGCAAAAGCAAAAAATTACAGCGCAGTATCGCGAACTGATTATGCAGCACTTACTACCGGCTTATAAAAGCATGAGTGACTTTTTAGCTAATCAGTATATTCCTAATAGCCGTGAGAGCGTTGGTTATAGTGATTTACCAAACGGTAAAGCATGGTACGAATACCAAATTAAGAAAAACACGACGCTTAGCTTATCTGCAGACGAAATTCATGAGATTGGTTTAAGTGAAGTGTCGCGCATTTTAAGCGAAATGAAAAAAGTAAAGGAAACCGTAGGCTTTAAAGGCGAGTTATCTGATTTTTTTGACCACTTACGTAATTCAGACGAGTTTTACTATAATACGCCTGAGGAGCTAATTGCGGCATATGAAAACGTTAAGAAAAAAATAGATGCGCGTTTGCCTCTGCTTTTTAACATAGCACCAAAAGCACCTTACGTTGTAAAAGCGGTTGAAGCTTACAGAGCGCAGTCGGCTGCAGGTGCGTCGTATGCATCTCCTGCACCTGATGGCTCTCGCCCAGGCATTTTTTATATCAATACGTATAACTTAAAAGCACAGCCGAAATTTTTACTCGAAACCTTATCTATTCACGAAGCTGCGCCAGGACATCACTTTCAAATAGCTCTGCAACAAGAAATAGACGGCTTACCTGACTTTCGCAAATTTGGTGGTTACACCGTATTTGCAGAAGGTTGGGCACTTTACGCAGAAAGCTTAGGCAAAGAGCTAGGCTTATTTACCGACCCTTACATGTGGTACGGGCGTTTATCAGACGAGCAATTACGTGCAATGCGTTTAGTGCTTGATACTGGTTTTCATGCAAAAGGGTGGACGCGTCAGCAGGGTATTGATTACATGCTTGCTAACTCATCTATGGCTAAAAGTGACGTAATAGCTGAAGTTGAGCGTTATATTGCATGGCCGGGGCAGGCGCTTTCTTACAAGTTAGGGCAGTTTAAAATCCAAGAACTACGTGATTATTCTAAAAAAGAACTCGGCGATAAATTTGATATTAAAGCGTTCCACACGCAAATATTAATTGATGGTGCATTACCAATGCCAATTTTAGAGGAAAAAATTAAGCGTTGGGTTAAATCGCAAAGCTAATTTTTAGCGCAAAGCCAGTACTTTGAAAGGGTATTGGCTTTGCGCCATTTGCAGCAATACGGTAGAATGCGCGCTCTTTAGGGGGCACGAGTAAACTATGTTTGATCAACAATTAGCAAATACACAATTTTGGCTTAAAAAAAGCTTAAGCGACATGAGTCAAAACGAATGGGAAGCCATTTGTGATGGATGCGGAAAATGTTGTTTAAATACGTTTATTGATAGCGAAGATGAAGACGAATTTACCGCCACCGATCAGTTACGTGAAGGTGAGCAGTTAATATTTACTAATATTGTGTGTCAGTATCTTGATAACAACACCTGTGGTTGTAGCGAGTACGAAAACCGCCAAACGCTTGTTCCTTCTTGTGTAAAACTCACAAAAGAAAACCTTAAAGACATCTTTTTTATGCCGCAAAGTTGCAGTTACCGCCGTTTACACGAAGGGCGTGGCTTGGCTTCTTGGCATCCGTTATTAAATAATGGCGATAAAACAAAAATGCACGAGTTAGGGATTTCTGTAAAAGATAAAACAGTAAAAGATTGCGATGTAAAGCTAGACGACTTTGATTTATACATTGCAGAGTGGCCAACAAAGGACGCTGATTAATGAGCAAACAACAAGCGGTAATTGGTTTAATTAATCCTAAAAGCCCGACTAATGTTGGTGGCGTATTGCGTGCTGCAGGGTGTTACGACGCTAAACAGGTTTTTTTTACTGGTAATCGTTATTTAAACGCCAAGAAATTTCATACCGACACAAAAAATGTACTTGAGCGTATCCCGCTTACCGAAACTGATAGTTTAGAAGTAGTAAAGCCAGAGGGTGCAACCGTTGTTGTTATTGAACTTATTGAAGGTGCAACGCCTTTACCTGAGTTTAAACACCCTGAAAATGCATTTTATATATTTGGTCCTGAAGACGGCTCAATCCCAAAAGATGTTTTAAAGTGGTGCGATGAGGTTGTTTATATTCCCACTATTGGCTGTATGAACCTAGCGGCAACCTGTAATGTAGTTTTGTACGACCGATTAGCTAAATTAGGCGGCGTTGAGAGCAGCGATACAACAATTATAAGCTCGCGCGATACAAATAATAAAATGAAATGGGAAAAAGCATCTGATTAAGGTTTATCAGTGCAAAAAGTTTAGTTGTAACTAAACTTAAAAACATGATTAATCATAAATAGATTTTTACATGCGCTGGTTTTATTTTATATTATTACTGACAAGTAGTAATTGTTTTGCAGAAACGTCAGTTGAATATTATCAAAATGGTATTCAACATGTTTTAAATGGGCATTATCACAAATCAGGAGTGCTCTATGAAGCGAAAACTCCCAAACAAACACTCCATTTAGCCACACTCGACTGGCCTCCTTATATTGGTAGTAATTTATGTAATAAAGGATGGGTTTATCAGTTTTCTATTGCCTTATTAAATAGTAAGGGCTACAGCGTATATATTGAATTTTTGCCTTGGGCAAGAGCTGTACGAAATGTAGAACTAGGCAAAGCTGATATATTAATGCCTGAATACTTTATAGAAGATACAGCCCCCTCCGATTATGTTAATGGTAAAACACGTCGAGAATTACTTGGTTTATCTAATTCGTTTAAAGGTGGCGAAATTGCATTTTTAAAACGAAAAGGTGATAAGGATCGTTTCACTGGAAACTTAAAATCGCTTAAAGGGCAAAAAATTGGGGTTGTTCGTGGGTATCAAAACACACCTGAGTTTGATGCCATGATGGATAATAATGAGTTTGAAATTATTACCTCTGTTGATGATTTACAGCTTGTTCAGCTTCTGGTTGCTAAACGTGTTGATTTGATTATAGGCGACCCTCAAGTTCTTAAATTCTCAGTAACTTATTCTTCTTTAACTAAACCTGAAAAACAATCTTTGCTTTCTTCTATTGAGCAAGAAAGCATTCCTCTGCAATACAACCCTTTATATTTTGCTATTAGTAAGCTTACACCTAAATGGCTTTTAGTCTTAGAGGACATAAATGAAGGGCTTTATCAGTTTCATAATAGTGGCGAGATAGAGCGTATTATCAATATGACAAATACTCAATGCAAGCCATAAAATTGGAACGTTCCTTTGTTGCGCTGACTAATTTATATATAAACATGTAGAATCGTTTTCAACTTGTTAATGGAGTGAAAACGACGTGAGTGAAATAAATACAAATCAATCATTCGCGGTCAACGAACAGCCAAATAAAAATTATCTGTTTCCACTGACTGCAATGACGACCCTATTTTTTTTATGGGGTTTTATTACTGTTTTAAACGATGTACTAATACCACGATTAAAAGGCGTATTTGATTTAAGCTTTTTTGAAGCGATGCTAGTACAGTTTTGCTTTTTTGGTGCTTATTTTATTGTTTCTATCCCTGCGGGGATTTTAGTTAAGCAGTTTGGTTATAAAAAAGGGATTTTAACTGGTTTAATTGTAGCTTCAATTGGGTGCATGTTGTTTTATCCTGCTGTTGTAGTACATGAATATTGGCTATTTTTGAGCGCTTTATTTGTACTTGCCGCTGGTGTAACGGTGCTTCAGGTTTCTGCCAATCCTTATGTTGCAGCTCTTGGGAGCGAAAAAACAGCTTCTTCTCGTTTAAATTTGGCACAAGCACTTAATGCGCTTGGTACTACCGTTGGGCCTTATGTAGGTGGTTTATTATTTTTTGGTACAGCGGGTAGTCTAGCTGCCTCTGCAGCAACCGCTGAGTCTGTAAAAGTGCCTTATTTAATGCTCGCTGGTGCCTTATTACTTATCGCTATTATATTTGCCTTTATAAAGCTTCCAGAAATTGAAGCCCATAAAGAGGAAAATAATGCTGCAGTAGAATCTCGTTCATTAACTCAAGCACCGCACTTAACTATGGGTGTACTTGCTATATTTTGCTACGTAGGCGGGGAAGTTGCCATTGGCAGCTTTTTAGTTAATTACTTTGGTGAGGCGCACATTGCAGGGCTTGAAGAGCATACTGCGGCTGCACTTATTAGTTATTACTGGGGCGGGGCAATGGTAGGACGTTTTATTGGCTCTGTATTATTACAAAAGATAGCACCTTCTAAAGCTATAGCGTTTAATGCATTTAGTATTATTGCGCTATTGCTGATCACTATTTTTACTCAAGGTGACGTCGCTTTATACTCAGTATTGGCAATTGGTTTATTTAACTCAATTATGTTCCCGACTATATTTTCAGTTGCTATTGAGCGACTAGGATCGTTGACCAGTAAAGGTTCTGGTTGGTTATGCTTAGCTATTGTAGGCGGTGCACTTGTACCATTACTTCAAGGCTTTATAGCCGATACAGTAAATATACAGCAAAGCTTTTTTGTTCCGATGCTCTGTTATATATTTATTGCTTGGTACGGTTTAAATGTTGTTCGCTTAGCAAATAAGTGGCAATAACAGACTATTAAATAGTGACTGAATACGTATTCAGTCACTTATAAATCTTCATTTACTAAGAACGTTCCATTTTAATAATCAAGCTCATCATTTTTTCTTTAAATTATCGAATTACCTTTAGCCCCTTGCAATTAAGTACTACTTTACTATTGATTTATATTAAAACTTTATCTATAAGTCTTAATTTTTAGGACATTTACGTAAATTTTTGCTAAAAGTATTAGGTTAATAACGAAAGAATAATAAAAGGGCTTATATGCTTAACTCGTTAAAATTTACGTCTAAGGTGACTATTGCAGCTTCTTTAGTTTTAGTACTAGTTTTGGGATTATTTACTGTTAATAACTACATTGCCATACGCAAGCAAACCGAGCAGCAGTTAAGCCTAGTATTACAACAAAATTCCGAATCTGTGTCGCAAAATATAGCGAGTTGGTTAAATGCAAAGCTGGCGATAGTTATATCAATTGCTAGAACACACAAAGCGAATGATTCTAAAGCCCTCACCCTTTCACAATTAAATACTGCAGAGATTGCTGGAAGCTTTAAAAATACTTACATAGGAAAATCTAGCGGCACGTTTATATTAAACGATCAATCAGTTGTTTTACCTGCTGATTTTGATGCGACCTCTCGCCCTTGGTATAAATTAGTCGAAAACAAATCAAATACCGCTTTTACAACTCCCTATATTGATGTAACAACTAACGAGCTTACAATTTCAGCGGTAGTACCCATGCTACAAAATGGCCAGTTTAGCGGCGTTGCAGGTGCCGATATTGATATGCAAACAGTGACTAAAATTATTAACGATATTGATTTTTTAGGTCTCGGTTATGGTTTTTTACTCGATAACAAAGGTCAAGTGTTAAGCCATCCTAATGCTAAGTTAAACTTAAAAAATACATCAGACATTTTTGGTACTAATACGCCCTTGCAAAGTGAGTTTACCCAATACGAGATAAACGGAGAGTCTAAGCTTATCTCGTTTACAAAAATCAGTGGTATTGAAAACGTAGATTGGTACCTAGGTGTTGTTATCGATAAAGATAGAGCATATATGAGTGTATCGACCTTTGGCCAAACTGCGGCCGTTTTTATGGTGATAGGGATCATTACTATCATTATTATGATGCAGCTTTTATTACGCTATTTAATGCAGCCTATGAACCGTTTAAACGATGCCATTAAAGATATAGCACAAGGCGAAGGCGATTTAACAAGGCGCTTAACCGTTGAAAATGATGATGAGTTTGGCGACTTAAGCCATTCATTTAATATTTTTATCGAAAAAATTCAGCATTCAATAGAGCAAGTAAAAGAGTCCACAGAGCAATTAGATACAGCAATTGAGAGCTTGGTATCACAAACACATTCATCGCTGTCTATGTATGACGACCAAAGCAAGCGTACCGATAGCGTGGCAGCGGCTATTAACCAGTTTTCAGCTACATCTATGGATATTTCAAATAATGCAGAGAGTGCATCGCAGCTTGCTAAAAATGTTGATGAGCACTCAACACAAAATCAAGAAGCATTAAGTCATAGTGTTGCAACCATCCACCAGCTTTCGGCTAATATGGAGAAAGCTCAGCAAACTATAAATAGTTTAAATACACATACAGCCAGCATTGGCCAAGTGCTTGAAGTTATTAAAGGTGTAAGTGAGCAAACTAATCTATTGGCACTAAATGCAGCAATAGAAGCCGCTAGAGCAGGAGAGGCAGGACGCGGTTTTGCCGTTGTAGCAGATGAAGTACGCCAATTAGCACACCGCACTCAACAATCAACGCAAGAAATTGAAGACACGGTGAGCCAGTTACAAAAAGGCTCAAACCTTGCTGTAGAGCTTATGAAAACAAGCCTTCAAGACAGTGAAAAAAGCGTACAACAAGCAGATGCCGTCGGCAATTTAATGAGTCATGTTATACAAGCTATTAAGCAAATTAACGATGCAAATCATTCTGTAGCCAGTGCAACCGATGAGCAAAACCAAGTTGTTAAGTTATTAGATACTGATATTCAAACAATTAGTGCGCTTTCTATACAAGGCAAGGCTAACTTAAATGACACACTTAACGAATGTACCAAACTAAAACAGCAGTTTAGTGCCTTAGAAAATATGGTTCAAAAGTTTAAAGTATAAAATTAATGACTAAAAAAAATGTAAATAAACCAAACTGGCTCAGTCTAATAAATATCGACAGTGTTTATAGCTCAGACATGCAACGCAAAGCGTTTTCTTTATTTACCATGATTGGGATATCAATTGTGGTGATTGCTGTATTAGTGTTTTTGAATTATAAGGTTTACTCACCGATACTCACTGCTTCATTAATTATCGTTAACATTACAAATATAAGCTGTTCTATCTACTTTATAAGAACGGGTAATCTTCAAGTAGTGGCATTAATAAGTATGAGCATTGTGTGCATGATGTTTGTTGCACTTGTTTATACCGGTGGTAAAGACAACACCGCGCTATATTGGCTAATGTTTTATCCTGTAGTGACGTTTGCATCTTTAGGGGTCAGATTAGGTGCTTGGTTAGGTTTTACTTTACTGTTTTCTTGTATTGTTATTTTATACGGCCCTGATTTTGGTCAAGTTAGCTATGGCGACGTAGAAAAAACACGATTTATAGCGTCCTTTTCTATGGTGTTTTTATTCTCATTTATTGGTGAGTATTTTAGGCATAAAAGCCACATGGCTATTGCCGATATTACGCTCGAGCAAAAACAAGATGCTTATACCGACCCCCTTACTGGTATAGCAAACAGACGTTTCATTACCTCTCATTTTTTAAAGCTTGCCCAAACACGCCCAGAGCAGTACTTACCTTTTTCAATTTTGTTAATTGATTTAGATAACTTCAAATCTTTAAACGATACGCATGGTCACGATTTTGGTGATACGGTATTGATTGAATTTACCAAGCTCCTTGAATCTCAGTTTTTGGCAACTGCGTTAAAGGCCCGTTATGGTGGTGAGGAGTTTGTTGTTATTTTACCGCAGGTTACTGTTGCTACAGCCAATGTAATAGCAAACAAATTTCGAGAGGCTGTTGCAGGGCACGTTATATTTACTGATGACAAGCAGCGTATTTCAATAACCTGTAGTATTGGTATTTCCCAAGTAAATAAAGTAACTGATTATGATGATTCGTTAAAACAAGCTGATGAAGCTCTTTATAGTGCAAAGGCTGCTGGTCGTAATAGTGTCGTCTCGAACTAGTTGAAGGATTAATATGTCTCAAAGTAAATTAATATATGTTCATGACCCAATGTGTAGCTGGTGTTGGGGTTACTCACCAACCTGGCTTAAGCTAAAATCAGAGCTTGCTGGTAAAGTAGCAATTGAATATAAAGTAGGTGGATTAGCACCTGATAGCCAAGACCCAATGCCACAAAATATGAAAGAGATGCTTGAGGGTACTTGGCATAAAATTTCAGCGCAGTTAGGTACGCAATTTAATTATAACTTTTGGCGTAATTGCCAGCCAAGGCGTTCAACGTATCCCGCATGTAGAGCCGCACTTATAGCGCGTAAAGCGGATAAAGAAGCTCAAATGGTGGCTGCAATTCAACATGCTTATTACCTAAATGCGCAAAACCCGTCAGATGAAAGTACATTAATTAGTTTGGCTGAAAAAATTGGCTTAGATAAAAATGAGTTTACTGCGCAGCTAACGTCAAGCGAGCTTAATGATGAATTTAAAGCTGAGTTATCCTTTGTTCGTACACTACCAATCCAAGGTTTTCCCTCACTAGTGCTTATTAAAGGTAATAAAGCATACCCAATTGAAATAAATTACACTGATTGGCATTATTCCCTTAATCAAATTAATTCAATTTTAAAATAATCCAGCCTGTTTATAGGGCATTTGGCTAACAAATGCTCTTATCATCTTAAAAACCCCCTCGTAAGTCTTAATTATTACCATTGTCATAAAAGCGACTTTTTTGCGCAACATCCTTGTCATGTTTCATCTATAAACTCCTGCTCATTGAAATTATTAAGTCATAAATTATTTATATAACAAAGTTTATGACCTAAAAAAACAAACTAGCAAATCCGCTAACTAACGAGTAAAGGTGTATGCGATGAAAGGCGTTAAACCATTAATCTTAGCTGGTATTGTGGCCGCAAGTGCAGCAGTACACGCAAACGATTTAGATAAGGTTATTGATAAAAGCAGTGAAATTAATAAATCAGCTGCGCAATCACAAACAAAAATAGACAAGATTGCAGATTCAATGCAAGGACGTTTACAGCAATTTAAAACCCTCAATAAAGAAATTGATGGTTTAGCTGTTTACAACGCTCAGCTAACTAAACAGTTAAATAATCAAGTAGAAGAGATGGAATCTTTAAACCTGTCTATGGATCAGGTTTCTATTATTGAACGTCAAATTACGCCGCTAATGCTTAGAATGATTGAAGGCCTTGAGCAGTTTGTATCTTTAGATATTCCATTTTTAGCTGATGAGCGCACTAAGCGCGTTACATCTTTAAATGAAATGATGAATCGTGCTGATATCAATTCAAGTGAAAAATTTCGCCGTGTACTTGAAGCCTATCAAGTAGAAGTAGACTACGGGCGCACTATTGAAGCCTATACCGCACTTTTAAACGTGGATGACAAAGAGCGTGAAGTCGATTTTTTACGCATTGGCCGTTTAGAGCTTATTTACTTAACACGCGATGGTAAAAAAGCAGGTAGTTGGAATGCAGAGACAAAATCATTTGAAGCATTACCAGACTCTACAATAAGCCAAATTAATAAAGGCTTACGTATTGCGCGTAAGCAACTTGCCCCAGATATGTTAACTCTGCCAGTACATGCAGCAGAATAAGAGGTTAAAAATGAAATTGTTTACTCAAATGACAAAAATAGCTCTTTTTGCTGCAAGCCTAAGCATTACTGGTGCAAGTATAGCGGCAGAGCCAATGAACTTAGATTCATTACTTAAAACGCTCGAAAATGGTCAATCAGCTCAAAGCGAGCAAAATAAGCAGCGCGAACAAGAGTTTACTGCTCGTCAAAACGAGCAAGTACAAACGCTTAAAAATACCCAAGCAAAGCGTAATCAAATGCTGGTGGAATCTGAGCGCTTAGAAACGCAGTTTGAAGAAAATGAAGTAAAACTTGCTAACTTAACAGACACGCTTTCTAAACGAATGGGTTCCCTTAAAGAATTGTTTGGCGTGTTACAGCAAGTAGCAGGTGATTCTAGTAATAAGTTTGCGACATCAATTATATCTTCCCAGATTGCTGGGCGTAGTACGTTTATGGATGACCTTGCTCAAAAAATGGGTTCAACTTCAAAACTTGCTTCAATAGAAGATATTGAGAAAGTATGGTTTGAACTACAGCGCGAAATGACCGAGCAAGGCAAAGTAAGTCGTTTTAATGCAAGTGTCATTGTTGAAGGCGGTACTAAAGCACAGCAAGAAGTTGTGCGAGTGGGCGCATTTAACCTTATATCAAACGGTAAGTATTTAGAGTTTAATTCCTCGACTAATTCTTTGAGCGAATTAACTCGCCAACCTGTATCGCGCTTTACTGCAACAGCAGAAGAGCTACAAAGCACTAAAAGCGGTGTGGTGCAATTTGCACTTGACCCAACAGGCGGCTCTATTCTTGGTTTATTAGTACAAGCACCCGATACCCAAGAGCGTGTTCATCAAGGTGGCACTGTTGGTTATGTGATTTTAGGTGTGGGTGTTATTGCACTACTTATATCACTAGAGCGTTTTTTCTCATTATTGATTATGGGCGGTAAAATTCGTCGTCAGCTTAAAGATACAGTTGCACGTGATGACAATCCGCTTGGACGTGTAATGAAAGTAAAAGATCAATTTCCGAGTGTTTCACACGACACACTTGAGCTTAAATTAAGTGAAGCTATTTTACGTGAAATGCCAAAAGTGACGCGTAATTTAACACTTATTAAAATCATCTCTGTTGTTGCACCGCTGTTAGGTTTATTAGGTACGGTAACAGGCATGATCAATACATTTCAAGCAATCACCTTATTTGGTACTGGGGATCCTAAGCTTATGGCTGGCGGTATTTCTCAAGCACTAGTAACAACGGTACTCGGCTTAGTGGTCGCAATACCAACGGTATTTTTATACACCTTACTTAATACGCGCGCTAAAAATATTTTGTTAACTATTCAAGAGCAGAGCGCCGGTATTATCGCAGAGCGTAGCGAGAAGGGAGCATAAACCATGGTGCTATTGATTGATTCAATCAATGCTATCCGTGATTTTCTCGACACTGGTGGCCAAGTTCTCTTGGTCATCGGGGTGTTAATCTTCGCGATGTGGTTATTGATACTCGAGCGATTTATTTACTTTTTCAACGGTTTTAGAAGCTATAAACAGGGTGTGAAAACCGATTGGATTAACCGTGCAGAACGTAATAGTTGGAACGCAGAGCAAATACGCGAAGCGATGATATCGCGAGCAGGTATGCGCTTAAACACCAATCTTTCTTTGATTAATGTGATGGTTGCCTTGTGCCCACTACTTGGTTTGTTAGGCACTGTAACGGGCATGATAGAAGTGTTTGATGTAATGGCAATTACCGGCACAGGGAGTGCCCGTTCAATGGCATCAGGGGTATCTAAAGCAACTATCCCGACAATGGCAGGCATGGTAGGTGCGTTATCTGGGGTATTTGCCTCAACGTATTTACAACGAAAAGCTAAGCGCGAAGTAGAACTACTACAAGACAGCATGGTTTTAGACCATTAAGCAAAATTTTGATAAGCGGCTTCTATAAAGCCGCTTATCCTAGGAGAATAAAAATGAGAGCACCGTTAGGAAACCTATTTCAAGAAGACGAAGCTGAAGAAATAAACATGACTCCAATGCTAGACGTTGTATTTATTATGCTTATTTTCTTTATTGTCACTGCCTCTTTTGTTAAAGAAGCGGGTATTGATGTAAATCGCCCAGAAGCCGCAACAGCGGTTAAAAAAGAGCGTGCAAATATTTTAGTGGCTATTTCTGATACAGGCGAGATTTGGATTAATAAACGCCAAATTGATGTACGTGCAGTACAAGCGAATATCGAGCGTTTAAAAGCAGAAAATCCACAAGGTAGCGTTGTTATTCAAGCGGATAAAAAAGCGACTACCGAAATGTTAATAAAGGTGATGGATGCCTCGCGCGCGGCAGGCGCATTTGATGTATCAATTGCCGCACAAGATGCGTCGTAAGGGCTAGTTATGTTGCGATATTTAGTTGCATTAGTGATAGCCAGTGTAGTGACCTTTATGTTGTTTTTAGGCATGCAGGCACTTATTACTGGCGGTGAAGGGGCTATGACGGATCCGGTAAAGGGTAATGTACTTGATTTTGTTCGTTTGAAAAAAGAAGAAACCGTACAAAAAAAAGAACGTAAACCTCAAAAGCCACCAACACCAAAAGAGCCGCCACCGCCTATGGAGTCGCCGCAAATGCAAAGTAGCGATGCGACAGCAAATGCTAATAACTTTGATTTTGCTGCCAATGTAGATGCAGATGTAAATTTAGCCGGCGGTTTAGCACTAGAGACAAGTGATGGTGAATATTTACCAATTGTAAAAGTGGCCCCCGTGTATCCGCGCCGTGCGCTATCTCGTGGCATTGAAGGTTACGTTATTGTTGAGTTTACAGTAACTAAGCAAGGCACAGTACGCGACCCACAAGTAGTAAAAGCAGAGCCTGAGTCACTGTTTGATCGAGCCGCGATGGATGCAGCCCTTAAATTTAAATATAAACCACGTGTAGTAAGCGGTGAAGCCGTTGAAGTAGCGGGTGTTCAGAATAAAATATCTTTCCAAATTAGCGGTTAATGAAGTAACTAACCACAAGTAAACGGACAGAAATGCGAGGCGATTATGAAACCATTTATTAAATCAGTTATGAAATTAAACCCTATGGCTAAACTTTTGAAAGTGACTTTATTGTGTACCGCTGCAGTGAGTACAAGTATTGTTGCACCAAGTGCCTTAAACCTAATACCAGGGCTAAACGTAGCTACTGCATATGCAGAGCAAGAGCAAAAAACAAAACGTGTACCAGCGCTTCGCGAAAAGGTTTATAGCCAGCTTGCTCGTGCGCAAAAACTTGCTGATGATGGTGATGTTAAAGCAGGCCTTGAGGCACTTGATAGCATTCAAGAACGTGCTTCAAGCATGAACTCGTATGAAGTGGCAATGATGCATAACTTTTACGGGTTTATTTATTACAACGAAAACGACTTACCAAAAGCGATTGCCTCGTTTGAAAAAGTGGTCGCAGAGGAAGCTATTCCTGAGTCACTTCGTTTAAGCACTACCTTTAGTTTGGCGCAACTGGCTATGGCTAATAGTGATTACACTAAAGTTATCGCATTTTTAGATGACTGGGACAGTATTAACACTAAGCCTAAAACAGAAGCTTATTACTTATTAAGAGCTCAAACTTATTATCAGTTAAAAGATTATAAAAAAGGGCTTGAGTACATATCTCAAGTGATTGCTTTAAGTGATAGCGAAGGAAAATTCCCTAAAGAGAACTGGTTAGTGCTACAGCGTGCCATGTATTACTCGCTCAATCAAACTGACAAAGTTGTTGCTGTACTTGAGCGCATGGTAAAGCTTTATAATAAGCCTGAGTATTGGGTGCAGTTATCGGGTATGTATGGCGAAACAGGGCAAGAAAAACAACAATTGGCGGTCATTGAAGCGGCTTACCAACAAGGTTTTTTAACCTCTAAATCTGATTTACGTCAATTAGCACAAGTGTATTTATATAACGGCTTAGCGTTTAAAGCCGCAGACGTTATGAGCGATGCTATTGAAAAAGGGATTGCAGAGCAAAACGCTAAAAACTATGCCTTTGTAGCTGAGGCGATGATCCAAGCAAAAGAAGACGAAAAATCAATAAAATACTTTGTAAAAGCAGCCGATTTATCACCCAGTGGTAAGTATGATCAACGCTTAGCTGAAGTGTATGTTAACACTGAGCAATATGAAGAAGCGGCCGACGCAGCGCGTAAAGCACTTGATAAAGGCTCACTTGATTTTGAATCAAATGCATTTGTAGCCTTGGGTATGGCTCAGTACAACTTACAAAATTTTGATGCCTCTATTTTAGCGTTCGAACAAGCCGAAAAACATAAAAAATCACAGCGTTTAGCACAACAATGGATTAAATATGTAAAGCGCGAGAAAGTGCATGCAGAAACATTAAGAACGGCACTGCTTTAAGCTTTAGTAATTACTTTTAAATATAATTTCATAATCGCAAATCCAAACCACACTATTTTTAGTGTGGTTTTTTATGTTTTTAATAAATTAACCACTTGAATTTTATGTAAATAACTTTGTCATCTTATGTTTATTAAAGTGTAACTGTAATGTCATATAGCTACCGTAAGGTAGGCGCTGCTGATAACTCAAGTGACCTTAAAGCATTACTTAATGTTTTAAGGTGACTTGAGTTTATTTAAAGCACTTAACAAAATAATTAAATACTTTAACGGAGTGAACAATGAAATTATCTGACTTATTTAAAGTTAGTTTGATTGCAACTGCAGTATCTTTAGCGGGTTGTGGTGGTGACTTAGTAGTATCTGAAGGCGACACAACAATAAATGAAGGCGACACAGTTACTAATGTTGTTGAAGGTGGCAGTGGTACAGTAGATGAAACATCATCGCGTGATGATTCGCAAAATGCAACTACGGGTTTCCCTGCTGATATCGACAATGCACTTGTTCAAGGTTTAGCAGCGGATGTCTCAAGTGAATTTCCAGCAATAACAGATAAACCAGTGTATCGCTTAAGTGCTGATACAACATTGATTGCTGATGTTTCACTAACTAATGATGCACATTGGATTGTGAATGGTCGTACTGCTGTGGGTAATGACCGCGCAGATAGTACAACGCTTTATATTCAGCAAGGTACAACGATTATTGGTGAATCAGGTGATGACTTTTTAGTTGTGCGTCGTGGTTCACAAATTGAATCAGTCGGCACTGCAAGCCAGCCAATTACGATGACGTCAATTCAAGATGTTACGGGTAGCGAGACAGCAATTGGCCAATGGGGTGGTTTGGTATTACTTGGTAATGCACCTGCAAACTCATGTGGAGACCAACAAGGTGAAGCAACAGCAGACGAACTTGCTAACTGTGGCGTGTCAGCTGAAGGTGATGCAGGTCAGTTTGGTGGTAATATTAGCGATGATAATTCTGGTACTCTAAAATATGTACTTGTTAAGCAAGCAGGTAAAACACTTGGTAATGGCGATGAGTTAAATGGTATTACGTTTGCTGGTGTTGGCTCTGCAACTACGGTTGATTATATCCAGGTTCATGAAAACCTTGATGACGGTATCGAGTTTTTTGGTGGTACGGTTAATGTAAGTAATGTAGTGCTGACTAACATTGGTGATGATTCACTTGATTGGTCTTTTGGTTGGACGGGTTCGGCTACTAATGTTTATATTCAACAAGCGGCTAACGTAGGCGATAACGCTATTGAAGCTGATAACTCTGAGTTTGATTCAAGCGCCACACCATTAACACTGCCTACTATATCTAACGTAACAATCGTCGGTGCAGAAGGTAATAATGGTATTCGTCTACGCGCTGGTACTGCGGGCGCTCTTAAAAATGTATTTGTAACGGGTCCAGCTACTTACGAAAACTGTTTACGTGTAGGGTCTGATTCAGTTCCTCGCGCTGAAGATGGCACACTAACGATTGTAAACTCTATTGTGGCGTGTCAAACAACGGCAAATAACTTTGGCAGCGAAGTAATTAATGGTGGCGACGTTCAATCTTGGTTTGAAGGTCAAGACGGTAACCAAGTACTTACGCCTGCAGAGCTTATGCTTGCTGATGACGGTTACACGCCACTTGCTGGTTCACCGCTTATCGCAAATGGTCAAATTGGTGCTTTTGATGGTTCAACTAACTGGATGGAAGGTTGGACTGTCGGTATTAATGGCGGCTTCCCTACTGATATTGATAACGCGCTTGCACAAGGCTTAGCATTAGATGTTTCTAGTGAATTTCCAGCAATTACAGATAAACCAGTATACCGTTTAACTGAAGATACAACGTTCACAGCAGATGTAACGCTTACTAACGATGCACATTGGATTTTAAATGGTCGTACAGCCGTTGGTAATGACCGTGCAGATGCAACTATATTATATGTTCAAGCTGGTACAACGCTAATTGGTGAAACAGGTGATGACTTTTTAGTTGTACGTCGTGGTTCACAAATTAATGCCAATGGTAATGCAACTGCGCCAATCACTATGACATCTATTCAAGATGTAACAGGCGCTGAAACAACGATTGGTCAATGGGGCGGCTTGGTATTATTAGGTAATGCACCCGCTAACTCTTGTGGCGATCAAACCGGTGAAACGACAGCTGAAGAATTAGCTAACTGTGGTGTATCAGCTGAGGGTGACGCTGGTCAGTTTGGTGGTGATATTAGCGATGATAACTCAGGTGTTCTTCGTTATATTGTTGTTAAACATGCAGGTAAAACGCTGGGTAATGGCGATGAACTTAACGGTATCTCATTTGCAGGTGTTGGTTCACAAACGAAAGTTGAATACATTCAAATTCACCAAAACCTAGATGATGGTGTTGAGTTTTTTGGTGGCACAGTTAATGTTCGTAACATTGTACTAACTGATATTGGCGACGATGCATTCGATTGGTCATTTGGTTGGTCGGGTCGTGCACAAAATATCTATATTCAACAAAGTTCAGTTGAGGGTGATAACGCAATAGAAGCTGATAACTCAGAATTCGATTCAAATGCGACACCATTGACTAAACCGCTTATTTCTAACGTAACAATTGTTGGTGCTGATGGTACTAACGGTGTTCGTTTACGTGCAGGTACTGCAGGTGTGCTACGAAATGTTGTTATAACGGGCCCTGAAGGTTACTCAAACTGTTTACGTGTAGGCTCAGACTCTGCTGCTAATGCAGAATCGGGTGAGTTGTCTATCGAAAACTCAGCAGTTGCATGTAGTGAAGATAATAACTTTGGTTCACAAGCAATTGGTAGTGGCAATGTGCAGTCTTGGTTTGAAGGTCAAGCGGGCAACTTAACGCTTACGGCTTCAGCACTTAATTTAGCGACAGACGGCTTTACACCAAAATCGGGTTCACCTTTATTAGGTGCTGGTGGGGATTCATCAGAGCTTGACTCGTTCTTTACCAAAACAGATTACATCGGCGCATTTGATGGCGATAATAATTGGATGGATGGTTGGACAGTTGCTATTACACCAAGCTTTCCTGACGATATTGCTAATGCATTAGCACAAGGACTTGCAACCGATGTTTCTGCTAGCTTCCCTACAATTACAGACAAACCTGTATATCAATTAACCTCTGATGTTGTATTTACATCTGATGTAACACTGACTAACGATGCGCATTGGATTTTAAAAGGACGTACAGCCGTTGGTAATGACCGCGCTGACAACACAACACTTTATGTTCAGTTTGGTACAACATTAATTGGTGAGTCGGGTGATGACTTCTTAGTTGTTCGCCGTGGTTCTAAAATTGAAGCGGTAGGCAGTGTAAATCAACCAATTACTATGACGTCAATCCAGGATATGACGGGCGGCGAAACTACGATTGGTCAATGGGGAGGTTTAGTATTATTGGGTAATGCACCTGCTAACTCATGTGGCGACCAACAAGGTGAAGCTACCGCAGAAGAACTTGCCAGTTGTGGTGTGTCTGCTGAAGGTGACGCAGGCCAGTTCGGTGGTAATGACCCTGAAGATAATTCAGGTACGCTAAAGTATGTTGCAGTTAAGCAAGCGGGTAAAACGCTGGGTAATGGCGATGAACTTAACGGTATTACACTTGCGGGTGTTGGTCGTCAGACTGAACTAGATTACATTCACGTTCATGAAAATCTAGACGATGGTGTTGAATTTTTTGGTGGTACTGCAAATATTAGTCACCTTGTTTTAACAAGCATAGGTGATGATTCACTCGACTGGTCATTCGGTTGGACGGGTAAAGCGCAATATGTACTGATCAAACAATCAGACTCAGAGGGCGACAATGCAATTGAAGCAGATAACTCTGAGTTTGATTCAAGTGCAACGCCACTAACAATGCCAACTATTTCTAATGTAACAATTATTGGTAATGTGGGTGTAAATGGTATCCGCTTACGTGCAGGTACTGCGGGTATGCTTAAAAACGTAGTGGTTACAGGTGGTGCAGACTATTCAAACTGTTTACGAGTAGGCTCTGATTCAGCGCCGCGAGCAGAGGACGGTACATTAACTGTTACTCACTCAATTGTTGCGTGTGAAACCGCTAACAACTTTGGTACGCAGGCAATTGGTGCAGGTAATGTTGAATCTTGGTTCTTAGAACAAGCAGGTAATTCAGTTCAAGCAGCCGCTGACCTTGGGCTAGCAGATAATGGATATATGCCAACTGCTGAGTCGTTACTACTTGGTAATGGCTTTGATTCATCAAGCTTAGATAGTTACTTTGATACAGTAGATTACATTGGTGCAATGGATGCACAAACAGACTGGACAGCAGGTTGGGTAAAAGTAGGCCTTTAACCCAAACCACATTATAGCCGAGCGAAAGCTCGGCTAATGTCTTGTTTTGTTTCGGAGTATAAAAATGAAATCTTTTAAACCCTCTACACTTGCTTTATCAAAGTTAAACTACGCTGTAATGGCTGCGTTACTTGGTTTATCAGTAAATACAGCCACGGCTGCTGAGCAGCAAGTAGAAGAGCAAGAAATAGAAGAAGTTGTTGCTGTAGGGCAGCGATTAAAGGGCAGTGCGGGTGCTGTACTGCAAGAACGTCAAAACCAAGCGTTTGTTGCTGATATTATGGGTGCAGACCAAATATCACGTACCGGTGATGGCGATGCGGCTTCTGCACTTCGTCGTGTTACTGGCTTAACGTTAGTTGATGGCAAATTTATTTATGTGCGTGGTTTGGGGGAGCGCTACTCAAGTACTCAGCTAAATAGCATGTATGTACCAAGTCCTGATCCTACTCGCTCAGTAGTTCCTTTGGATTTATTTCCATCTGAAATTATTGAAAGCTTGAGTGTGCAAAAATCGTTTTCACCGGATATGCCAGCGCATTTTGGTGGTGGTAATGTAAATATTCGCACTAAATCAATTCCATCTGACTTCCTATTTAAAGTGCAAGTAGGCACATCATATAATACGTCTAATAGTGACACTGGTTACTTTTACAGTGGCGGTGATGACGATTGGATGGGGCGAGATGACGGTTCACGCGGATTATCTGATGTTTTTACTACTGCGCTTACTAGTGACGCTGGTCTTGAGGGTAATATAAACACTACGTTAGCTGAGCGTAAAAGCCTGATTCAATCGCTTGATTGGGATGTAGGTATTTCAGAAAAGGATGTTGACCCTGCTATGAATTTCTCTATTGCCTTAGGTGATAGATTTGAAAGTGAGGTCGGTACTTTTGGTGTGCTTGCGGCAGTGTCTTACGATAATGAATGGGAAGTTGTTCAAGAACAAAGTGGTTCTAGCCTTGGTAGTTTAGGCTGTGAAGACAAATGTTTTGCGCAGTATTACGATGGTACATCTACAGAACAAAATGTTCGTTGGAGTGGCACATTAAACTTAGGGTATGAGTTTAACTCAAATCATAAGTTTGAACTGACTAATATTGCACTTCATGACATGAGCGATCGTGTTCGTAACCGCGATTACTTTGATGCCAACGAAACAGAAGAAGGTGTTACTGAATTACGCCGAGTTGATATTACGTATGAAGAACGCGAAATGTTTTCAACTCAGTTAAAAGGGACGCATAACTTTCCAAAATTAAATAATCTGTTTTTTGATTGGTATGGTGGTTTAAGCCGAGCTAACCGTAATGCGCCTGGTGGATTAGATGTTGTTTATCAGCAAAATATTGTTGATGGCGTATTAGAATCTGAACAACTGCAAGATGTAGCGGCTACTAATATTACGCGTGAGTATCAAGTGTTGCACGATGATGTTGAAACGTTTGGCTGGAATATGGGTATGCCTTTTTATGGTGACGGCTATGAGCTTGAGTTAAAAATAGGCGGCGATTTTTCAGAGAAAAAACGTGATGCAAGTAATGTGAAGTTTGGCATTACGCACCGTGGTATAAATGATGAATATTCGTTCGGTTCTAACGTAAGCGATATTTTTGCTGATGAAAACACGGCGGATGACGCTTTTTATTCAAGTGTAACTGGCTCAGGTATTTTTGATGACGGTACCACTGATGGTGATAAGTACAGTGCAGCGCATAAATTAGATGCTTATTATTTTATGGCCGATTACTTTTATCAAAACACTTGGCGTTTTACTGGTGGCGTTAGATGGGAAGATTTTTCACAAGTATCAGTCGGTTATGAAGCGCATACTAATTTCTTTGAAAATACGCTACAAGAAATTCAAGATGTAGCTATTAATGAAGATAACTTTTTTCCTTCTTTAGCTGTTACGTACATCATGGATGAAGAAATGCAATTTCGCTTAAATTTAAGTGAAACAACCATTCGCCCTGATCTACGTGATGTAAGCTCTTCTTTCTTTGTTGACCCGTTAACTGAGTTTCTAGTGCGTGGTTCTCCAAGTTTACAAAGCTCTAATTTAAAAAATGTTGATTTTAGGTTTGAATGGTATATGCCATCAGGTAATAACCTTTCTGTTGCATTGTTTTATAAAGACATTGAAAACCCAATTGAAATGGTTGAGCTTGCGGGCGTAGGGGGAGCATCTCCACAGTTATTAACAGCAAATGCTCAGTCGGGTAAATTGTCGGGTATTGAAGTTGATTTTTTAACTGACTTTGGCTTTATAAATAAAGAGTGGTCTTCAGCATTTTTGTCAGGCAACGTTACGCTATCTGACTCAAGTGTTAATTTGGGGATTAATGATTCAGACGGTGTTGACTCACTGTTTGAAACACAGCTTAAAGAAGCCCTTGAGGCCGATACGGTATCGAATATTGTAACTAACAATGAGCGTCGTTTAGTTGGTCACTCTGAGTGGGTTGCAAACTTACAAATGGGCTATGACTCAGATGATGGATTTCATTCTACTTCATTAATTTATAATGTGTTTGGTCCTCGTATAATTGTACCTGGTACACGTGGTAATGAAGATGCAGAAGAAAAGTCGTTTCACTCAGTTGATTTAGTTTATTCTTACTTCCCTAACTTTAACTCTAAAGTTAATTTTAAGGTTAAGAATATGCTTGGCCAAGAAAAAGAAATTGAACAAGAAGGTCTTACCCTTTGGGGACAAGACACCGGCACTGAGTTTAGTTTAAGTTATAGCTATGAGTTTTAAGCTTTATTTTAAATAAAACTCTAGCAATGAAATAATAAACGTCACTATCTATTAGCTCTGTATTTTAATACAGAGCTTTTTGTGTTTATGCTCAGTATGAAAAATATTTAAGTTCTGTTTTATTCGCTAGTTTTAGCCGTCTACGAGTGTTAGTTTAGCGTTAATGAAAATTAAATCTCACGCAATGAATTTAATTTTTAATGTATTAAGGCATCTTTTATGAATCAAACAGTGGAACAAACAATGAAAAAAGTAGGATTAGTCGGTTGGCGTGGCATGGTTGGCTCTGTGTTATTAGAACGTATGCAGCAGCAAAGTGATTTTGCCCATATCGACACCACCTTTTTCACCACCTCACAAGCGGGTCAACCAGGCCCAGATATAGCCGGCGACGCAAAACCATTACTTGATGCAAGTGACATTAGCAAACTTGCTAAAATGGATATTATTGTTACGTGTCAAGGCGGCGATTACACCAATGCGGTATATCCAAAACTTCGAGAGTCTGGTTGGGATGGTTACTGGATTGATGCAGCTTCAGCACTGCGTATGAGTGAGGACAGCATAATAGTGCTTGATCCTGTAAACAAAGATGTAATTGAACAAGGCTTAGCGCAGGGCGTTAAAACCTTTGTGGGCGGTAACTGTACAGTATCGTTGATGTTACTTGCATTAGGTGGTTTATTTGAGCAAGACCTAATTGAATGGGTAAGCCCAATGACTTACCAAGCGGCGTCGGGCGCTGGTGCACGAAATATGAAAGAGCTTATTGCACAAATGGGCGCTATTCATGCAAGTGTTGCAGATAAAATAGATAATCCAAGCTCTGCTATTTTAGAAATTGATAAAATAGTAAGCGAAACGATGGCGTCGAGTGATTTACCACAAGACCAATTTGGTGTGCCACTTGCCGGTAGCTTGATCCCGTGGATTGACGTCCCTATGCCAAGCGGTCAGTCAAAAGAAGAATGGAAAGCGCAGGTAGAAGCGAATAAAATTTTAGGCTCTTCAAAGCAACCAGTACCTATTGACGGTTTATGTGTACGTATTGGCGCTATGCGTTGTCACTCTCAAGCGATGACCATTAAGTTACGTGAAGATTTGAGCGTAGAAAAAATTGAAGAAATTTTAGCGTCTCATAACGAGTGGGTTAAAGTAATTCCGAACGAGCGTGAAATTAGCTCAACAGATTTAACACCCGTTAAAGTAACAGGCACTTTAAGCATTCCTGTTGGCCGTATTCGTAAATTAGCGATGGGGCCAAAATACATCAGCGCATTTACAGTAGGCGATCAGCTTTTATGGGGAGCGGCAGAGCCACTTCGTCGTATGCTACGCATAATTGTTGATGATGAGTAATATATAATCAGTATTAACAAAAGGGGTTGGCAATTTGCCAGCCCTTTTTAGTTTAATGGCTTATAAAACAGCTTAAGAGGCTTAAACAATACTTTTTTATGAATGTTCACTGTTGTTTATTATTGAACTTAAGTAAACTGTTTACATTGTGAAACAGCCTATTCAAGTAACATTAATGACCTCTCATATAAATAACTTTGCCAATAAGCGATTAGCATTTGTTAGCTCCTATTTTAGTTCTGCAATTGCTATAAACACGGTTGTTTCTTGTTTTCTTATTTTTAGCAGTATTAACCACAGCGCCTCGCAAGAAAAATTTTACTGGCTTTTTACGTTATCATTTATTTCATTACTTCGAATAGCCAGCCATGTATTTGTTAACAACAGCCATGCTTTTAAATATCATCTGTATTTTATTGGTTTATTATTAACTGCTTTAACGTGGGCTGCTTTTCCTATTTTGTTTTATGAAAACATGGGAATACAGGAGAAATTTGTCTCTCTGGTTGTTTTTAGCTCCCTAGCTGGTGGCGGTGTTAATGTTTTAGCCTCTGATATCCGTTCATCACTGTCGTACATAACCTGCTTGTTGGTTCCATTTAGTATTTTATTACTTTTACAGCCAATAGAAGATGAAAATGTATTAGGTGTTTTAGGACTCGTTTTATGGTTTATTTTATGTTTTGTAACGGCTATACGCAGTGCAAAAGATGTAAAGTCATCCATTAATAATGAACTTAAGTTAGATCAATTCATTGAAAACTTAGAAAATGAAGTGCAAGTTCGTACTGAAAAAATAATCCTTTTAGAGCAAAAAGACAATCTAACTAAATTGTTTAACAGGGGAAGTTTTGTTTCTAATGTTGAACTTGATTTAGCCGATCAAAACGATGATATTAAAGCTGTTTTATTTTTAGATATGGATGACTTTAAAATCATCAACGATAAATATGGCCATGATTTTGGTGACTTTGTATTAGCTCAAACAGGTAAACGCTTAGTTGAAACACAAACTCAAGGCGACTTTATTGCGTGTAGATGGGGAGGGGACGAGTTTATTTTTTATTCTCGTAATAACACCGAAGACGAGCTTTTTGACTGTGTTTTTAGATTAGTTAAAACTTTAACGAAAACAGTGAGTATGGATAGCTATCAAGTAAACCCTTCTTTTAAGGTTGGGCTGTATTTTACGCGCGAAAAATTTATCCTTGAAGACGCGATTAAATACGCTGATGTTGCTATGTACGAAGGTAAGAAAAACCGTAACGAAATATCGGTATTTGACGAGCGGATGCATGAATCGCTTAAAAGAGAAGAAGTACTTCGTAGTTCGATTAAAGAATGTGTAGAAAAAGGTGATTTTCATCTTTGCTATCAACCTATTGTTGATATAACTACAAACGATATAACCACGTTTGAAGTACTACTTCGTTGGCAATTTAATGATGAATTTATTCCGCCTTCAGAATTTATAGATATTGCTGAGCGATATGGAAAAATTAATATATTAGGTGAGTTTGTACTTGAGCAAGCTATTGCGAGCCTAAGTAAGTTAAATGCGGTAAATAGTAATATTGGACTGTCTATTAATGTGTCGGTGTTGCAACTAGAAAACCATAACTTTTTAGAATTTTTGGTTGGGCTTTTAAATAGATACGCAGTTAAACCATACAATGTCCATTTAGAAATAACAGAAACAGTGATGATTAAAAATTTACCGTATTTGTCAAAAGTGATTACGGCCATAAAAAATACCGGTGTACGTATTTCAATAGATGACTTTGGTACTGGTTTTTCTTCTATATCAGTTTTAAAAGAGCTATCAGTTGATTATATTAAAATAGATAAATCTTACATTGATAATATTTGTGAATGCTCAAAAGATAAAAGTATTGTATCTGCGGTAACTAACATGTCGCACATGATTGGTTGCCAAGTAATAGCGGAGGGCGTAGAAAACACAGCTCAGTTAACGTTATTACAAAGTTTACAAATTGATAAATACCAAGGCTTTATATTCAGTAAACCAGTTAGATTTGCCGATGCGCTTAAACTTATTAGTTAGAACGCTGACTTTTTAGACTCAAAGTTTGTTTTATCTAGGTTCGATTTAAGCGTGCCGTGTGTTTCTTGCTCGCTGCGAGCGGTAACTTCTTTTGTGTTATTCTATTAGCTTACATTCATATGAAAATAACTTAAAACGGAGCAATACGCCTCGTTTTTTTAATGCTATTTGCCTAAAGATGCTGCCGAAAATTCAACCTAAAAAGATAGGTAGGCCTTAGTAATAATGAACTTTTATTGACTTAATTCGCTTATATGAACTACCTGATTACGCCCTCCACTTTTAGCATGATAGAGTGCTTTATCTGCCTCATTTATTGCGCTTTCAATTGCGGTTTTATTACATTTAATATTTATTACGCCAAAACTTGCCGTAACATTAATTACTTTATCATTAAAATGAATCGGATTACTGGCGAGTGCGTTTCTTAGTTTTTCGGGGAATGCTTTAGCTGTAGGCTCGTCGTTACGTGCTATTAATAAGGTAAATTCTTCGCCACCAATTCGGCCAAACAAATCATCTGGATTTATGCAGTCTTGCATTATTTTCGCCGCTTCTACTAACACCACATCACCTCCTGCATGTCCAAACTCATCGTTTATTTTTTTAAATTTATCTATATCCCAATAAATTAAGCTTACGTACTTATAATTATTAAGTTTATCTTTTAGTTGCTCTTGGCTTTTATTATAAAACCCACGCCTATTTAAGCAGCCCGTAAGTACATCAGTCATTGCAAGATGGTTCATTTTTTCGGCTAAATCAGACGCCATTATGAATATTATAAATACGGCCATGCCTACATGAGCAGCAGGGACTGTCATAAAATTAATTAACGTATACAGCGCTATATATTCTTCATTTACTTGGCTACCTTGTAGTAACGCTATGCTTGCTGCAACAAATAAAAGTAATCCACATAGCGTATAAGTAATACTAGCGCCTATTTCAGCAGGGAGTGATTTTTGCTTATGCCTGAAAATAATAACCGCACTTAGTATCAGTAAGATCACATCGTAATACACATACAACGACATAAATAAGCCAACATGCACATTTATGGCTGTAAAATAATAAACAGCAGCAAGAGTTACTATTGCCGAGATGATTAAATAGCGAATTTTTATACTCGAATTTACCCTAATGCAATGCCCCCATGTACCAAGTAGCACAGAGCCTACTGAGAAGCTGCTTCCTAACATCCAATATAGTGTGTGAGAGTCAAATAATGGTTCTGCTAATATTGTTGCCCATTGGCATGCAGAGAGTGCGAATGCGATTGTCCAAAGCATGGCATATTGCTTTTTACCTAACGTAAACCACGACATTAAAAATATGACAGACCAAATAACACTGGTTAAAAATAGGGTAACTAATATATAAAAAACAGGGTTCATGTATTTTTATTCTTGTTTGCGTTAATTTTACTTTAGTAGATGAAAGCAGTTTATTCGAATCAATGCAGGTTATTAGTTGGCAAAAGTATAGATAGATAAGGATGGGAATCATTTCATTAAGCGGTGTATTTGAATAGTGGTATATCCCTTGCTGTAGTGACTGTAGTTTAGAGTTTAAGCTTATATGGCTTTGCTCTATTTGTAATTTTATACCTAACAGGTACTTAAGTTACAAATATTAGTAATTTTTACACGTTTATTTATGTACTTAATTAAAAAGTTTAACTAATTAGAGCCTGTTTATCTTTCGAGGTTAAATGTGCAGCCGTACGTTTGGTTTTTAGGTATGGTTGAGTTTATGTTGTGTGGTTGTTCTTCATAAATAGGCGATAACGCAGCATAAATGCCAAACATACGTTGCCCTACATAGAACAGAGTTTAATCCTTAAAGGTCAATAGGCCCTGGTTTTTAGCAAAGGAAATTACAATGCATTTTTCATCTACAACATTTCACACCAAATATTTTAAAGGTGTAATAGCGCTGATTGTATTGCTTATACTAATGCGAATAGCCGCGCCTTATGTAGTTCAATACTACGTAAATTATCAGTTAAAACATACGCAAGGTGTTACGGGGCATGTTGGTGATGTAGATTTGTTTTTATATCGCGGTGCCTACGCAATTGACGACGTTGAAATTTACGCTGTTGATGCAACTTCAGCTCCGAAGCCTTTACTGAGTATTCAAACTCTTGATTTTTCACTCGCGTGGTCAGCCCTTTTAAAGGGTAATTTAGTAACAAACATGGCCTTTACGCGTCCTGAAATAGTTATTTACGATAAAGACCCCAATGCTTCTGAGCAAAATAAACAAGTAAAAGACGAAACTACCTGGGTAGGGCTCGCCAATAACTTAGTACTGTTTTCTATTGATACCTTAACAATTGAGCAAGGAAAGTTAACCTTAGTTAATTCAACTAACAGCGGTGAAAATCCTACTTTTATATCAAGTATTAACGCCAAAATTGAAAATATAACGAATGCGCAAAACCTATCAAAAACACTTGTGACTACTCTAAACGTAGAGGGAGCATTAATGGGGCAGGCTGCATTAAAGCTTAATGGCAAATTAGACCCTTTTAGCAAACAGGCTAATTTTGATTTAAACGCAGAGGTACAGCGTTTTTCAGTTAAAAATTTAGACACTGTATTTAAAGTGTACACACCGTTTGATATTGAAGCCGGTGGCATTGATGGAGCAATGGAGCTTGTAGCTAAAGATAATAACTTAAATGGTTATGTAAAAGCGGGCGTTCAAAACTTGAGTGTGTTTTCGTGGCGTGAAGATATAGAAAAAGATGACGATGGAATATTTACGGCCATATTTGAAGGTAGTGTTGATTTGCTCAGCTCTATACTTGAAAACGATGAATCTAAGCTTGTAGCTGCACGTATTCCCATAGAGGGGCAATTGGATAATGCAGATGTATCGACTTTCCAAGCAGTTATTTCGGTGCTAAAAAATGCTTTTTTTGATGCCTTTAAAATGAAAGTCGATAACGTTATTTCTTTTGAAGATACAGATAATAAATCTAATACCGAGGGAAATTAAAGCGCTTTGGTAATTTTAGTTTAATTAGAATTTTAAACGGCACCCACTTTTTAAACTTTAAGTGGGTGCTTTAGTACTCTGAACAGATTAGTTTTTGCGGTTACTCAAAAGCTCTTTAAGCTCAGCAATTTGTGATTGCAGCTCGTTTACTTGCCCTTGCGTTGCAGGTAATGAGCTATCATCTGCGAGCTCTTCTCGTGCTTTGCGGTGCTCCTCACTCATAACTTCTAAAATGGCACCTACCATCATGTTTAAAAATACAAATGCGGTTAAAAATATAAACGTAAGGTAATAAATCCAGCTTAGTTCGTACACCGCCATTGTTTCGTACATTATATCGGTCCAATCTTCAAACGTTGCCACCCTAAATAAGGTAAGCATTGAGATTGATACGTCTTGCCAAAGTACGGGGTTTATTTCAGCAAACATCATGCTGCCCATTGCTGCGTATATATAAAAAATAACAAACATTAATAGGGCTATATAACCCATTTGCGGAATAGCTTTAAGGAGTGAATTAACCAATAAGCGCAGCTCTGGGATCATCGATACCAATCGCAATACTCTAAATATGCGCAGTAGACGAGCAATTAACATAGTAGAGCCAGCAGCAGGATATAAACTGCCCAATACTATGATGGTGTCGAATATGTTCCACCCCTTCGAAAAGAAGTGTTTTATGCCTTTGCTTGCAACATAGCGGATTATTAGTTCAATTAAAAAGAATGCGGTAATGCCAACGTCCATCCAATTTAGAGCAAGCTCTACGGTAGGATGTAGTGAGTAAGTGTGTGCACCTACTGTAAGAGCAGAAACAATAATTACAGCTATAACAAATGATTGAAATATCTTGCTTTTGTCTATACGCTGAAACAACTTTTGTAACTGCGACATCATAGAAATAGATCCTTTGGGATTAAGATTTTATGGCGCTAATATACAATAATATTGTAATAATTTAACGCTTTTTCGATATAGAAAGTGTAAGGAAATTTAATGTTTATCAATAAACTAAAAAGTAGCGCATTACTTATTGTTGGATTATGTGTTTTAGCTGGTTGTAGCTCTGACGCGCGTTTTCATGAAGTTCAATCGGCGCGCCTTGATGAATGTAACTATAAAGCCGACAAAGAATATTACGAATGCCTAGATAAACAAGACTCTAACTACGAAGAGTTTAAAAAACAGCAACAAGCAGAAACTAAATAAGTAACCTTTATATTTATGACTAAAACTCAAAAGCAGCGCGATAAGCACATTCGACTAGCACTTACTAATGCATGCGAGGCAATAAAAGAAAGCGTAATTGGTTTTGATTATCTAACGCATACCATTGACTTAAATAACGAGGCCAATACGTTAAAAGTACAGTGCTATTTTAACGATGATATAGCCCTTGAAAGTGCAAAACCGCAACTTAACGAATTAACAAATATAATACTCAAAGAGCTTACGAGTATTAAGTTGAACGCAAAACCAGCACATATTTCATTTTCCGCCAATTAACAGAGCTTTTGTTGGTTTGATAGCACATGGACGTTATAATTAGATAAATTATTTTTAGGGTTTAAATTATGGCTGTTCCTACGCGTTCGCAAATTTCACCAGGTATCACAGTAAATATTGTATTAAAAGAAGATCAACGCAGCGGTACGTTAACCGAAGGTGTTGTTGAGCGTCTTTTAACAAAGTCACCTAATCACCCTCACGGCATTAAAGTGCGTTTAGAAGATGGTCAAGTTGGCCGAGTAAAAGAGATTTTATAATGGCAGCGTTAACAGAACAGGCTTTTTGGGAATTAGTAACAACGCCTGATTTAGGGCTCGATCCGCAAAGTGCTAGCGATAACCTAAAAACTAAACTTAATGATTTAAGCGATCAACACCTTATTGATTTTGATAAGCATTTTGGCATACATATGCGCAAATGCTTTACCTGGGATTTGTTTGGCGCCGCCTTTGTTATGGCTGGATGTAACGACGATTACGGTTTTAGCGAATTTAGATGTTGGTTAATTTCGCGCGGTAAAACAGTTTTCGAAAACGCCTTAGAAAATGCTGATTCGATAGCGCAGTGTACACCCGTTTATTACTTAAACGAGCAGCCTTATCCGTACATTGATGAGTATGACTTAATAGCCGGTTTATTATTTGAAGAACGCAGTGAAGACGAATTGCCGTTTATCCCATCTGGCAGTGATGAACCCAAAGGTAAACGTTTTAAAGACAAACCTAAGTTTTTAAAGCAAAGCTACCCTTTATTATTTGCAAAGTACTGGCAATAAAATAAATACCAATTCGTATAACTAGTTAAACAATCTAATGAGTTCAATTGACCCTTACAATTAAGCGCATTGGTATAAATCGTTTTGTTGTTTAAGTACGTATTAGATAAAGTGCTTAACAACAAAATGGTTTGTAATGAGTATCTAGGGCATGTTTACCTTTGGTGGTTGAATTTGTTCGATCCAAGAAGGATTTAATCGCGGCGCGAAATTTGTAAACTAGTGGGCTCGACAACTGCTCCTGGGTTATTCTAGTAAGAATAAGTAAAAACCGAGCAAAGCTTCCGCGTCCTACTCACGCGCTCGCTCCTGTAATACGACTTCTCTCCTTTTATAGTAAATCTCTGTTATAGTTGTTAAAAGTTATAAAAGCTAAGTGATTAGGCATTTTGCTATTATTTAACACGCTGACTCACGAGGATACACCCACGAAATGAAATATTTAACACTCGCTTTATTAACTGTCGCTTTTACAAGTGCAAATGCTTTTTCTGAGCCGAGTAATAAAACACGATTTATACCGTTTTTAAAGTCAAAACTGGGGGCATACGAAGTTGTGTCGACCAATTCAGGGTTATGCGTTAATAGCGATTTGAGTTTGACAGACGAAAGTGATTTAAGTGCAGGTTTTAAACTTGGAGAACAAATTGTATTTGGATCGCTCCACAATGGTACTCGCACTATTAAAAAACCAAACTTTTGTTTTATAACCAGTACGCTTAAATATAAAAGTGATGGCCTTGAAAACGGTTTAAGAATGAGCCGTTGTGAAAACCCTGCAAACGAAAAAACAATCAGTCAAAGTATCAAATTCTTAGCTGATAACACACTAAAATACACATTAAGCGAACCTAGTGTAGAGTGCACATTTAAAAAAGCAGACGAGAGCAAATAAAGCATCTAGTAAGTAGTAAATCATTCGCAGTATATTTTAGGGATATCGCGCCAACGCGTAGTGTACTGCGGCGATAAAAAATCACGGTTCATGTGCCATCGGTCATTTAATTTACTGCTTGCAAGGCTGAGCATCCCTTTTCCGTATCGATTGTTAATTGTGTCTAGGCATTGCATAAGCTTTGGATTATCAGGGCTCTTATTAAATAAGTCATTTTGCTGAAACTGTTCTGATATTAGCTCTACCGCGCCCACACCACACTTATAAAACCGAACTCCCGGTTGGTAAATATTATTAAATACCTCAGATACAGCATTAGCCATCACGCAGGTGTCGTTAGTGGGTGAGGGGAACTTATATACAAACGACTTTTTATAATATCTGTTTTCGTGCGCGCCACTGGCTGCAAAAATATAAAGCTGGTAGGTGAGCGAACGTTGCGCTCTTAGTTTATTAGCCACTGTGGTTACATGGTTAATTAGCGCCGTTTTAAGGGCTGTTGGCTCGCATATGCGCTCTCCAAAACTACGGGTCGAATAAATCTCTCGCTTGTCTTGTCGTACATCGTCCCAGTTTAAACATGTTATCCCGTTAAGTTCGCTTACTGTACGTTCAACAACCACACTAAATGCACGGCGCATTGCTTTAGGGTTTTGCTGAGCAAGGTCCCAAGCGGTGTGTATATTCATTATTTTAAGCTTTTTAGCTAGTCGCCGGCCTATTCCCCACACATCTTCGCAGCTCATTCTTTGTAAAATAGCTTGGCGAGTTTGCTCGCTATTTATTACTGCAACACCATTAAAGCCACTGAGCTTTTTAGCGGCATGGTTAGCGGCTTTTGCTAAAGTAGGGGTCGGGCCAAAACCAACACCTACAGGAAGCTTTGTTTCGCGCCATACTGTGCGCCTTATTGTATGGCCGTATTCATGCCAGTCTTTAATTAATGATGTGTAGCCATTAAAGTGCAAAAACGATTCATCAATACTGTATATGTGCTGTGTATCGCAAAAGCGGCCAATAATATTCATCATTTTGTCGCTTAAATCAGCGTAAAGCTCATAATTGCTAGATCGAATAACTACGTTATTTTGCTCAAGTAAATGCTTAACTTTAAAGTACGGGCCAAATTTAGGAATATTTAAGCGCCGAGCAATAGGACAAATAGCGCATACACAGCCATCGTTATTGGTAAGTACAACCACGGGTTTGGAGCGAATAGCAGGGTCGAATACTTTTTCGGCACTGGCATAAAATGACACAGCATCAACTAAGGCATACATTTTAGTAACTCTGGGCTTTGCCTGTGCATTCTTATTGATAGCGTTACTACGCCTTCTAGCTGAAATTCGTCTGAAGAGGTTAGTTGTACAGGCTTATGTAAAGAAGAAGCCGAAAGCAGCCTCGCATTGGTTTTATCAAGTAGTTTGCATACAAAAAGACCATTTAAGTTAGCAACAATAACGTCACCATTTTCTGCAGGCTCTGCACGGTCGATTACTAATAAGTCCCCTTCAAAAATTCCGACTTCTTGCATAGAGTTACCCGATGCAATACCAATAAACGTAGCATCTGGATGCTTTATTAAAAGCTCATCAAGGGTTACACCTAGCTCGGTGTACTGCGCTGCGGGGGATTCAAAACCACACACGCCTGCTTCTATATAAATGGGAATGACAAACATAACACAACCTAAAACGCATATACTGTATAAGTGTACAGTATATGCGTTTTGTGTAAGTTATGCCAAGAAATGTATGGCTGATCAATCCATGTTTTTGATCATTTGTTGTGCGGTATCTAAAAAGTCTTTGATTTGTTGAGGGTTTAAGTTTTTACACATTTGATTATTTATTTTTTTCTCTGAGGCTAATAACTTATCAAAAAGAACTTTACCTTGCTCTGTGAGCGACAAAATAAAGCAGCGTTTATCGTGCTCACTCGCCTGTTTATTAATTAAATTTAAGCCAATAAGATCTTTAATTAAACGTGCTATTTGCGCTTTGTCGCGCTGTGTTTTAGTAACTATATCGTTAGCCGTACAGTTATTTACGTTCGCGATAATATGTATGCAGCGTACGTGCATAGCATTAATACCAAGTTCGCCTGCGTTAATTGCTTCACGAATTGTGACACGGTAATTTTGCATTAGTTCAAACAGCGTATTTGATAAAGGTGTATTCATAGAGCTCTCAATATGGTTGACAAAGTCAATTAAATTGTTATAGTTGATTTTATCAACCAATGGGGCGTTGTGCAATGACTGCTTTTATAGCAGTTAATTATTTAAACCTAAGTTTTGTAAACGAGGTGATTTAAAATGGGTAAACAAGTTCGCAAAGCAACAGTATTAAGCACTGAGCAAATTACACCGCACTTACAGCGCATTGTTGTAGGCTCAGACGATTTTGCAGATATAACCTCCGCGCACATTGGTAATTATGTAAAAGTACTGTTCCCAAAAAATGGTGAAGTAGATTTTAACTTAAAAACAGCGTGTATGCGATCATACACAATAAGGCATGTGGATGCGCAAACCGGCGCACTAACGCTTGATTTTGTTATAAATATGCACCAAGGCCCCGCGACTAACTGGGCTAAAATTGCAAAAGTAGGCGACGCGCTAGGTATAGCTGGACCAGGCCCTAAAAAATTAGATAATTACGCGCACCCTCATTATATATTATTGGGCGATTTAACCTCAGTAAATGCTATAAAAGGCTATGTGCAGCAGTTACCTGAAGCTGCAAAAATTGATGCATTTGTACATGCCCCTACTGAGCAAGACATTATCGATTTAGAAACAAATCGCGATATAAACTGGTTAATTACCAATAATGCCGATACAGCAATGCTAAGTGCACTTAAAAATTTGCACATTACAGAGCAGCCACCTATTGTGTTTATGGCACTGGAGGCAGGCCTTGTACGTACAGTAAAAACACTGCTAACTGAGCACCTTAATATACCGCGCGGTAATATTGTATCCTCTGGTTATTGGAAAAAAGGCGTAGACTCAGAAGGCTATAAAAAGCTGCGCCAACGTGATGCACAGCTTGCTTGAATACCTTAGAGCAAAATAACATATACCTATTTTGCTTTAATACCTCTGCGTAACTTGAATTGACCTAATAGCAGACCCATTTAAGTGTTTTATGCTAATGATGTAATCCATTATTAGCATGCATTTTTAGGAGCTGCTATTTTGTTAACTTCCATTCCTTTTTCGTTACTCGAACTTGCCCCCATGATCAAAGGGGACAGCGTTACTAACACTCTTCATAAAAGTACTAAATACGCCCAACGTGCAGATGAACTTGGCTTTAACCGTTTTTGGCTTGCTGAGCATCATAATATGCCTGGTATAATTTGCGCTGCCACTTCTATTTTGGTTGGCCATATTGCAGGTAATACCAAAAAGATACGCGTTGGATCGGGCGGTATTATGCTGCCAAACCACTCCCCATTAGTTGTTGCTGAACAATTTGGTACGTTAGAGAGCTTATATCCAGGGCGAATAGATTTAGGACTAGGGCGCGCACCAGGCAGCGACCCTGTAACGAGTCGTGCATTAAACAACGATATGAGCCGTGCAGAAAACTTCCCGGGTGAAGTAACTGAACTGCAAACATTGTTAGGTCCTTACAACGGTACGCACCCTATACGTGCTATACCGGGTGAGGACACAAACGTTCCTATTTGGTTATTAGGCTCGAGTTTATTTAGCGCGCAACTAGCGGCGCAAAAAGGGTTACCGTATGTATTTGCAGGACATTTTGCACCGCGCTTCGTGCACGATGCAATAGCGTTGTATAAGCGCGAATTTAAAGCATCAAGCGACCTTGATAAGCCATACGTAATGCTTGCACTGCCTTTAGTGGCAGCAGACACCGACGATGAAGCGCAATACTTGTCGACTACTTCTAAGCAACGTGTGCTCGAACTGATACGCGGTAACGAGCTGTGGCTAAAACCACCTGTTGAAAGTATGGACGGGTTGTGGAGCGAACAAGAACGCGCTCATGTAGAGAACTTTTTAAGTCTAAGCGTAGTAGGCGGACATGTAAGTATTAAACACAAGTTAGAGATGATAGCGAAGCAGCTAGAAGTAGATGAGTTTATATTTACCAATGATGTATTCGATAGTGAAAAACGCCACCGTGCACTCGAAATTTTAATGGAAATAAAACACTAAAATATAGTTAGTTAAGCAAGCGTACACTCTGGGCTTGTTAACATACAGACATCATCAAAAGTTAAACTTTTTTAACTCATTTTATTAACTTTAAGTGATGTCTGTATTTGTTATTTAAATATTCAAAGTAAATTTGATTGCTATTTTTAGTATATATTTTGCTTTATATATCGTTCTGTTTTTTCAATCGAACTGATTTAAATAATCAATTTTAAGATATCACTTTTATTTTTTATAATGTATGTATTAAACCAAACATCATTAAATAAAGGTAGGTTCACCGTGAAGTCTCTAAATAGCGCAACAGCTAATTCAGTTAACAAAACAGCGCAACCAAAAGTTGCACTGATTGCTGAAGGTGGCGGGCAGCGAGGGATCTTCACAGCTGGCGTACTTGATGCGTGGTTAGAGCAAGAATATGACCCATTCGATTTATTCATTGGCACCTCTGCAGGTTCGCAAAACTTAACTAGTTACTTAGCGCGTCAAAAAGGCTATGCCAAACGCCTAATTAGAGGGCTTTCGCGTAACAAACGTTTTTTTCAGCTTGGTCGCGGATTAGTGGGTAAACACATAGTTGACCTAGATTGGTACTTTGACAAAACCACTGAAGTAAAAAGAGCGATAGACTTTAAAACAGCAAAAATAAGTTTAGGCGAACGTGAGCTACTTATTACAGCTACTAATGCGCGAGACAGAAAGCCATATTACTTATCGCCAACAGGTGAAGATAATCAATGGCGCAATCTTTTAAAAGCATCAAGCGCACTGCCATTTTTGTACAAAGAGGGTGTAAAATTAACACCTTGGTCAAGTGCAAAAACAGCGAGCGAAACTCACTTAGTTGAAGAACAAACACAAGCTGATTTTTATCTTGATGGCGGCCTAGCTGCACCACTCCCAGTACGTGAAGCTTACAATCGAGGCGCTCGTAAAATTGTGGTAATAAGAACAGTTGACGCTAATTTTCAGGCGCAATCTGCATGGGTACAAAAGCTAAGAACATTTGCTATTGCATCAGGCTATTGTCCAAAAACATTAGACTACTTAATACAGCACGAGAAAGCGTATTTAGATGAACTTGAATTTATTGCAAACCCACCTGATGATGTAGAAATAATACAAATTTTTGCAGACGAAAAACTGCATAGCAAATTATTAGGCAGTTCAAATAACGATTTACGTTTTGATCATAAATTAGGCTTAGATGCTGGTCGCTCATACTTAGCAATGCAAAATTTACAGATTAACAGCAACAACCATTACAGTGCACCTACACAATACAGCTATAACTAATTAAATATAATTACAAAAAAAGCGCATAACTTTATGCGCTATTTTTTTGCCATTTTTAATCCTCATTGCGCCTAAACCTTACTGCATCAAAATAAAAACTATTGCATCCCGCACGCATACGCAAAATAAAATACTGAATCTTAAAAAGATATTATTGATTTTTTAACTAATCAATATAAAGTGTAGGTGTGATTTATTATTCACATTTATAGAAATAAAATTCAATGTTAAATGTGCTTACTTACAGATTATTAAACACCAATACACACTTCACTATCGGGTAAAGCCAAACTTAAACACTATTATGTTTAACGCATAATGAGCTGCCGGAGTTTTAAAGTTGAGTAGCGCTACATGCAGAGTTTAAAGTCGGTGCTAACATAAAGTAAAAGTATAAAATAAAAAAGGATTAGTAATGTTCGATACCGTCGTCAAAAGTGTAAACAACCTTTTGTGGGGAGAGGGTCAGGTACTTATTTATATACTTTTGTTTACAGGTATATGGTTTTCGGTACGACTAAAAGCAATTCAAATACTTAAATTTAAACATATGTTTAGCCTTTTAAAAGGCAGCAGTAAATGTAAAAAAGACGACATTTCATCATTCCAAGCGTTGTGTACAGGGCTTTGCGCACGAGTAGGGACAGGTAATTTAGCCGGTGTGGCAGTGGCAATTTCACTTGGCGGCAGCGGCGCTATATTTTGGATGTGGGTAATCGCCATATTGGGCATGGCTACAGGCTTTGCCGAAAGCGTACTTGGGCAAGTATATAAAGTGCGCGATAGTGGCGGCGAGTTTAGAGGCGGCCCTGCGTATTATATTCAACAAGGTTTGGGTAGCCGGGCGTTTGCAATTGTGTTTGCCGCGTGTTTGTTTTTAGGTTACGGCTTTACGTTTAGCGCAATGCAAACTAACACAATTACCGACGCGCTTAATTACGCGTTTGAAGTTCCTACATTTTATTCAGGTCTGGTTATTACCGTACTCGCAGGCTCAATTATACTCGGTGGCTTTAAAGCAATTGCCCGGTTTGCAGAGCGCGTTGTACCAATAATGGGCATTGTGTTTGTACTGGCAGCCGTAATTATTACTATTATAAACTTCACTCAAGTACCCGCAATGCTTAAAGATATATTTTTATCGGCGTTCGGTTTACAAGAAGCCGGCGCCGGTGCAATGGGCGCAGCCATTAAAAACGGTATACAACGTGGTTTATATTCTAACGAGGCGGGCGCAGGTAGTGTGCCGCATGCATCAGCAAGTGCAAGCCCTATTCCTAATCATCCTGTAACGCAAGGTTACATACAAATGTTAGGCGTATTTTTCGATACAATCGTACTGTGTAGCTGTACTGCGGTGATCATTTTATTAGCCGATGTAGACATAAGCGGCGAAATGGAAGGTATTCGCTTAACGCAAAGCGCCATGACCGCTCACTTAGCACAAGGTGGTGTTTACTTTGTAGCAGCTGCAATTACCTTATTTGCGTTTACCTCGGTAGTGGCAAATTACGCCTATGCAGAGAGTAACTTGCACCTCTTTAAGCTCGACAACAAAGTAGGGCGCGGCATTTACACTTTGCTTTATTTATCAATGATGTTGTGGGGCGCATCAGCCACGTTAAAAGAAGTATGGGATTTAGCCGATATTGCCTTAGGGTTAATGACAGTGGTTAACGTTATCGCTATTATACTGTTAACGCCGACTATTTTGTCTGTTACCAGCGATTACCACGCGCAAAGAGACAAAGGTTTAGAGCCCGAATTTAAAGTAAAAGATGTAAAAGTACAGGGTAAATGCGAAGACGGCATTTGGGACTGATTAACGTATTTTAAGCACTTTTAACGATAAAAAGCGGTTTTATGGCAACATAAAATCGCTTTTTGTTTTGAATAATTATTCACTTTAAGTTTTAAATAAACAACTAAAATAACCAATAATAAAGGCACTATTTTTTAGATGATTGAGATCCACGCAGGTAAAGCCGCAGCAAAAATAATAAACGAACAAGGCTTTAAACCAGAACTTTTCACCTCTTTTTTAGGCGCAAGTGGTGGCCCAAAATGGTTTACATTATTTGGTTTAGATAAATATATTTTTGGTGAATTTTTTAAAAACCGAACCCAGCCTCTTAATTTAATTGGATCATCAGCTGGCGCTTTTCGTTCTGCGTGTTTTGCACAAAAAGATCCTGTTGCAGCTATTGAGCGCTTAGCAAAATCGTATTCGCAAACCCGATACTCGAGTAATAAACCAACACCAAATGAAATTACAATAAAAGCGCGCGCATTACTTGAAGATGTATTTGGTGATAACGGCGTAACCGAAATTATAAACAACCCCGTATTTAAAGCGCACTTTATAGTGGCTAAATCGAATGGGTTCATAGCCAGCGAAAATAAATTAATACAGTTAATGGGTTTATCAAAAAGTTATATGTTAAACCGCGTTAACCGAAAATTATTAGGCTCGCAATATGAGCGTTTTATATTTGGCCCAGCAACAAGCGACTTATCAATTACCGACAGCTACAATTTTAAAACACAAAACATAGCACTCACACAAACAAACTTAAAAGATGCATTACTTGCATCAGGCTCTATACCGCTTGTTATGCAAGGTATAAAAAATATTGCAGGCTCACCACCTGGAATATATCGCGACGGCGGAATTATTGACTACCACTTTGATTTAAAAATAAATAACCCAGGCTTAATTTTATATCCGCATTTTAATTCAGAGCCAAAAGCAGGGTGGTTCGATAAAAATTTAAAACGCAAAGTGTCACCTATTAATTACGATAATGTAGTGATGATCACCCCATCAAAAGAATTTATAGCAAGCTTACCTTACGGAAAAATTCCAGACAGGAATGACTTTACCGATCTAGATGCAGACACACGTATTAAATATTGGAATACCGTTTTTAGTGAAACTGAAAAATTAGCTGAAGCGTTTGATACTAAATTAAATAATGAAAACTTTAATTTATTATCATATTACTAATTTGATAACTGAAAATTGGCAACTCATAAATTACAGTATGTACTCTATAAATATTTCATATTAAATTCAGTGTGTTAAATTAACTGTCAAAAAGGACAGATTGTTTTTTGTATAATACCTTAAATCAACTAAAATTAACTCTCACATGATTTAAGGATTAGATAATGTTACATAAAGAAATAGAAGCAGCAGAAAAGTGGCATCTAGTAGAAGATAAAATAGATAAATTAGTTAGAGAATTTACTGAGTTTAACCTTGAAAAAGAAGGGAATATTCATACACCAGAAGCAGACGAATATCGAAAAGACTTATTAAAGCTTCATGAAAAATCGTCTGAACTCTTCAAGGTTTTCGTTTATACAAATTGAAAAAGGGCGAAAGCCCTTAACTTAATTATTTAAAAATATAATTATATTCTCTGTAATCACTTAGGGTTTTACAGTTTTCATAATGATAATGAAAAAATCTAGTTGTTGGTTCCAAGTTAGAAAAAGAGTTAGATGTAAGTGTATCAGAAACTACCAATTGGTCGATTAATCTAAATAAAGCTGAGTCATCAAGCTCTATTAATAATTTAGCAAGCTCACTATCAAGGTAAGGAAGTAGGTTAAGTAATTTATTTATATCCTTTTGAACATTTAGTGAATAAAATTTTAGGTACTCAAGCCAAGTTATGCCTTCACCAATGGATTCAAACTTCAAATCAGTTATTACAGAGTTAGTATCTACTTTAGATAAGATAACCTTCATTTCGTTATAAGATATATTGCCTGCAACCTTTATATCAGGTGGGTCAAAAATATTATTAAAAATATTATCAATCAGAATATTATTTCTAGAAGTTATACGAAATAATACAGTATAAATATAGGTAGAAATATTCTCCTTATCTTTTAATTCCTTTCTATATACAACCACATAGTAAAATATATAACTAGTTATAAAGGATAAAGATATTGTATAAATAAGCTTCTCAAAATCACTTCCCCAATAAAATATGCTTGGAATGTAGTTTGAAAAAAACACGATAATTAAAAGTAAGGTTATGGTTAAGGCTAGTAAAAAATTTAAGTGTTTACTGGGTAGAACTCTTTTAGTTATGTACACTATTTTAACTTCCTGTTCTTTCTGAAATTTCCCAAATAATATTTAATAACTGATGCTGTAAATCAGATAAATAAACATTCTGAGTTTTATGATTTGCTTTCAGTGTTTTATACATCACTTCGGATTTCCTTGCCGACCACTTTAACGCTGAACTAACTGAACATCCGAGGGTTTAACTTTCTCTAAGAAGTAAACATTGTATAATCTTTTATCGAAATTATACAGTCTGCCTACGCACCTTTTTCGGGTAAATATCCTCGATATATTATAGCTACTAGGTTTTCTTTGGGTAGGCTAGCTTTACATACTAATCATAGCTACTGATTTACCTTTCACTCAAACCTAGCTCTTTAGTTGCTTAGTATATAGTTAGTCAAATAGTGTAAGTAATTATAAACATGGTAACTTTTATACAAATTATGATTGATTAGGTAGTATAAATACTGAAAAAATTAGTAGGGACTTATATAACGTGAATACATAATCATAGAACGCCTTATACTGTAGCTGCCCATAAATTACGTTATGTTAAATTGGTTGAGTTTTAATAAAGCGAGCGTGATTATACAAACCTGCTCGCTTTTAGGAGAGTAATTTGGTGGTTAATTAAGCTCTGAATCAACCCAAAACTTAGTTCCCTTTAATACAGCTTGTAGTGCAAGGCCATTTTCGGTTACAGAATATACAGTAACTTGATCTGCAATCGCTTCGGCAACTAGTGCACCGCCTTTATCTTCATATTTTGCTGCTGCATCAGCGTTTCCGCCAAATGCCCAACCATGTTCAATAAATCTATTTAGTGCAGCTTGGTTATGAAAAACCATTACAACGTTAAAATCTTTAACGCCTAAACCAAGTCCTAAACCGGCTTCGCCCATATTCATGTAAGTCGATTTACCTGTGAGATTATTTCTAACAACACCGTAACCACCGCCAAAGCTAGCAAGCACTACATTTACATTTGCGTTATCGAATACAGCATAACCAGCAGAGTTAGCAATTTGTTTTTTAACATCAGGTTTTTCAGCATATAATTTATCTAATGTGTTTGCTTTCATACTTTGTACAAGTGAACGTTTTTCGCTTGGCGATGCACTACCTGTAGTAGCACACCCAGTTAACGCAACAGTTAAAGCAAGTACACTTAGTATAATTAGTTTTTTCATAATGTTTTCCTTAATAAGATATAGCAACCAACAACCATAGAATAATCACGGTATTAAAATAATTAGAACTTTACTATGTCCAATACTAGACAGTATCGGACTTTAACGTTATTCTGTAAGTCTATTATTTAATTGAATATTTATACATTATGCTTGTTGCTTTGGTTGATACGTTAAAACAATTAAGATATCAAATTGCCCATCTAGATGACGGTACTCTCAATTCAGAATACCCAGAACTTGCATCCTTTATACAGGAAATTGGCTTGACTGTAACTGAATCAAAAGCCGATCTGACATTCTTGTATCAGTTTTTATATGTTTATGGCCGAAAGTCAGAAGCCACTTATAGTCGTTTTCGAAATGAGCTTGAACGCTTTTATTTATGGTCATGGTTAATCGCAGAAAAATCAGTATTCGATTTAAAACGTGAAGATATTGAAGCTTACGTTGATTTTATGGTCGAACCCGATAAAGCATGGGCTGCAACTTCAGTGCAATGGCGTTATAAAGATGAACAAGGAATTCGTCGATTAAACCAAAACTGGCGCCCTTTTATGCTTAAAGAATCCATTGCTAGTCAGCAAACTTTATCGTCTATGTTTACTGCTCTAAATGTATTTTATAAGTTTGCCTTACTAGAAGAAAAAACATTTGCTAACTTTGTCCCTGTTGTTAAAAAAAATAGTCCATACTTAGTTGTTCAATCACAAATTCAAATTCCAGACACATTAAGCGATATTCAATGGGAATACGTTTTTGGTGTAACGCGTGATTTATGCGAACATAACCCTGATTTAGAGCGAAACTTATTTACGCTTGCCTGCTTAAAAGGTCTTTATTTACGAATTTCAGAATTATCTGAGCGCCCACAATGGTCGCCGGTGATGTCTCATTTTTGGCAAGATAATGATGGCTTTTGGTTTTTACGTATAATGGGAAAAGGTAATAAATTACGAGATGTAACCTTAAGCGATGATTTTGTTGAATATTTAAAACGTTATAGACTATACAGAGGTTTACCTGCCCTTCCCCGTGTTGATGAATCAGATCCCTTGGTTCATAAAATTCGCGGGCAAGGTGGTATGACCGTAAGGCAAATTAGGCGTTTAGTTCAACAAAGTTTTGATTATGCACAGCAATCATTACTTGATGATGGTTTTAAAGATGATGCTGAACAACTTGGCGCTGCAACTGCGCATTGGCTTCGCCATACTGGTGCAACACATGATGCACAAACCAGACCGCTCAAACATTTATCAGAAGATTTAGGTCATTCTAAAATTGCGACTACCGATCAAATTTATATTCAAACAAATATTAAAGAGCGAGCAAAGTCAGGACTTAAAAGGAAAATTTAATGGAGTATTTAGTAATAGCATTTATAGGCGGATTATTTTTAATTTATTCTTTAACACTTCGCCAGTTAGAAAAAACAGAAGTAACAGGCCCAATGTTTTTTGTTGTTGGCGGAATATGTTTAGCTTCAATGCTACCCAACGAAGGGGATAAAATAAAAGAAGGCGTTGATCTTTTATTACCATTTATAGAGCTTACGCTATGTATTTTTTTATTTTCTGATGCAGCTAAATCAAAGTTGAGTGTATTAAGGCATAGTTTTCAGTATCCTAGTTTGCTGTTGTTTGTTGCCCTACCCTTAACTTTGTTACTTGGTATTGCTGTTGCTTTATTTTTCTTTGCTGAGCTTTCACTTATTCAAGCAGCGTTGCTCGCTATTATTTTAACACCTACTGATGCGGCATTAAGTAAAGGGTTACTAGAAAGTACACAAGTGCCTGAAAAAATACGCGAAGGAATAAATACTGAAAGTGGTTTGAACGATGGATTATGCGTACCCATATTTTTAATATTTATATTACTCGCTAAAAATCCTGATTCAGCTATTACTGCAACACAAACATTAAGTGTGTTTGGCCGAGAGCTTGGCTTGGCTTTATTAATAGCTATTACAAGTATTGTTGTTTTTATACCGAGTTTAAACTTTGCAATGAAACGTCATTACTTTGCACAAAATACCAGTCCGTTTTTATTACTCGGTTTTGCTATGGCTGTGTTTTCTGTCACTCAGTATTTTCATGGCAGTGGATTTATTGCGGTGTTTATTGCAGGCTTATTATTTGATAAATTTTCGACCGAAGAAGTTAGAACAGAATTAATTGAAGACTCAGAGCATATCGCAGATTTCACATCGTTAATGATTTGGTGCTTGTTCGGGTTTGTTTGTGCTTACTTAGTTATTCCTAAATTAAATACTGAAATTATAATTTACGCTTTGTTAAGTACAACATTGATTAGAATAATTCCAGTTATGCTGTCTCTGCAGTTTACGGCATTGAGTATTAAAGAGCGTTTTACATTTGCGTGGTTTGGACCAAGAGGATTAGCATCAATTGTTTTTACATTGATGGTGATAGATACGCAAATAGAAAACAAATATCAAATAGCGACAATAGCAATGACGACTATTTTGTTTAGTGTATTTATACATGGTATTAGCACTAAACCTATTGCCGATAGTTTTGTTAAAAAATAATTATTTAAACTAGGTAAATTAAGAATACGTATTAAAAAAGGCGTAACGGTTATTTTCATCACTGATGAAGTTAATCGTTGCGCCTTTTTGTATTTAATAAATAATTTACTAAATTTGTATTTAGATAAAACTATTTAAGTACTCTTATTTAAGTACTCTTATTTAAGTGAGCTTATTTTATAAAGTTATTTAAGAACCTGTGCTAGTAATTCAATTGGGTGTTTTGGTTTAAATTGTTCAAAACGTTTAACTTGGCTACGACAAGAAAATCCCGTAGATAAAAGTTGCTCAGGTTTATTTTTATCTACAATTGGTTTCCAGCTCATTTCGTAAAGCGCACGTGAGTTATCTTGATTTTGTGCTTCGTGGCCATAAGTTCCCGCCATTCCACAACAACCTGTATTTGTTGTTTTTAATGTTAAACCAATATCATTGAAAATTGTTTGCCATACATTTGCTGCTTTTGGCAGCGCAGTTGTTTCAGTACAATGACTCAGTAATGTAAATTCGGTATCTGTATTTTGTTTTGCGCTTAGTGATTTAAACGATTGTGTTTCGAGCCATTCATGGGCAAGTTGCACATTAAATTCACCACGGTTATTTTCTAAAATTGTATTATATTCATCGCGGTAACACATAACGAGTGACGCGTCTAAACCGACTAACGGTGCATTAATATCATTTAATTTATTTAAAAACTCGGCTGCATTTTTAGCTGTAACTTTAAATTCATGTAAAAAACCTTTTACGTGTTGCGGTTTACCATTTGGTTTAAAAGGTAATAGCATTGGTTTTTTGCCAAGTTGGGTTATTAAAGTAATAAAACTTTCTACTAATTCCGCTTCGTAAAAGCTCGTAAATGGGTCTTGTACTATTAATACATATTCACTTTGTTGCTCTGCATTTAATTTATTTAGTAAATCAAAATCGAATTTTTGTGTTTTAGTAACACGCTTTGAAAGTGCAGGAATACTTAACTGTGGTGTATCAACATAGCCAACCGTTTTTTTAATAACATTACTAACTAATGATGTTTTAACAATTGGATTTATGACTTTAGCGAACTTTGCCATTAATGGCGCGCTGTTTTCTATGTTACCAACAAGGTAATCTTTTAGCGGGCGTGCATAATAACTATGATAATAATTTAAAAAGCGCGAACGAAAAGTGGGTACATCTACTTTAATTGGACATGCTGTTGTACATGCCTTACATGCTAAACATTCATCCATTGACGCTTTTACTTCGTGAGAAAAGTCGTAAATACCTTTTCGTTTTTCGCGGCTATGAACAAAACGTTCCCACCAGGTAATGACTTCACCTTTGTTAAGTTGCTTTTCTACTTCGAGCAAATCTACATTTTTTGACTCTTGTAGACGAAGCCATTCGCGCATTAAACTTGCGCGTCCTTTTGGTGAATTACGGCGATCGCCAGTTACTTTATACGATGGACACATAGGTGAATTTTCATCGTAATTAAAGCATATGCCATTACCATTACAGGTCATTGCATTGTTAAAACTGGTTTTAACTTCTATTGATATTTGCTTATCGAAGTGCGATCTCTTTTGTCCATCTACACTAACTAGTGAGTCTTCACTATCGATAGGAGTACATATTTTACCGGGGTTAATGCGATTGTTAGGATCGAAAGCTGTTTTTATTTTTCGAAGTTGCGTATATAAATGCTCACCAAAAAACTCAGGGCTATATTCACTACGGTAACCTTTACCGTGCTCGCCCCACATTAAACCGCCGTACTTAGCGGTTAGTTTTACGACCTGATCTGAAATAGTTCTAAGTAGTTTTTCTTGTTCTGGGTCACACATATCAAGTGCTGGGCGTACGTGTAAAACGCCCGCATCAACATGGCCAAACATACCATACTGTAAATTATGACTGTCGAGTAATGCTCTAAATTCGACAATATAATCTGCTAAATTTTCAGGCGGTACAGCGGTGTCTTCTGCAAAGGCGAGAGGTTTTTGGCTGCCTTTTACATTACCTAATAAACCCACTGACTTTTTACGCATTGCGTAAATTTTTAGTATATCGCTTTTATCACTGGTTAACTGATAACCAATAACGCCATTAGTTTGATTTTTTACGCATTCATCTAGAAGCTTACAAAGCGTGTCTACTTTGTCTTTTATATCATCGTTTGATACTGCATTAAACTCGACCATGTTAAGGCCTTGCATATCTTTATTTGGTACGTCGGTTATTAAGTCCGATACTAAATTCCAAATGATATCTTCACGCGCTAAGTTTAAAACTTTGCTATCAACGGTTTCTACCGATGTTGCACGTGCATCGACTAAAAATGGTGAATGACGAAGTGCTGAGTCAAAACTATCATACTTAATATTAATAAGCGTTTTGAATTCGGCAATAGGCGTTAGGTTTAATTTTGCTTCAGTTACTATACCTAATGAGCCTTCTGAACCCGTTATTAGTCGGCTCATGTCAAAGGTAAGTAAGTCATCACTTAGTACATGCTCTAGGTCGTAGCCGGTTAAAAAACGATTTAACCGTGGAAACTTAGCTAAAATAGCAGCGCGTTCATTAACTGATATATCTAAAACTGTTTTATATAAACTACCAATTAGTGAGTCTTGATTCGCTATAATTTGTGCTTTGTCGATGTCTATTGGGGAGGTGCACATAGGTGTGCCATCAACTAAATAAGTTGTTAGCCCTAAAACATGATCGCTCGTTTTACCGTAAACTAACGAGCCTTGCCCCGATGCGTCAGTACTTATCATGCCACCAATAGTTGCCCTGTTACTGGTAGATAAATCGGGTGAGAAGAAAAAGCCATAAGGTTTTAAAAAGTCATTAAGTTGATCTTTTATTACGCCGGTTTGAACGCGTACCCAGCCTTCTTCTACATTTATTTCGAGGATTTCGCGCATATAGCGAGACAAATCTACAACAATACCAGGTGTTAACGATTGTCCGTTTGTGCCTGTTCCACCGCCACGAGGACCAAAAGTTAATGATAAAAACGGGTCGCGAGATGCTGTTTGCAATGCGAGCTGAATATCTTTTTCACTTTTTGGAAAAATAACACCTTGCGGTATTTGCTGATACACACTGTTATCGGTTGAAGCGGTAATACGCGTTGCATAACTTGCGTCGGTATCTCCGGTAAAACCTTGGTTTGCAATGGTATTTAGGTAGTTTGCGACAAGTTCTGTCGCGGCATCTTGCTGTGTAATTGTTGCTATCATGACGGCGATATTTTAGGGCATTTGACTAATTATATCATGGTGATGGCGAATAGAAATTGAAGATTTTACAGTTTGTAACACTCTTTTAGTCGATTTTAATGCAGCTTAAATTATACTCATACTAACAAGTAATGAGGTGTGTTATATGAAAAAATTACTATTACAGATCAGTGGCGTGTTATTTATTTTGCTAGGATTATTTTTTGCGATTGTAGCTAGGGCGTGTTGACCTTTGGTTGTTGAATTTGCAGCAGTATGTTTGGTTTTTAGGCAAGACAGAGCCTATGTAGTGTGGTTGCTCCCCATAAATAGGCGATAACGCAGCATAAATACCAAACATGCGCTGCCCAATGGGTTCTTTCTAGGGACGATTAACTCTTTGTTGCTCGGTTTTTACTTAGCCCACTAGGTTACAAACCTCGCGCCGCGATTAAATCGCCCCTAGATTGAACAAATTTCAATCCACAAAGATCAACACGCCCTTAGCCTTCACTTATATTTTTTATGGCGGGTTTATTGTGTTTTTCGTTTTACTACCCTAAAACGCGACATTACTTATCACTTTGTCAAAAGGCGTTAACTAAATCATGTGCTTATTTAGATAAAAAATTAGCCCGTTAATTTACTTTTAATTGAGTATAAAAAAATGCCAGCAATTTATTGCTGGCATTTTTTATAGCTTACCTATTTATTACTTTGCTAATTTTTTAGCTAGGTATAACCATGTTTCTATTACTGTATCTGGGTTTAATGAAACAGAGTCAATACCCTGCTCTACTAACCATGCTGCAAAGTCTTCGTGATCTGAAGGACCTTGACCACAAATACCTACGTACTTTCCTTTTGCTTTAGCTGTTTTAATTGCCATAGAAAGTAGCTTTTTAATTGCAGGGTCACGCTCATCAAATAAATGTGCGATTAAACCAGAATCACGATCAAGACCAAGCGTTAACTGTGTTAAATCGTTAGAGCCGATAGAAAAACCATCAAACATTTCTAAAAATTCATCTGCAAGTAATGCATTTGAAGGTAGCTCACACATCATGATTACTTTAAGACCATTTTCGCCACGTTTAAGGCCATGCTCTTCTAGTAGTTCAATTACGCGTTTGCCTTCTTCAAGGGTACGTACGAATGGGATCATGATTTCAATATTCGCCATATCCATGTCGTTTCTTACACGTTTTATTGCTTCACACTCTAGTGCAAAACAATCGCGGAAGTCTTCAGAGATATAACGTGCGGCACCACGAAAACCAATCATTGGGTTTTCTTCTTCTGGCTCGTATTGCTGACCACCAACTAGGTTTGCGTATTCGTTTGATTTAAAATCAGACATACGAACAATTACACGCTCTGGTGCAAATGCACACCCTAGAGTAGAAATACCTTCAACCAGTTTTGTTATGTAAAATTCTACTGGTGATTCGTAACCGGCAATCATGTCAGTAATTTCTGCTTTTAATGCATCTGTTTGAGCATCAAAATTTAATAACGCTTTAGGATGAACGCCAATCATACGGTTGATAATAAATTCAACTCGCGCAAGGCCAACACCTGCATGCGGTAAGCGTGCAAAGTCAAATGCACGATCGGGGTTACCCACGTTCATCATAACTTTCATTGGAAGTTCTGGCATTTTATCAACGCGTGACGTTAGTATTTCAAAATCTAAAATACCTTCGTAAATAAAGCCGGTATCGCCTTCGGCGCACGATACAGTGACTTCTTGTCCCGCTTTAATTAAATCAGTTGCGTTACCACACCCTACAACTGCTGGAATACCAAGTTCGCGTGCAATTATTGCCGCGTGACACGTACGTCCACCACGATTTGTAACAATCGCTGCAGCACGTTTCATGATTGGTTCCCAATCAGGGTCGGTCATATCGGTTACTAAAATGTCGCCTACTTGTACCTGATCCATTTCTTTAATTGAATCAAGAACACGAACAACACCGCTACCAATTTTATGACCAATTGCACGGCCTTCAACAACAACGTTGCTTGTACCATTTAATTGAAAGCGTTCCATTACGTTAGAGTCTTCGTTTGAGCGAACAGTTTCTGGACGTGCTTGAACTATATATAGTTTGCCGTCGTTACCGTCTTTTGCCCATTCGATGTCCATAGGACGACCGTAATGTTTTTCGATGATTACAGCTTGCTTGGCAAGTTCTTGCACTTCTTCATCTGTAATCGAAAATTTATTTGAAAGCTCAGGGGCAACATCAACGATGTCTACTTGCTTACCGTGTGCTTTATCTTCTGAGTAAATCATTTGAATGGCTTTAGAACCAATGTTACGACGTACTACTGAAGGTTTATTTTTAAGGAGTGTTGGTTTATGAACATAAAACTCATCAGGGTTAACTGCGCCCTGTACAACCATTTCACCTAAGCCGTAGCTTGATGTAATAAATACAACGTCTTCAAAACCAGACTCTGTATCAATGCTAAACATTACGCCAGATGCTGACTTATCTGAACGTACCATGCGCTGAATACCCGCTGATAGGGCCACACCACGGTGATCGTAACCTTGGTGAACTCGATATGAGATTGCACGGTCGTTAAATAATGAAGCAAATACGTGTTTAATAGCGACCATGACTGAATCGATACCAACAACGTTAAGGAAAGTTTCTTGTTGCCCTGCGAATGATGCATCTGGCATATCTTCAGCGGTAGCTGATGAACGTACTGCGAATGATACATCTGCTGCAGTATCGCCATGGAGTTGGCTATATGCGTCGCGAATGGCTTGATCTAGGTTTGGTTGGAATGGTGTGTCGATTATCCATTGGCGGATGTCGGCACCGACTTTAGCGAGTGTATTTACATCATCAACATCGAGTGTATCTAGAATGTTGTGAATTTTTGCTGTGAGTCCTGATTGATCTAAAAACTCATTAAAAGCATCTGCGGTAGTTGCGAAACCACCCGGTACTTGTACACCAGCGTTTGCTAGGTTTGAAATCATTTCACCAAGTGAAGCGTTTTTACCGCCAACTCGAGGAACATCTTGCATACCAAGCTCTTGATACCAGAGAACGTATTCTTGCACGGATCTTTCTCCAAAAAAAACAAATTGTAGGTCTAACTGTGAGAGTTAAGAAAGAAAACCTTTTATAAAGGTCATCATCATTCTACACTGGCAATAGTCCTCACGTAAACCGTGAGAAACCCATTTTAGGGATTTAAACGCAATAAAAAGGTTAATTATGAGAACTGCTTTTTATATATCAGATGGAACCGCTATTACTTCAGAGGTATTTGGGCATGCGACTTTGTCGTTGTTTCCTATCGATTTTAATCATAAAACAATTCCATTTGTAGAAACTGAAGAGAAAGCGCACGAAATTAAAGCATTAATTAATGCAACCGCTGCAAAAACAGGCGAAAAGCCATTTGTTTTTTTTACTTTTGTTAACCACAATTTAAGTGAAATTATAAAATCGGCTGATGCAGTCACGTATGACTTTTTAACTACATATAGCGAAAAAATAGAAAAAGAACTCAATGTAGCCCCAGTTCCTAAAATGCATCGTACGCATTCTATCCACGAAAAAAGTTATGATTTTAGAATTGATGCGGTTAACTATGCACTTATGAATGATGATGGCGGAAATATTAAAAACTTTTCTGAAGCAGACATCATTTTAATTGGTGTTAGCAGAAGTGGTAAAACACCCACAAGCTTATACTTAGCACTGCAGTACGGCATCAAAGCGGCTAACTACCCTATTACAGAAGAAGATTTAGATAATGAAGGTTTGCCTAAATGTTTAGTCCCTTACAAACATAAGTTATTTGGACTGACGATTGACCCTGAGAGACTTGCGGCTATTAGGCATCGACGTATGGCGAACTCTAAGTATGCTTCAATTAAACAGTGTCGTATTGAGGTTCGCGAAGTGGAAATGTTGTATAAGCGTCATAAAATTGCTTACTTTAATTCTACGCATCATTCTGTTGAAGAAATATCTGCAAAAATATTGATAGAAACAGACTTGGAGCGACGTAAGTACTAACTTACTAATAAAATTAAAAACAAAAAACCGCAACTAAGCGGTTTTTTTAGTATCAATAAATATTATTTACGTGCGTCTTTTAGTAAATCAGCTACTAAAAAGCCTAACTCTAATACTTGGTCGGCATTAAGGCGTGGATCACACTGCGTTTTGTAACGCTGTGCTAGGTCATCGTCAGATAAACCGTAAGCACCGCCAGTACACTCTGTAACGTGCTGGCCTGTCATTTCTAGGTGAACACCACCTGCGTATGAACCTTCAGCTTTGTGTACAGCGAAGAATTGACTAATCTCGCGCATAATATTGTCGAAGTTACGTGTTTTGTAACCTGATGTCGCTTTTTCAGTGTTACCGTGCATTGGATCTGAGCTCCAAATTACTTTACGGCCTTCTTGTTGAACTCTTCTTACTAGTGCTGGAAGTTTTTCAGGAAGTATATCTGCACCCATACGCGTAATTAGCGTTAAACGACCAGGAATGTTATCTGGGTTTAATGCATCAATTAAACGAATTAGGTCATCTGGGTCCATACCTGGGCCAACTTTAACACCAATTGGGTTTTTAATGCCTTTAAAAAATTCAATATGTGCATGGTCTAGTTGACGAGTACGTTCACCAATCCAAACAAAGTGAGCAGAACAATCGTACCAATCACCAGATAAGTGGTCGCGACGAGTAAGCGCCTCTTCGTAACCAAGTAGTAACGCTTCGTGAGAAGTGTATAAATCGGTTTCTTTTAAGCTTGGCGCAATTGTAGAGTTAATTCCGCACACTTCCATAAACTCTAGTGCGTCTTGAATTTTATCAGCAAGTTGTTGGTATTTTTCTTTAAGTGGATTTGCAGCAACAAAGCCCATGTTCCAACGATTTACCTGGTGAAGATCGGCAAGGCCACCTTGTGCAAAGGCACGTAATAAGTTTAACGTAGCGGCACTATGATGGTATGCAGTCATTAAGCGTTGTGGATCGGGTATACGTGCTTCTTCTGTAAACTCGATATTATTAATAATGTCGCCACGGTAAGATGGTAAAGACACGCCATTAATTGTTTCTAAGTCTGCTGAACGTGGTTTAGCATATTGACCGGCCATACGCGCAATTTTAACTACAGGGCATTTACCGCCGTAAGTTAATACAACAGCCATCTGTAAGATTGTTTTGAACGTATCGCGAATGTTAGCAGCATTAAAGTCACTAAATGATTCTGCACAGTCACCACCTTGAAGTAAAAATGCACGACCTTCGCACACGTCTTCAAGTTGTTTGAATAGGCTTCTTGTTTCTTCAGCAAAAACCAAAGGCGGAGCCGTCTTTAATTGGCCTTCAACTGATTTAAGTATTTCTTGATCCGGGTACTGTGGCTGCTGCAGTATTGGCAGCTCTCTCCAGCTATTTGGGTTCCACGATTGCATAATTTTTCCTCATTCCTACATTACCTGATAAGAAGAAATTAACGTATGCAGGCCCCTATGTTCAAGGACTAAATTCACTATTTTCCAATTATTTAGTTATGAGTTAAGTATAAAAGTAATCTTACTTAACCTAGGTGGTTATATAACATACACTTTAGTTTTATTTCGAAGAAACTAAAGTGTTTAAATACATGCGTTTAGAGCTAACTATTTACAATTTTAACGCATTGAGAATAAATAGTACATAAGGGTATGTTATACGTAATTTTACTGGGAACACATCATACTTAAATGGCAGCTTCTGTAATCTTAACTTTACACGGATAATTAATTAATAGCTATCAAGTGCTATGTGCAGACCTTAATGTATGATATGAGCGTTTGTGGTAATCATTTATCTGCGCTTTAAATCCTAGACGCATAGTCTTGTATAGCACTCGTATGCAGGACTATATTCACAAGTGCCACAACTTAAAGGTGTGGTAGGCCATTAAGTTTTCTCTTCAAAGTGATAGTGCTAATTTACAATTCATCATGATTAAAGCCGCTACTGCTTGAAGTATCCTTAAAGAGGAACTGATATCAAAAAGCATTTGTAGTCATTGTAACCTTTAGCCTGATCACCTACTACGTAGATAATCTAGTACTTGGCGTATTAGCCTTTTTATATACGACAAAGTAAATACTCCAATGTCATATGAATTAGTAAGGAGTTTCAATCTTTCTTCATTTATATATTCCCACCTGAAAGAACACATCATACATAATTTAATTATTATGTTACTACAAGCCTCGAGTACTATTTGTTATTTGTTTAGACAAAGCAAAGTGCATGTAATAATATAAGACTAGTAAGATGTGTTCTTTGAGGTGTGTAATGGTAACTAAAGTACAAATTAGAAGTCAGTTTGATTTAATGAACGAATTAACTTTGAGGTTGATTGAAGAACTAAAAGAGTGTGAATTCTCCAAAGCGGAATATTATCAATTACCAGATGTAAGTAGTTTCGATGAGAGTAAAGTTCCAGAATCTATACTTGTTTCTAAAATCACTGGAGTACCTGCTCAAAAATCAATCCTAAACTCTTTTTCAGACATGTATAAAAAATCAGGATTAAGCAGTCGTGTTTTAAAAAGGCACCCTGGTTTGCTCGTTATTAAAAATGCAGATAAACAAGCTTTACATAATCGTATAGCTCAAGTAAATAAAGCTAAAGCTACGTTTAAAGAATGTATTTTAGCTATTGATAGCAACGATGCTCGATTTGAAGCAGTTCACAATGCTATACCAAATTTAATAACGCTTGCTGCGTATCGTAAAATTCATAGTGAAAGCGAATCGCCATTTTCGGTTAGGTTTACTTGGATGCACAAACACGCAACTAAAACGCTGACTAAAAAAATGGCTCTCGAAATGCTCGACAAATCGGCCAGTTATCGAAATCCAAGAATGATAGATCAACAAAAATGGCAATCACTTGTAGCTCAAGAACAATTACGGGTTGCTAGTTTAGGCGAAAAGGAAAAACTTAGAATTCGCCGCCCTACTCGAGTGAGTCCACAGGTAAATGTGAGATATACGGCGCAAAATCGCTATCATGTGAGTGCTGCATTACCCTTTATTCTGATTAATCCAGAACCAGACGTAAAATTAGGTATATTACCTGATTATCAAAAACCCGATACTCACCCTCGTAAGCGCGAGTATGATTTTTTGGTTGATAGGTTATATTTAGAACAGGTTGAGCGGTAGTCATTATGTTAAAAAGACCACATAGTGTGGCCTTTTTAGTTATGCGTACAGTATTTAAAATGACGGTTATTATTTTTCTACTATTTCTTCAATTTTATCTTCATCAATCAGCACGGCATTTTCAACAATGCGTTTACCGCCTTGGATTTCAATGCGTTTATTGTGTTTGTTCAATGTAAGTATTTCATCGCAAAACTGATCAGACGGGTGCATTTCATATGTGTAATCGATAATGTTACCGGTTTTGTCATCTTTAACGTTTGTAATGCTGTATTCTGATATTGCACCTTTTTCAATCAAATCTTTCATTGTGGTGGTCATATCACGACGAAGTGCTTTTAATTTATTTTCGGTAATATCATCAGTTGAATAAATAGATCCGTATTTTTCCATAATAGAAAGTAATCTAAAATGGTACGTTTTACCTGGTGCTGCATAACGCCAAAGGTGATACAAACGAAGCATCATCCAACGCGATAATCCACGTTTTAATTCTTGTGCGCTATTAAAGTAATACCCTTTGTATTCAAGGTTATCAATCATGTTATGAACAAATGCATTTAAACAGGCGACGCATTTTACATTGCCACCCTGACCTTTTTTGCCACTAAAATGCAGTGACGATAAAAAGTTCATGTTTGACTCGTAAAACGAATCATCTATATCAGAATTTTTAGTATCTGTTGCCGAATATTTAAATGAAAGTTTAGAACCTTGCAATGCTTCAAGTGACTCTTTTATTGCAGGATATGGCATTGACTGCCCTACCGCTTTGAGCTCTTGTGCTAATTCGTTCATAGAAAAAACAACCGCGTATTGAATACCGGATTTAAAATTAATTTTAACTATTTTGCCTTTAGAAGCTAAACGAATAAGTGCTCGCTCTACTTTTTCTTCTCTATCTGATGGCCAAACAAGGTATTCAACATCTTCGCCATCTTTGCGTGTACTTACAACAGCTGGCGTTATTTTTATTTCGCCATCGTACAAAATACCATCTACTTTTTCAGATATTTTACGCGTAATAATTGTTTTTTTAGGCGCTTCTTCAAGTGGCAATTTTTTATAGCCCGAGCGAACAAAGCGTCCCCACAAATCATAGTGATTAAACGTGTTTGAATATGCACGTAATCCATGTGCTGCATTTTCAATAGAAATTCGCACGTCTTTGTTGTCTGTAAATAGTGCTAAACTTTCGTTATCTATTGCACTTTCCACCCCGTGGATTTGGCCCCTAAGTGTATCGGGCAAGTTATCTACCGAGATGTTGACCTTTCGGCTCATTGTTCTTATTTCCATTTTTATTGCGACAGCTAATAACAACACATTAAGCAACAAAAGTTAAATGTTTAAGTTAGTATAAAAGTGATCTGACTTTAAATAAAACGTTTGGATCACTATTATACTAAGTGATGTACATTACTTACGATTTCAGATCATATTTATACTAACTGGACTATCACAAATCTAATTTTTACTAACTCAGCTGTTATTTTGTCCATTACAATGGCTTAATTTTAAAATTAAGCACGACAAATACACCAAAAAATATATTCCCCTGTGGATAAAGCCTTATCGAGTTAGAATAGATCTGATCTGTACCAAGTACAGATCAGATCTATACTAATTAAAAGCGTATTTTTATGTTGCGACTAGTGTATAACTTTATAATTTACTTAGTAAAAAACTGATCTGCAGGGCTCTTTTTGTTCATAACTTCATGCGTAACCTGTGCATAACTCTATATTTAAAATAGACCTTAGTAAAAAGCTGATCCGCAGGTAGATAAAGATCTGATCTTAACCAAGTATAAACCTGATCTGCTTTTTTAAACATTATTCATATAAATCATAATGTTATGTGCTATTTTTACACCCTTAACCTTTATTACCTTATATATTTAACCACCTTTAAACTTCTTTATTTATACTAAGCAATATTAAAGGTGTAAAAATATTTTTAGATGTCTTGTTTTTAAAATGCATGTCGTCTTAAATAGTTGTTTACAGCTATTTGAATGGACATTATACTAACTGCCTAACTTTGAGGAAGAAAGTATGTCTATCAACAATAACGCATTAAGTACCTATCGGCTTTTGAAAGCCACAGCTGAAGTTGCTGAAAAATCATTAGAAGGACGTATTCAGCACTACCGTGCCCATCTTAAATCAGAAGAAAAAGAATTAAGAACGTATACACAAAAAGCAGCTGCTGATTTATTAGGTTGTAATAATCGTACTTTAAAAAGACGTCATGATAATGGTGACTTCGATGATTTAAACATAAAACGCGGTGCTAACGGTCACTATGCTTACACATTAGTAAATATTTTTGCTATGGCCGATATTATGGACATTAAACCAGATCATCGTACTGGTGATGACAAACTGCAAGTTATTGTAATTAATTCTCTCAAAGGCGGCTGCGGTAAAACTACCAGTATGGTTAATATAGCGGCAGCGCTTGCAACTACAAATATTAAACGTTATCGCATTGGTATTATAGATTTAGACCCACAAGGCTCTTCTTCAAGCTTTTTTCCTTCAAGTGAGCACGACCCGATTACTGTTGGTGATTTAATGCGTGATTGCATAGATTTAGACGAGGGTGAAACATGGCCTGAATTTGTGTCTAACTCATTTTTACCAACGCATATCCCAAATATTCGTGTATTACCATCGGGTATGGATGACTTTTACTTTGAACACGAAACGGCAACATTGCTCAAAGATACCTCAAATTATGAGCAAACTCGCCATTACCACAAGTTACTTGAGAAAGTAATTGATCCCGTTAAAGACGAGTTTGATATTATCTTAATTGACACAGCACCTACCCTTAACTTCATGTTTTATAATGCATTAATGGCCTCTACGGCGTTGCTTATTCCTGTTCATCCGGAAGCTGTAGATTTTGATGCTAATAACAAATATTTAAAACGACTAGGTGAGATTTACCATACAGTTGCAGCACTTGGCCATGAGGGCTGGGACTTTATGCAATTTTTAGTGACCAACTATGTGAAAGGTAATCACTCACAGCGCGATATCGTCAAAGATGTTCGTAGTGCATTTGGTCGCCAAGTAATGAGCTACCCAATCAATCACAGCTCCGCGATTACCGCTAGTTCATCGTCTTTCAACACTATTTTTGATCAAAAAGCATCAGACAGCTTAGCAAGTCGTGAGTCATTAATGCGCGCTCAAGAAAATATTAAAGATGTGGTCGATGAGCTAGAAATGCTTATTCGTTCAAATTGGCAGTCAACTCAATCAACACTCAATACCCCTAAGTAAGGATGTTAAATAAAAATGGCTAAAAAACGTAAAAATGACACCCGCTTAGATCCATTTGCAACTGCTGTAGGCAGCAGTAGTCTTGATGCATTACTAGAACAAGCCAATGCTGGCGATGTAATTAGAATGCCTGCACCGAGTGACCCCGCTCGTCAAATTACGCTTGTTTGTAAAGTGATCGCACATGCTGATATTGAATCTACCACTGGTGTATATGGCAAAAATCGTCGTGTACAGGCACTTCTAAACGAAAAGTCAGTATCAGACATTCTTCCTGCAATTCGTGAGGATGGTCGAAATCAACATCCTGCCCTACTTTGGGATCAAGGTGACAAAAGTTTAGTTCTGGCAGGTTCACGTCGTCGTATGGCCTGTATTTTAGGTAACGCAGATTATTTAGTACTTAGTTCAAGCGATTTTACTGATCAAGATGCAAAAATTTTAGCGGTATCTTCAGATCAATACATTGCTCCTAGTTTATGGGAGCTTGGCCAAGCATACCAACAAACTAAAAATGAGCTTATTGAGCAAGGTAAAAAAGGATCTTACAGAGAGATTGCCGCGGTAGAAGGTGTATCGCATACTGCAATTGCAGATGCAATTAAAGCTTATGAGCAAATTCCTGCTGATGTCATTGCGCTTTACCCTACTGCTAATCACGTAGGTCGCGAAGTCGCTAAAAAGCTTGTTAGCGCAAAGGAGCGAGACGAAGAGGCGTTTAATCAACTTGTTAGTGCCCTTGCTAGTGATGAAGAGTTAAATGCGATTACAAGCGACGACAAGCGTGCAATGGCGATCACTAGATGCCTAACTTCAGAGCCACAAGTAGCTGTTAAGCGCGAAGCTGTACTAGAAAATAACTTCATATCGGTACAACGCAATTTAAAAAGCGGTGATGTCTCTATCAAAATTGATAATAAAGTAATGACAGACAAGCGCTTAGAGCAATTAACTAAGTTATTAAGTGCCTTTAATTAGTTAGTTAAATAATGATCTGTCAGGCATATTTACTTAGTTAAATAGTGATCTGGCAGATTGTTTTGTTAGTAAAAATCTGATCTTTACTAGCCTATTTCCTCTTTAAATAATCATATTCCTTCTTCAAGATCACTTTTTTACTAACTAATCTCCTCTTTTTAGCTACATTCCTTCATTTATTATTATTGTTAGTAAAATCGTGATCTGTAATGCCTACTTTTATGTTTCTAACTATATGTAACTTCTACCATTGCAGTTGTTTTAAATATTATTTTGTAAAATTGGATGCTTATTTTTACTTACAAACCGATTTTTTACTAAGTTATCAGCTCCAACCAGTTTATATCTTGTTAATAGTGCTTTAGCTCAGAGCACATAAGGCATATACTGGCAGGATTATTTTTAAAATTTAATGCTTAGAGTGACATGTCTGCTAACTTATCAAAAAATGATTTAATGGCTATTTTTGAAGAAATTAAAAATGAGCAGGCTACCCAGTTTCCTCTGTCTGAACGCTTTATCAAAAAACTTTTCCGTGAAAATGTTTTAGATAAAGGCAAAGAATATTACAAGAAAGGTCAAATCACTTGGCTAGAACACACCCCTAATTTTTCTGTAGTCGACTCTACTGTACAAGTGGATAATGGATCATCGTTTAACCAACGTATTGAGATCAGTAAAGTACCAACTGGCTATTCTGTTGATACGCATTGTACGTGTAATGCAAAAACTAAATGCAGACACTTAGCTGCTATTTTATTTAAGCTCAAAATAGAGCACTCTGGTGAATATGGCGAAGATTATTTTATTAATGACTGGTTTAGCGAATTAAGCGCACTTAAAAGTGGTGATCAAAACACGCCATCGCAAGTATTATTATTTGTATTAGATATTGAAAATAACAAAGTATTCTTAACACCTAAAATAGCGAATGTTGAGACTAAAAAGAATTACACGCTAGGTCGAAACCTGACTGAGCAGCAGTTAAATAGTTTTGTAACGCCGAGTGACTTACTCGAAAGTGATTTTAGATTATTTAGTTGGATACGCTCACAAAATGCAGTGGGAAGTATTGAGCTAAAAGGCCAGTGGGGTTTTAGTGCCTTACAACAGTTGATAGCTACAGAACGCCTGTTTTTCCAGCGTTCTCGAGTACCAATTAAAGCGCAATCTGGCCAAGCATTAAGTTTTAGTTGGGAGCAAGATAAAGATCTTTCCCAATTAGTTATTAAGCTTGAGCAAACACAAAACTGGGCTTTATTAAAAACAACACCACCTACTTACCTCGATTTAGATCATTTAAAAGCGGGCCGTCTTCGCACCCCATTGAGTGCAGACGAAATAGCACATTTACAAACTATGCCTGCTTTGCATGACGCTAATTTTGATAGAATATACAAGCAGCTTGCCGATAACTTTGGTGCAGGTGTAATACCCCACCCTACTAATTTACAGCCAACATTGCCTAAAATCTCTAGTAATGCTGTTTTAAAAGTAACTATGGGCGATCAAGGTTTATCTCTTTCGTTGTTATTTAAGTATAAAAATAAAAACTATTTAGCAGGTGCAGCACCTGCAAGTACGATTAATAGTGCATTTGAAAATACGGTAACGAATGAGCTAATAAATCTAGGTTTTGAATTTTGTAAAGGGGGTTTACAAAGTGAACTGGTATTTACAAAGCAGTCTTCAATCCATTTGCATTGGCTAATATACGAAGTATTCCCTGGCTTTAAGCAACGTGGTTGGCAAGTAAGTGTAAGTAAAGTAACGAGTCCTAATCCGCAGTGTGAAGTTAGTTTACATGTACACCGCGCAGCAGGGCATCAAATGCACTGCAAAGTATTGCTATGTGATGCTAAAGCATCGCTGTTGTTTACTAATACTGACCCGCTATATCAGTCATTAAATCGCCAAAGTGAACTATTTTACTACTATCCGCTTGGTCGTGAATTTGGGGTTATCAATAAGTCAGCAATTAACTTATTAAATGAATTTAAAGAGCGTTTTGAATTTGTAAAAACACGAGACGAATTTAATATTCCGCTTTCGTATTTACCTGAATTAGTAAAGCACACTGCTATAAACGTAGAGCTTCACGACGACTCATTAGAGCTATACTTACAAGAGCTAAATAGTCCCGATAAAGCAATTACTAAGGTTTCATTACATGGCTTAAATGACTCAGTAACACTTCGTGAGTACCAACAGCAAGGTGTTGACTGGCTTAGCTTTTTAAAACGTCACCAATTAGGTGGTATTTTAGCTGATGACATGGGCCTGGGTAAAACCTTGCAAGTTATTGCATTTTTAGCCAGTACATTTAACCGCCCGCAAGCAGGCCCTACACTTATAGTGTGTCCAACTAGTTTGGTGAGTAACTGGAAAAACGAAATTATTAAGTTTGCTAAAAGCTTAAAAGTCACCACTATTTTTGGTTCAAATCGTAACGATCCTTTACAGCACTTAGCGCAAGCGCAGTGTATACTTACTACATATCCACTTTTAAAGCGTGATATTGCATATTATTCGCCATTATATTTTGAAAATATAATCCTCGACGAAGCACAATACATTAAAAACGATACCGCACAGGTTTCGCGATTAGTTAAACGCTTAAATGCCGACTTTAAACTTTGTTTAAGTGGTACTCCAATCGAGAATAATTTACTTGAGCTTAAATCGTTACTCGATTTTGCTATGCCATCGTTACTTGGGTCTCAAGCCCACTTTAAGCAGCACTTTCAAACGCCTATTGAGCGTGAAGCTGATATGGAGAGAGCTGAGCAGTTAAAAGCGTTAATTATGCCTTTTATAATGCGCCGCACTAAAGCACAAGTAGCGCAAGAGCTGCCTGAAAAAACAGAGCTAACTAAAGAGTTTGAGTTTGAGCCTAAGCAAAAAGAAATGTATCAAGGTATTACACGTTCATTAGAAGAGAAGCTAATAGACTTATTTGCCGAACAAGGCGCACAAAAAAGTAAACTTGCATTTTTAGAGGCACTTTTAAAGTTAAGGCAAATTTGTTGCCACCCTAAATTAATAGATCCAGACACTCAAGCAGGCTCTGCTAAGCTTGAATGGTTAACAACACACTTACCGCTTATGTTAAGTCTCGGTCGTAAAATTATTATATTTAGTCAGTTCACATCGGCACTTGATTTAATAGCCCAACGCCTCGAAGAAATAAACATTAACTTTAGTATGCTTACAGGCCAAACGCGCCACCGCGATAAAGTAATCGACGAGTTTACCAGTGGTAAAACATCAGTGTTTTTAATTAGCTTAAAAGCTGGCGGTACAGGCCTTAACCTTACACAAGCCGATACAGTTATTCACTTTGATCCATGGTGGAACCCAGCTGTAGAAAAACAAGCGACTGATAGAGCTTACCGTATTGGCCAAACTAACCCTGTATTTGTGTATAAGCTCATAATGAGTAATTCAATAGAGCAAAAAGTATTTAAAATGCAACAAGACAAACAGGCCCTTGTAGATGCGTTATTTACTGATAAATCAATGAGCTTTACAAAGTTTGATGAACAACAAATGTTATCGCTAATTAAAAACTAAATTGATTTAAAAAGTTTTGATCTTTTTATGAACTTAATTAAAAAGCGGACGTCTACTATTATGCTTGTTGGTTAATTGCAGTTAGCACAAGCATCATGTTGATTCCCCATTTAGTTACTAATTTTAGTAATGATTAAGCCAGCCCATTTTGAGTTGGCTTTTTTTATGCCTAAAATTTAGCGTTCGGCACTTATTTTAAAAGTTTTTACTTTTTTATGAACTTAATTAAAAAACGGACGTCTACTATTATGCTTGTTGATTAATTGCAGTTAATACAAGTTTTCATGTTGATTCCCCCCATTTAGTTACTAATTTTAGTAATGATTGAGCCAGCCCATTTTGAGTTGGCTTTTTTTATGTCCAAAATTTAGTGTGCAGTACTTATTTTAAAAGTTTTTATTTTTTTATGAACTTAATTAAAAAAGTGGCGTCTATTATTATGCTTGTTGATTAATTGCAGTTAATACAAGTTTTCATGTTGATTCCCCCCATTTAGTTACTAATTTTAGTAATGATTGAGCCAGCCCATTTTGAGTTGGCTTTTTTTATGTCCAAAATTTAGCATTCAATTTTTATTTTAAAAGTTTTGATCTTTTTATGAACTTAATTCAAAGAGCGGCGTCTACTATTATGCTTGTTGATTAATTGCAGTTAATACAGGTTTTATGTTGATTTCCCCCTATTTGATTACTAATTTTAGTAATGATTAAGCTAGTTCATTTTGAACTGGCTTTTTTTATGCCCATAATTTGATTTGTTTAAATCAACCCGAATAAAAATAAATGATCTTTCGTAAATTAATTTGAATTAATTATTTTGTTTTCCGGTCTACTCTAATGCCTGTTGTTATATAGCCTCACCCAGTAATATTAGTTATTTTGGTGATTATGTATTTAAGTTGCAGCTTACTCGGGCACATGTTGATTTTCCCTTTGATTACTTAATTTAGTAATACTTGACCAGCTTATTTTGAGCTGGTTTTTTTATGTCTGTAATTTCTTTGCTCCCCTACTTCTATTGCTTGTTATTGGTTATGATGGCATGTCTCTAAATTTTATAAGTTTATTTTATGCTCACTCAAGTACTCACTAATATTGATTGGCTAAGCGCCGGTGCTGGTGTTGCGTTAGGCGTTGTATTTTACGGCGTTGTATCAACACAGCTTCGCAAAAAGCTACATCTACAAATAAGCGAACAGCAGCAACAGCTTTCTCTATTACAAAATCAATTTGATAATAAAGAGCTGCAATATAGCGCCTTGCAAGAAGATCACGAACTGCTAGAACATACTCACCAAGAACAGCGCGATGAAGCCCAGCATTTTAAAACGCGTTTTAGCGAACAAGAAAAACAAAGCATTCAATACAATCACTTTTGGCGTAAAGCCGAAGGCGAGCTTGCAGCGCTTCGTGAGCAATATAACCAACGCGATGTTGAATATAATAATATGCGCACCACCCTTGAGCAAAAACAACAAAGCTTTACCGAGCAACTCGCGCAAATTGAGCAAAGTAAAAATATGCTCAAAAAAGAATTTGAAAACCTAGCCAATAAGATTCTAGAAGAAAAATCACAAAGCTTTAAAACCTTAAATCAAGAAAGCATTGAACAATTATTAAAACCGGTTCAAGGAGAGCTAAAAGGCTTTAGAGAAAAAATGGAATCAATACATGTTGAAGACATAAAACAACGAACCGCGCTTAAAACCGAGCTATTGCATTTGCAAGCTAAAAGCCAAGCTATAACAGATCAAGCCGACAAGCTCAGCAACGCGCTACAAGGGCAAAAGAAAACCCAAGGTAATTGGGGCGAACTCATGCTCGAAAACGTCTTAGATAGCGCTGGCTTACGTGCTGGCGTTGATTATAAGCGCGAAGTGTCGTTTAACACTGAAGATGGCCGCTTACGCCCTGATGTAGTTGTTTACTTACCACAAGGCCGCCACTTAGTCATTGATGCTAAAACATCATTAAATGCTTATACACGCTATGTGAACGCTGAAAATGAGCTAGATGCTAATCAAGCAATTAAAGAGCATGTAAACGCCGTTACAGCACGTATTAATGAGCTTGCGAGTAAATCGTACGACCGTCTACCAGGGCTTAATTCGCCTGAAGTTGTGGTTATGTTTGTACCAATAGAATCAGCTTTTGTAGAAGCACTTAAATATCAAAGTGATATTTACCAACAAGCAATCGAAAAAAATATACTGGTAGCTACACCTACTACCTTGCTTACTAGTTTAAATATTGTTAAACAGCTTTGGCGTTTTGAAGAGCAAACCAAATACTCAAAAGAGCTGGCAAATCGCGCTGAGCGTTTTTATAACAAGCTCAATGGTTTTTTATTAAGTATGGAAGGCGTAGGTAAGCAGCTTGATAAAGCGAAAGAAAGTTACGACAAAGCGTTCTCGCAATTATACCGCGGTAAAGGTAATTTAATTAAACAAGCAGCAGAGTTTAAAGAGCTTGGTGTATCGGTACAAAAAGAGTTACCTAGTGAGAGCGTTGAACGTGCGCAGCTAGAGCTTGATTAGATTTATTAAGTGTTTTCAATTAAGTATGTTGAATAATGTACGTTAGAAACCAGAGGTGTTTATGAATAATAAGATTATAGGTATTGTTTTAATCGTTATAGGTATCGCTTTAATTATGTGGGGATATGACGTTTATGATGCGGCGGCTTCGCAGTTAAGCCGTGCATTTAGTGGTGATACACCAATAGAAGCATGGGCGGGTATTATTGGCGGCGCCATCTGTGTGTTAATTGGTATTAAAAAGTTAAAGTGATATTTTTATTCATCACTTTAACATTAAGGATAATTTTTAACGTTAATTCAAATTACAATGGACATGCTATAAAATCATATCTTCATCGTTAGTTTGTTTGAACTAATTTTCTGATGCTCTTCTGAAATAGGAGAGCTGTTACAACAATTGTATTGAACAATTATTTCATTACTTTCAATCTTGAAATGCTTATTTAAATCAAGCGATGTTAAATAAATTTGTCCTGGTTCAAGTTTTAGGTAATCGTCAGGAAATTTAGATGCGCGTAGCTTTAAATATTTTATTCTTGGTATTTTTGTTCCCGCCTGATCATAAATATCGAGGCAAGCGAGAGTGTATCTTTGATTTTTGAATACATGCATGTGATCTATAAAACATACTTTGTCATATTTATTCGTGAAACTTATCAACAAGTCATTTGTTGTAGCATCTTGTTCAAGTATTACTTCAATCACTTTTTTGCCTCAAGGCATCTATAAATCATCAGATGTAATCTGTTCTATAATTTTATGGTAGTCAATAATCTGACTGATCTAATAATTCACGTAAAGTACTATCAGGTAGACATTGCCCTTTTAGCCAATGACTATTTAGCAAATAGATTAAAGAACTTAAACGCTCTGATTTACGTTTAACTTGTGCAATGAGCTCATCAGCCTCTTTTTGTTTTTTCTCTAAACGCTCAATAATAACGGTATGGTTTAGCTCATCATTAGATTTTTTTAGCGTTGTAATTTCATCGATTGAAAACCCTAAACTTTGTGAAAACTTAATGCGTTTTAACTCATCTACACTGCCTAATGTGTATTGCCTGTAACCATTGTTATTGCGAATACTCGGTTTTAGTAACCCTTTGCTTTCGTAAAAGCGAATAGTACTGGCGGGTATATTGGTAAGTTTTGCAAGTTCGCCTATTTTCATAACTAATAATAACTCCACTTTACATAAACTTAGTAGGTTGACCTTCAAGCTAACTTTAAGGTTATAGTTGTTTTAATGTCAATTTAATTAGCCAATAATTATGCGCAACCCTGTGTTTACCTCCTTTACCTTGCCAAGTGGTTTAGTATTAAAAAATCGTATTGCCAAAGCCGCTATGGAAGAAAACCTAGCACAAGAGGACCAAACACCCTCCCAAGCACTTAAAAACGTTTATAGCGCATGGGCTAAAGGCGGTACAGGGCTAATTATTACTGGCAATGTAATGGTTGATCATTTAGCGATGACAGGCCCTGGTGGCCTTGTGCTTGAGCAAAGTACCGATATTACTGCCTTTGCCGAGCTTGCTCGTTTATCAAAGCAAAATAATTGCAAAGTGGTGATGCAAATTAATCACCCTGGTAGGCAAGTATTTAAAAAAATGGGTGGAAAGGCTCTATCAGCGTCAAGTATTGCACTTAATATGGGTAAGCACTCGCACTTATTTGGCGTACCAAAGGCAATGACGCAAACCGACATTGACGATGTTATTACCCGCTTTACACAAACTGCACTACAAGCCGAAAAAGCCGGTTTTAATGGCGTACAAATACATGCAGCGCATGGCTATTTACTTGCCCAGTTTTTATCGCCACTTACCAATAAGCGCGACGATAAATGGGGGGGAAGTTTACAAAATAGAGCCCGTTTACTTCTCGAAATAACCCGCAGTATTAAAGCGGTTTGTTCCCCGACCTTTTCGGTTTCAGTAAAGTTAAACTCTGCAGATTTTCAACGTGGTGGGTTCGAATCCAGTGACGCGCAAGTTGTAGTGGATTTATTGAATGAACTCAATGTTGATTTTGTAGAGCTTTCGGGTGGTAGCTACGAAGCCCCTGCCATGCAAGGTAAAACAGGTGACGAACGCACACTTGCCCGCGAAGCATACTTTTTAGAGTTTGCAAAAGCGATTAGCCACCGCTCATCAATCCCAATAATGACCACCGGCGGCATTAGTCGCTTATCTATTGCCAACAACGTGATTGAAAGTGGAGTGGCCCTCGTGGGTATTGCCACTGCGCTTGCATACCAACCAAATTTACCAAACAAATGGCAAAATGAGCCACTGCAACTAGCCGTATTACCCAGTGTTACTTGGCAAGATAAAACCCTCGCAGGGCTTGCCACTATGGCACTGGTAAAAAGGCAAATACGACGTATAGGCCAAGGCAAATCTGTAAAAACAAACGCTTCACCAATATTTACTTTAATTAGCGACCAGCTACGCTCGGTTAAATTAACTAAGCGTTACCGCAATCGCTTTGCTAGTGAGATTAACTAAGCTTTGGTATTCACTCTTTTTATGTATTCCGGTTTTGTTTACTAATTTTTACACTTGAATAAATGTAACCATTTTTATGTTGTGTAAATGAGTATTAAGGCGTGCACCAATTTGGAAGTTTGCTTTTTTATCAAGCTATTAAAGTGCACTATTTTGTGCATATTAAAGTACTGTACGAGTAAAGAAAATAATCATTCTAAAATGTTAATTAAAGTGCGCGTTCAGCGTTTGTTAATTTAGCTATCTTATTGAAAGTATTGACATTTATTGCTTTCCTCTCGCTTGAGTTTGGTTGGTATTTATACTAGTTTATAGCGTAGATATTTAACCTTACTCAAGGAGAATAGTTACATGGTATCTCGCAGAAATTTTATTAAAGCAGGCGCTGCTTTAAGTTTAGGCTCTATTTTTAGTGCTTCAGCTTTGGCTGAACAATTAAAAGTAAAAATGTCTAACGGCAGTGTTATGCAAACTAAAGGATCAATAGATAAAAGCGCTGCTCTGCCCACAAACGATGTTACTAACGCTAAGCATTACCGGCCTGAATCCAGAATGGGCTTAGGCGGTCTTGCCGCTGGGAATGGCTTTAATACTATATCAAGCGATGCAGAAATTTTAACAATGCTAAATGCAGCATGGGATTCTGGTATTCGTCATTTTGATACGTCACCTTTTTACGGCTTGAGTTTAAGTGAAAGGCGCTTCGGTGATTTACTTCGAAACAAAAAGCATGAAGATTATGTTTTATCCTCAAAAGTAGGTCGCCTTCTTACCCCTTCAGCAGAGCCTCTAGAAAATAGTTGGCATTGGGCTGATCACTCACCTTTTCATTATAAATATGATTACTCTGCATCAGGTACGCGTCGTTCAATAGAAGACACGTTACATCGTATTGGTGTCGCCTCACTTGATATTGTTTATATTCACGATTTATCACCGCAAAATAGTGATATGGGAGATGATTGGCTTAAGTATTTTGATCAGGCTGCAAAAGGGGCTATTCCTGAGTTAACTAAAATGCGTGATGAAGGAATAATTAAAGGCTGGGGTTTTGGAGTAAATACACCTCATGCTATTTATAAAGCGCTTGATATGTCAGACCCTGATATTTGCTTACTAGCGCTGCAATATTCAATTTTAGATCATAAGCAGGCACTTGATAAAACCTTTCCTATGCTTGATAAACGAGGTGTTTCAGCAGTCATTGGTGCTCCGCTTAATGGTGGTTTTTTAGCCGGTCGTAACCGCTTTAATTATTCACCTAAAATTCCTGGGCCTATGCAGCAAAAGTTTAATGCAATAAGCGACATTGCATCTAAACATGGGATTGATATTAAAACAGCTGCACTGCAATTCGCAGAGGCACCTTCAACGGTATCCTCAATTATTCCTGGCGCACGCACGGCAGAGCAAATTAAAGCTAATGTAGCCTCAATGAAAGTTACCATACCAAGCGAATTTTGGAGTGAATTGAAATCTAAACAGCTTATTGCAGAAAACGCCCCCATACCCACATAACAAAATAGGTGTGCCATTTGCTTGGCACACCTAGTTATAGTCAGTGTGGTTTATTTTTAAGCAACGCTTAGTAGTAAGTACATTGATTGTTGGGCATTTATATAAGCGCAGCTTGCTGGCGTTTAAAAACGTAGTTTTTAAAATTAGTTTTTAAAATTAGTGATTAGGCAGTCAAAAGCTCGGTTTCTCGCGTGAGCAAGCTCTACATGCTGTGTCTCGATAAATAATAGACACAAGGCGCAGAGCTAATAGGTAGGAAAAATCTACCGATTACACTACCTCAAGCAGTAAAATATTTTATATAACAGCTCGTAACCTTATAAACCAAATGAACATCTCAGTGAGTATGTTAAAAGAGGATTGTTTAGTTGTGGTTGGCCAAAAGCATCATTGCGTGCCTATTACATATTATGCATATCGGTATCATGCTGCGCTTCACCCTAGTGGTGAGAGCGTGTGGAACATATTAAAAGAGCTAAATATATAAGGCAAAAAGTTACTGTAAACCCCCATTACAGTTAGCCGGTAAATAGTACAAATAGTAAATTAGCACTACTTAGTCAATTGAGCAGTGCTAATTGGTTTAATTAAAAGCCACATTTACCGTTATTTATTGCCATTGCGCTTTTGCCAAAACGATCTCAATACTCCACAGCGTTGCTTTTATAAACTTAAAAATATCAAGCACATTGCGATTTATTAACCCATCTTTTGTAAGGTTGGTACTTATCGTACAACACATTAAAAATATACGTGTATATGAGTATAAAAACTAAAAAGCCAGCTTCTAATGCTGTAGCGGCTAGCCATGTAATATTTAAATACCAAGCAAGTATTGGCAGCGTTATTACTAACATACCCAGCTCAAAGCCACATGCATGCGTAATGCGGGTTACTAAACCTCGCTCGATTCGGTTATGCCCAACTATTTTATCAAACACTATGTTGTAAATGTAGTTCCACAACATGGCAAAAATTGATAAACCAATACCTACAATTGCCATTTTTCCTGTTGCAAACCCACCAAAATAAACAGATGCAGGAACAATAATAAATAATGCAATCATCTCAAATATTAGGGCCTGAAAAATACGTTCTGCTGTGTTCATATATAAATAAGTTCTTTAGTGAATGACGAGACGGTTATTTTCATTCATTATTAAGATACATGTTAGTTAGCTAGTATCGGTAAAAGCGATATGTTTAGTATTGAACAACTTCAGGCATTTGTAGCTACCGTTGAGGCTGGATCGTTTTCGGCCGCAGCGCGTAGTTTAAGTAAAGCGCAGTCGGTAGTAAGTCAGCATATTATTAATTTAGAAATAGACTGTAATGCGACATTATTTGAGCGCACAGGGCGCTATCCACAATTAACCGAAGCCGGTAAACAGTTACTACCCCAGGCTAAAGCCGTGCTTAATCAACACCAGCGATTAACAAACTCTGCATTAGCACTAAACGAAAAAACACCAACCGAAATCACTATCGCACTTGACGAAGGGATCCCGTTTAAAACTATCGCGAGTATTATTAGCAAGCTGCAAACTAAGTATCCTTATGTATCGCTTGAGTTTTTAAGTGCATCCAGCCATGACATAATTGACATGCTAAACAGCGAAAAGCCTATAACGGGTATTATTTTTAGTGAATTAAATATACCGAGTTACTTAGACTATGAATATATTGGATCAGTAAAATTTGATTTATATGTTGCTAAATTGCACCCTTTAGCGGGGATCAGATGTGAAAATATGGATGGTCTTCGGCTACATCGACAACTTCTTCTTCGTTCTCGCAATACGCAAACAAGTAGCTTTCAGCTAAAAATTAGCCCAGAGATTTGGTATGCCGATAATTACTTTGTATTACTCGAGCTAGCAATACAAGGTAACGGGTGGTGCTTATTACCAAACCATGTAGCTGTAGATGCAGTACAAAGTGGTGAGCTGGTTAAACTTCCTCTTGAGTTTGAAGAAATGGGTTGGTTGGCTAATGTTGATGTATTACAGCATCAGCAACACAGTAATCAAGAGGTGTTTAAAGTACTAAGAAGTTTACTACGGAATTTTTTAAAAATTTAGCTTTTATATAATGCCTGTTAGGCGGTTTACTTTTTATTACGCTAAATCCCAGTAAGGTGTATCGCCATAATAGCCACTTGCAAAATCAACAAACGCACGTACTTTACTGGGTAAAAACTGTCTGTTTGCATACACCATGTAAAGCCCCATTGGCTCGGGTTCATAGTCTTTTAAAATGCGCACTACTTTACCTTGAGCCAGTGCTTCCCCTGCTATAAATGTTGGCTGCATAGCAATACCACCACCCGCAATGGCTGTATTTAGTAGCAAATCACCATTGTTAGCCACAAAGTTACTTTCAAGCTTTAGCTCGCTTTTTAGCTCATTAACCCCAAATAATCGCTTTGTGGGCTCGCTGTGGGAATAGCGTAAATAATTATGTGACTGTAAATCTAAAAGCGTTTGTGGCGTGCCATGGCGTTTTAAATAGTCGGGTGATGCAAACACCGCTAGGTGTATAGGTGCAATTTTTTTAGCTATCAACGTTGAGTTTTTTAATACGCCAATGCGCAGAGCAATATCAATACCCTGCTCTACTATGTCTACATATTGGTCGGTGAGCCGTAAATCTAACTTTAAATTTGGATACTGCTTTTGAAAATCAACTAGCAAGCCTGCTAAATGCTTTGTACCAAACGACATAGGCGCACTAATACTAAGCACACCCGATACATTTTCGCTTAAGTTATTGAGGGAGTTTTCCATGTCTTCAATATCAATAACCACCTGCTGACAACGCTGATAATACTGATTTCCAGCCTCTGTAACACTTACTTTTCGCGTTGTACGGTGTAATAAACGTGTGCGTAGATTATCTTCCAGCGCAGAAATATATTTGCTGACTAACTGCGGCGAAATATCGAGTTTATCGGCCGCTTTTGAAAATGATCCTTCTTGCACAACGGCTAAAAAGGTCTTCATGGTGGTGAGCTTATCCATTTTTTAACAATGCCTTGTTGATAATGTATAAATAAGTATCATATTTATCGTCAAATTAGAAACTTATATAGTGTTTATAACACGTTTATTTGTTTAAGGTTTTAGTATGACTCAGCCAGCTTTATTTATATCTCACGGCTCGCCAATGATGGCTGTTCAGCAATCGGCTACGTCAGATTTTCTTGCATCATTAGGTCAAACGCTTAGTAAACCACGTGCTATTGTGGTTTTTTCTGCCCACTTTGATGAAGCGCACGATATAGTTATTACATCAGGAGATACGCCGCATACTATTCACGACTTTTATAACTTCCCCAAGCCCCTATATGAAATTCAATACCCAGCACCAGGAGACCCTAAGCTTGCTAATACTATTAGTGAGCACTTTTACAAAGCGGGTATTAAAACGGTGCAAAGTGCAGATCAAGGGTGGGATCATGGTGTGTGGATCCCGCTGCGCTTAATGTACCCAGCAGCTAATATTCCCATTGTTCAGGTGTCTATTAACACGCGTTTAGGCGCTCAGGCGATGTATAAATACGGACAGTTACTTGCACCACTGCGCAGCGATAACGTATTAATTATTGGCTCAGGCGGTATTAGTCACAATCTACGTGAAATATTTAAAAGCCCTGCTACACCTAATCGTGTTCAAATGGTTAATGAGTTTACTTATTGGGTTGAGCAAAAATTAATAGCGCAAAACACCCAGGCGTTACTTAGCTATTTAAATGAAGCACCCCATGCTTTATTTAATCACCCTACCCAGGAGCACTTTTTACCTCTTTTTGCAGCGCTTGGAAGTAGTGACGGTAAAGCCAAAAAAATACATGAAGATATAGAAATGGATATTTTAGCACTCGATGCTTATAAGTTTTATTAATTTGAGCGTTCGTTCAAATTAAGTTAAGCTGTAAGCAAGTACTCTAAAACCAACTTCATTTATTTTATTGCGGAGCAAACATGGCAACTACACTTGCATTTGACGTATACGGTACGCTAATAAACACTCACGGCGTACTGTCCTTACTCGACGACATGATTGGCGATAACGCCCAAGCATTTTCAAATACATGGCGCGAAAAGCAATTAGAGTATTCATTTAGACGTGGATTAATGCAAAATTATATTCCTTTCTCGCTATGTACAAAACACGCACTCGATTACGCCTGCTTAGCACACAAAACCGAGCTAAGTGAAGATCAAAAGGGGCAACTGCTAGAGCTTTATAAAACGCTTCCTGCGTTCGATGATGTAAAAGAAGGCCTTGAGCAATTAAAAGCGAAGGATTACCGTTTGTTTGCATTTTCAAACGGAGCTGCCGACGCAGTTCATACCTTATTAGAAACCGCAGGTATTAGTGAACTTTTTGAAGGGGTAGTAAGTGCCGACGACATTAAAACCTTTAAACCAAATCCAGGGGTTTATAGTCACTTTTTACGCGAAACCAATTCAACAGGCGCAAACACGTGGCTTGTATCAAGTAACCCGTTTGATGTAACCGGTGCCATATCGCACGGTATGCGCGCGGCGTGGATTCAACGATCTAAAGAATCAATCTTCGATCCGTGGGAAATACAGCCAAATACTATCGCAACCGACTTACTCGATTTAAAAGCAAAATTAGAAAGCGTTAACTAATTTTCTGTTCCCCCTTTTGCCTATGGTATTAAGTGCCGTGGGTGTAAAGGGGGTTTACGTTTTAACTATTTACTCCCGCCTTTATTAGCTCAATCACTGTATTCATACGTTTTGCCAACGGCCTATTTCGGTGATGGCACACATAAATAGATTCACTAACCGGACATTCTAAATGATGCGTTTTAATAAGCGCGGGCTTATTGAATGCGCCAACAGCATGAGCAGGTAATACCGTAAAGCCCAACCCTAAACTTACTGGTTCTAGTATTAAACTAATTTGGTTAGAAAATCCCGTACGTCTTATTTGGTCAATATGCTCAAACTCACTGTAGTTTTCGCTTAGTAGTAGCTGCGCATGATGGCTTGCATCGGGATGAGCAATAAACCCTAGCTCACACAGGGTTTGCCAATTAGGCATGTTTATACCTGCAGGCGTTACAAGTAGTAGTGGCTCTTGGCTTATTTTATGGCTGGTTAGTTCGCTAAATGTTGGAGCTTGAGTTAAAAAACCGATGTCGGCACTGTGGTTTGCTACAGCTTGTTCAACACTTACATTGGGCGCAAAGCGGTAATCAATAATCAGCTCTTTATGCTCAGATTGCAGTGCTAATAATTGATTATAAAACTTTAAACCACAACTGCCCGGAGATTGAATCTTTACCGCTCCGCTGTACGGCGAATCATCTTTTAATTGTTGTTCTAAAAACTGCCAATCATTAAGAAGTAAGCTGCCCTGCTGATATAAGTTTTGGCCCTGAGGGGTAAGCGAAAACTGCTTACCATGGCGCTCAAGTAAAGCGCAGTTAACTTGTTGCTCTAGCTTTTTAATGTGCTGGCTTACACCAGATTGGGTCATATAAAGGCGCTCAGCTGTTTGGGTAAAATGATTTACCTCAACCAAAGTGCAAAACGTATTTAACCATGTTGGATTTATCATTACAAAACGTACTCAAAATGATGATTAATGATAATTTTACTTAATGGTGGTCGATTCGTAAACTAACTCCATCAACTAGTCACAAGATAAGTCACAAGTTAAAGAGGAAGCATTATGAGTCATACATATCCACGTAGTTTTTCGCACATTGGTATTTCGGTTCCCGACGTTGAAAAAGCAGTCGAGTTTTACACTAAGGTTATGGGTTGGTACACCATAATGGAACCCACTTTAATTACCGAAGACAAAAGTCCCATTGGCGAAATGTGCACAGAAGTATTTGGCGAAAAGTGGGAAAAATTCAAAATAGCGCACCTATCTACAGGGGATCGTATTGGTGTCGAAATTTTCGAATTTAAAAACCAAGAAAACCCAAAAGACAATTTTGAATACTGGAAAACAGGCATCTTTCATTTTTGTGTTCAAGACCCTGATGTAGAAGGTTTAGCTGAACGTATTGTAGAAGCTGGCGGTAAAAAACGTATGCAAGCCCCTCGTTATTACTACCCAGGTGAAAAACCATACCGCATGATCTACATGGAAGACCCGTTTGGTAATATCCTTGAAATTTACAGCCACAGCTACGAGCTTATTTACAGCGCAGGCGCTTACTAAATAGCACTTAGCTAAAAACAAAGACCGCAGTATTTATTACTGCGGCCTTTTTGTTTCAGTTATAGAGTTTTAAATACACTTCACCGTCTTCTTATTCTCTATAACTTGTTTTTGCTTAGCTTGTGCTGCATGTTTTGCCCTGAGTTGAAAATATTATCAACCTCCAGAAAAACACTACCAATCGAACTGTGTCCTAGTGAATTTATGAACGACATAATGTATTTGTTAGGAACTTTTGCTCTTATCCACAAACAGGCTACATGTCAGTACCGCTGAGATTAAAAAACAAAACATTACGCTTAATGTAAATAATATAAAGTTTTCATTTTTTGATATAGCTGCTCCTTTAAGGAGTATTTCACCGCTATTAAGTGCATCTACTCCTACATAGATCATCAACGGAATTACAAAAAATGCATTGCTGAGCTTAATAAGTAAGTCCTTTGATGAAAGACTTACTAATTGAGAAGCATTATGCTCTTCCTCGTCTCTATTTAATAGTTCGGCTTTTAATAGCTCAAAGCGTTCAGGGTACAAAGCCCTATCAATAGACGTGATAGCTTCTTGCAATTCAGTAATAGAATATTCTGAATAATTTGGTTCCATCTATTAAACCTTCTCCAGTGCCTAGCGCCTGTGTAAGCGTTAGTCTTTGATACTTATTAGAAAAATGATTTTAAAGTGTAGCCACATTGAACTAACTCTTTTGCTACTTGGTTTTTCCATGCACCAGGATCATCAATAGTGACATATAAAACACCACTTATATCATTTGGAGTTTCAAGAGCCCCTTTAACTAAAGGGCAGACATTTTCTCGACCAAGCTTCGCAATAAGGTAACCATGTTCAAACACTACATTTTGTCGTGCTCTATTTTTTGGAGGGTTTGGCTCTGTTATAGCTCTCCCTAAATCACATGGAGTATATAAAACAAGAGCAAAATCAGCATCATTTGAATAATGTTCAATTTTTTCAATAATTGTCATTCCTGCGTTAGCTTGCTCATGCAGGATAATAGCTTCTAAACCAAGTTGCTCGACAAAGCGACTTACTTCTTGTTTTACTTCGTTGTTATGTCCATGAACAATAAACACTTTCCGTTTGTTACGAGGAACTTCTTTAGCTGGAGGCACTGGTGTATTTGTAGTAGTTGGCATTACTCCCTGAGTTGGTTCCCCGAACTCTAATTGATCTAATATTGGTGTGAACTCACCAGATAAATACGTACGTCTTTCGGCGTAACTACTAAATTTTGGCTGAATAAACCCCCAAAATGAATCTAAATTACGGTGCTGTCGTAACCACTGAGGAAGCATTGGTGCAAGATTAGAATTACTCAGCAATTCAGAGCGTAATGCTTCAAATTCACCTGAGTCAGATGCAAGTCCAGTTGCTCTTGCAGTGAGCAAATTCAAAAGGTAGCTAACCTTATCGAAATCCGTTTCTAAAAATTCAATACTCAATTAGATCTCCTATAATTCAATCTAGAACTTAAAAGCACAACAATTTTGCGTATATTCCTGCGGTTGTCACGCTCATTTTCTACTTTACACAGTTTTAACAAATTACCTAAGATATTGCTATCAAAAGCTATTTAATATTTACAAGCAAAGTTAAGGCATATAAATGCGCGTTTCGCTCATTTCCTTGATTATGTAAGTAAGCAGCAGTTTGGCTGGCTTAATAGGTATTACAAGTATATGATATTGATAATTATTTGTATTAACGGGTTTTGAAAGGTGTGTATGAAAAAGTCTATGTTAACTCTGGCGTTAGTTACGGGTTTGAGTGGTTGTAGCACAACAGCCACGGTGCCTGATAAAAGCTCATCGCTTTATTACTCAGCGCTTTATAATGCACAAGCAAAGCCTGTTAGCTCTGTATTATTAGAGCCTTCGCTATTAAATGCCGATGTGGTTTTAGTGGGTGAATGGCATACACATCCGGGCGTACATTTATTTCAGGCGGAGTTATTTGAGCAATTAAGTGTAGGTAATAAACGCACTGCCCTGTCGCTTGAGCAATTTAGCCGCGCAGATCAGCTTACTTTAAACCAGTTCGTTAAGGGTGAAATTGGTGAGCAGTACTTAATTGATAACACCCAAGCATGGCCTAATTACAAAAGCGATTATCGGGCGCTGGTAGAGCTGGCAAAAACGAACAATAGCGATGTAATCGCTGCAAATGCGCCTAAAAATATTGTTACGTGTGTTGGCAGGCAAGGCATAAGTTACCTAAATAAACTTGATGAAACACAGCAGAGCTATATTGCGAGCACTATTGATACGTCCCCCAGTGAATATAAACAACGCTTTATGGCGTCAATGCACCACGGCTCGCCCAGTCAAAACGAAAACTATTTTTCAGCACAAGTTACATGGGATGAAACCATGGGGGAGTCTATTGTTAACTATATAACAGCACATAAAAATACGCAGGTAATGCATATTGCGGGCGATTTTCATGTGAAAAATGGCGAAGGTATAGCGCGTGTTATTAAACGTTTAGCGCCAGAGTTAAATGTTGTCTGGATATCGCCGGTTACAAGTGTGCAAGCTAACCAAACAGGATATCAGTTGCAGGTTAACCCTTTGCCACCCCGTTACATACAAAAAGAACATCAACAAGCGGCTTTTAAAGCGTTAGGCAAGCGAGGCGAGCAAACAGCTTGCTTATAAAATAACGACATAGTTAGTAAACCTCTTAACCAGAGCTCAGGTTAACTATGTCGTCATGTATTTAGTTTAGTTATTGCGTGCTTGATTGGTTAGCGTAACCAGCGCTTTGCGAACCTCTATCGGGCTGTTGCACTGGGTTTTAAAGTTAATAAAGTAGTTACGCTTTTGGCTTTGTATATAAAAGCCAGTGGGTAGTAGGCCGCTCATTATTGGGGTGTTATCAGCTACGTTATAGTGCTGCATTAATATGAGCGACATAGCATCTTGATGGTCGTCGTTCATATGATTAATCATGCTTTGCTGTTGGCTTTCGTCCCAGTTTTTTGCTTCGTCTTGCCATTCGTTTTGCTCAAGCCAAAATATTTTTCCAAAGCCACCAATGTAGCGCACGCGTATTACGTCTAATTGCCATAATTGAAAGTCGTGCGCGTTGCGATAGCTGGCGGCTTCGGGGTATAAGGCAATATAGTTATTAAGTAAAGTGTTTGCTTGCTCACTTGGCACAACAGATCCATCACCTACAAGCGTTACTCGCCCGTGCTCGTTTTGGTCGCCGTAGTCGGCGGCGTCAAATATAGTAAGGCTCATACGAGAGTCGTGCTTTAGATTTTTAGTGTGCTGGGCTATATCGCTAATAAAAAAGTATAGTCGGCCTTGTTCGTCGCACATATAAGGGGTTACCGAGCCAAACGGGTAGCCACGTAAATTATTAGAAATAGTCGACATGACACCGGCATTGGTTTTGTAAACCAAGGTGCGTGCATCGTTTAATGCTTGCTCTCTCATAAAAACTCCTGACGTTGGGAAAAAACCATGGGTGCATCGTTATAAGGATGAGGATTTACGTGCAGTTTCATGGCGTACATTTGTTGTAAGTTTTGTTCAGTTAATACGGTGTTTATAGGCCCACTTTGCAGCACTTTTTTGTTGTGCAGTAAAATAGCGTCGGTTGCATAAAGGCTGGCTAAATTTAGATCGTGTATTGCAATAATGGCGCTGTTGCCCTGCTCTACAAAGGTTTTAACGCAGCTGAGCAGTGCATGTTGGTGGCGCATATCAAGTGCTGATGTAGGCTCGTCGAGCAGCATTAGTTTTGGCTCTGCCGATTGTGTAAAGGCATTAAGCTGCGCTAAAGTACGCGCCATATGCACGCGTTGTTGCTCCCCGCCCGAAAGCGCACTTACGCGGCGAGTTAAGTAATGGCTTAAATCCATAATAGCGGCGTATTTATGTACTTTTTCGCTTTGCATTTTTAATGACTCTACATACGGGTAGCGGCCCATTGCAATAAGCTCAAATACATTAAAATCAAACCCTACGTGGTTAGCTTGCATCATGACTGCGCGCTGTGTTGCAAGGCGTTTTTTAGCGTGAGAGGCCAGCGGCTTAGCATTAAAAAGTACACTGCCTGTAAAGGAGTGCATACCTGCTAAGGTATGCAGCAAGGTAGATTTACCTGCGCCATTTTCACCAAGTAGTGCTACAAGTTGCCCTTGTTTAGCGCTGCCATCAATAGCGTTTAAAACGCTATGATTATCAAAGCCAACGCTTAGGTTGTTAAACGTGATCATGACCAACCTCGCTTATTTTTCACTATTAAATAAATAAACAATGGCGCACCCAATAGCGCGGTAATAATGCCAATGGGTAGCTCTGATGGCATGATCACAATGCGTGCTAGCCAGTCAGAAAGTAGCAATACCACTACGCCAATTAGCATACAAAGCGGCAGCATATTACGTAAATGCGGCCCCACCATTAAGCGGGCAATATGCGGGACTACCAAGCCAACAAACCCTATTAAACCGGTAAGCGCTACAACCGCACCTACCCCTAATGCAACGAGTATAATGACATACAATTTAAGCTTATTAGTGTCTACTCCTAGGTACTGAGCTTGTGACTCGCCAATAAGGAGTAAGTTCATGGGGTTTTTTAACCGCCACAGGCCAATTAGGCTGATAAACAGTAACGGCGCAGCTTGAATAATCGTGCTCCAGCTTGCTCCGCCTAATGAGCCCATGGTCCAATAATTTATTAATCGTAGTGCGCTATCGTCGGCAAAAAAACTCAGTAGCCCAATAACAGCGAATGCTAACGCGTTAATAGCGACTCCTACCAATATAAGTGTGGTGATATTAATTTGCCCCTGCTGCTTGGCAATAAAATATACCAGCGAGGTAACACCAAGCGCCCCTAAAAACGACGCATAAGGTAAATACAACTGAGCGTTAAAATTAAACTGCGCGCTAAGTGCAATAAACGCCACTGCAACCATTGCCGCACCTGCACTAATGCCAATAATAGATGGGTCGGCCAACGGGTTACGGCAAAGCGCTTGGGTTGCCGCCCCTGTTTGGGCAAGTACCAACCCTACTAATACAGCAAGCACAAAACGCGGCAAACGTATTTGCATTACGACATTTATTTGCAGCGCATCAAACTGATTAAAGTACTCGGGTGCAAGCCAGGCAATAGCTAAACGCCAATCCCATCCTGCAGGGCCGTACCCAATGCTTAGTAGCGCCAAAGCAAAAATACAAACAGAGGCTAATAGCATCCACTTATGAGTTTGGCTAAGTGTTATGGGCACAAAGCGGCTCAATGTTAGGGTGTTCATAAGCGGGTTTTATACTCGTTAAGCTCATTAATTGCTGTGGTAATACGTGGCGACATGCCAAGCGAAAGCAGGCTATCCATAACAAGTAAGTTACAGCTTTGCGCAGCTTTTAATAAGCGTAGGTTCGGTTGCTTACAAAAAGCCTGCTTGCCGCCAATGCTTTGTACAACATGCTTTGGCGCAACTAAAAAGTCAGGCTGATTTACAGCAAGTACTTCGGTATTAATTACTTTAAAGCCTGAATGTGTAGCGCCTATATTAGTAATGCCCGCATAGCTAAATAATAAATTAGGGACGGTTTCTTGCCCTGCGGCAACAAGCCCGCGCTCATTAGCTGAGAGTAAAAATAGCGCGCTGCGTGTCTGCACTTTTGCTTTTACAGGTAATGAGTTTGTAATGTGCGTAATAAGTGATTGCGCTTTTTGCTTGGCGTTTAAGTCGGTACCAAGGCGTTTAATTAGCTCAAGTAGCTCATTAACTGAGGTCGGCTTTTTATAATGAATTAGCTTAACCCCTGTTGCCTCAATTTGTTTAAGTGCTTGGCTTCGCCCTGCGCCTTCAAGCGCTAACAAGGTGGTTGGGCGCATAGAAAGCACGCCTTCTGCCGCTAAATCGCGGTAATAACCCACTTGTGGTAATTGCGTAGCTTGCTGTGGGTACATACTAGATTGATCAACCGCTACAAGGGTATTTTGTTTGCCCAGTGCATAAATTATTTCTGTAAGGGTGCCGCCAGCACTAATAACGCGCTCCTGTGCAATTGCAGGTTGAGCGACTAAAGCAAACAATATAAATAGGTATTTCATTACAAACTCCGGCTTTTATTTTTCGGCTATTATAACTAGTTAAATCTAAATGAAAATGATTATCATAATTAATTGATCTTAATTTGACTTAGTTGTAACATCCTCGCCATAAATAATAACTATTATCATTTGGAGTTAAAGTGAACCCCTCTACATTTAAATTTACTGCTATAGCAACCTTATTACTCGGATCTGGCACTGTATTTGCCGAAAACATAATTGACGAACATATTGTTGTGAGTGGCTCGCGCTTTGAACAAAAGCTTAAAGATGTAACTGGCTCAGTTACTGTTATTACCGAGCAAGACATAGAGCGCCAGCTCGCTGTAGATTTACAAACCATGTTTAAATACGATTCAAGCATTGCAACTACTGGCAGTGGTGCAGGCGCGCAAACGCTTACTGTACGTGGCGTTGGTGGTAACCGCGTTGTATTTATAAAAGATGGCCGACGCACCAACGATGGTTATGCAAGCGGAGGGGGTTATTTAGTTGGCCGCAATTACTTTGATGTAGCGGGCGTAAAACAAGTAGAAGTCGCCAAAGGTGCTGCATCGTCTTTATATGGCTCTGACGCACTCGGCGGCATTGTGGTTATAACCACTAAAGATCCAAGCGATTACTTAAAAGATAGCAGCAGCTTTGTAAAAATGGCACTGGGGTATCAAGGTCAAAGTAACCAAATTGCTGCTGATATTACCGGTGCAAAAGACTTAGGCGACTTTGCAGTAAGCGCAGTTTATAGCCATCGCGACAGCGAAGAAGTACAAAATTACGACGAAAACTTACCCGGTTATGATGCAAAGTCGGACGCTTTAATAGTTAAATTTGAGCAACAGCTTGATGAAAAACGCACACTTAAATACACCCTTGATTATTTTAATCAAACGACTGAGCAAGTAATAACCCCCGCGGTTCAAGAAACCGAAGAAGACGATACAAGTTGGTCGCTGGCGCTAGATTACCACTCAGAAGTAGCAACCGCTGCGTTTGATAAATGGTACGGGCAAGTGTCTTATAGTAGTTACGAGCAACAAAGTGATGCAATTAGTGGCGCAAGCACCTACACCGATTATAACGACTATCGCTTTGAGCAAAATATTTTAGGTTTAAAAGCAGTATTTAATAAAGGGCTTAAAGGAGAAACCACCGATCATGAAGTGGTATATGGAGTTGATATCGACTTATACGACACCACCCGCCCTCGTTTTAAAACACGTATTTTAGCCGATGGCACCGTTGATTTTACCGATCAAAAACAAAAAGCATTTCCCGGAGCTGATACCTCTTTAATTGGCGCTTATGTGCAAGACAGTATTTCGTTTAATAACAGCGCGTGGTCGGTTATTGCAGGTGTGCGATACGATTACTACACCCTAGAGGCTAAAAGTGATGAGTTATACGCCGATGCACAGCTTGATGATATTACCGAATCTGCCTTTTCGCCTAAGCTAGGTGTTATATACCAAGTGGATGATAACTTATCGTTGTACGGGCAATACGTACGAGGCTTTAAAATACCACCACACGACCAAGCCTATCAAAGCCACGGCGTTGAGCCGTTTTATCAAATATTACCAAACGCCGATTTAGACCCTGAAAGCAGTGATTCGTTTGAGCTTGGGCTAAGATACGCCAGCAGCGATATTAGCGTAAACTTAAGTGCTTTTTATGCAGCATTCGATGATTTTATTGAAACCGCCGTAGTGGGTGTTGAGCCAACGTATATTCCTGGCGTAAACAAAACTTTGTATCAATATCAAAATATTAGCGAAACACAAATAAGCGGTGTAGAAGCCGGAATTGCCATGTATGTCGCTGAAAATATACTACTTGAGGCAAACGTGGCCTACGTTGATGGTGAAAACAAAGAAACCGATCAGCCACTTACCAGCATTAGCCCGTTAAATGGCTCAATATTGTTAAGTACAGAGCTGGGTAATATTAACTGGACCGCTGCGTTGCGTTTAGCTAAATCGCAATCGGATGTAGTACTTGATGCAAACGATGATAAAACTACGCAAGGGCATAGCTACGGCGTTGTTGATTTATACGCAAACTACGAATGGCAAGCGTGGCGGCTAAATGTAGGTGTACTTAACTTGCTCGATAAAGAATATGTACCTTTTGAGTTGATTGCAGGTCAATCGCAAAGTGCTGATTTTAGCCAATACACCCAACCTGGGCGTAACTTTTCAGCAAGGGTAAGCTATCAGTTTTAATTAGGGCTAAACAAATGGCAATAAACGCTGCATGGGTATGCAGCGTTTATTGCACATATTTACTCAAGTCAAATTACTTAATGGTGAGTATACTCAGGTACACTTCTACATACTTAATGCCCATTAACACTTTATATAAACAGCACTTTTAAAGCCAAAATCGCCGTTATTTATAAATTAATTAATCGCAAAGTCTTGGTTTTCTAAATAGCTGGGGCGTTTTTAAAACATGCTGTTAGCTTACTTGCAAGCGTTGTATTTATTGCGCTGTCGCATTCTAATTCCCCGTTATACTCCCCCTTAGTAAGCGGCACTAATCTTAACGAGTCATAGCTTGGTTTACTTTGTATTTATGAATTACCAAGCCTTGTTGCTGCGTTAGTTTTACTAATGAAAATGCATTTTTGTGTTTTATTAGTCGTGATTTTTCAACATGTAACGGGTTTTAAAAAGTTAGTTTGGTAGTAAAACTGCTTTGGCATTAGCGTATTTACCAAATTTTTTGATTGATGACTTAGCGCTTACAAAAATAACTGTAAAGGGGGTTAACAGTCACTATAGCAAAGGCATAGTAATGATTTACAAGCCATCAAAAGCAGATGGCTGGCTTAATAAACTCTCTGTAAAGTATTTATCAATTTAAAGTAATACAGTGTATTACTTAACTAAGCTGCGCTTAGCTAATATCGGCCACTACGCATCGGTTACGACCATGCTCTTTAGCATGGTATAGCGCCTTATCGGCACATTTATATACTTGGGCAATATCAGTACTATGCTCAGGCCAGGTCGCAATACCTATAGAAATAGTGATTTTTCCTATGGTGTTTATTTCTGTCGATTCTACTGTTTTACGTAAACGCTCTGCTATTTTATAGGCACTTTGGCTGTTTTCATTTGGTAGTACAAGAACAAATTCTTCACCGCCGATTCTTGATACTATGTCGTCTCTTCTTGATAGTTTTTTAATTATATTTGTTAGCGAAACTAAAGTTTCGTCGCCTTTATCATGTCCAAAAGTATCGTTAACACGTTTAAAAAAGTCGATATCAATTTCTAATATAGCGAATGGGGTTTGCTTTAGCATAAGCTGGTTAAGTAGGCCGTTTAAGCTTCTTCTGTTATGCGTATCTGTTAAGGGATCTGTTTGTGAGTCATGGCGTAGCACACCTATTTGTGCTTGTAATAAAGTAACCTCTCTTAACATCGCTAACTTCAGTTCTTGACTTTCAAAATACCACGACTTCACGCTTTTAAGTTTTTCTAAGCTTTTTGGATCATCGAGTGTATTTGCGTTATCGGCTAATCGCTTTAGCGGCCTTGCTATAAAGTGTGCGAATAAACCAATAAAAATAAATGTGACTAATGCCATAGGTATTGTTTGTTTAATGACTTCAATAGTTAATGTATCTAGCGAAGAGAGCGTTGATTCTAATGGTCTTTGCGCCACTATTCCCCATTTAGATAAAGTAATGGGTGCGTAGCCTGCGAGCATCGGCTTATTTAAGCTATTAATAACCGTTGAAGTGCCTATTTCGCCATCTATAACAGCGTCAATCACAGCATTGTTAGCAATAACGTTGCCGATTCTGGCAGGTTCTGGGTGATATAAAATGCGCTTATTTGAGCTAACAACATAAAGGTACGAACCACCTTTGTAGTAATGTTGTTCTAAAAGCTCATTTAAAATATTTTTCTCTTTTAAATAAAGAGAGCCCCCAATATAACCTAAATACTTACCTTCAGAATCAAATAGCGGGTGCGAAATAAAAACAATTAAATTATCAGCTGCCGATAAATAAGGCTCACTAATTAATGGGCGTTTTTCTTTTAGTGCTTCTATTGCTCCTGGAGACTGTATTTGTTGGCCTATTAAACTTTCAAAGTGAGGCGACGTCGCTGCAACTACACCATGTAAATTAATCACAACAGAGTTAAAGCTATCCGTTTGATGATTTAAACGAATGGCTTCATCGTTTAATAATTTGGAGTTATTTGGTGATTGCTCAATAATTTTAGCTGAGTATTCAAGCTGCTGAAGCGCAGACTTTAAAAAGTTATCAGTTGCGGAGGCTAATTTTTGTGCATAGGCTAAATTACTTTTTAGCGTATATGATGTTAACTGCTCTTTTTGAACCTGATAGGTAGAATAAAAACTCCCTACCAATGTGCTCAGTGCTGCAGAGAATGCGAGTAGCAATATAAGAAATCTTAAATTTAAAGCGGGTAGTAATTTATATAGCAAAGCTGCATTCCAAAGCACTCAAATTCAGCGCGTATTATACGAAGTTAGGTATTATACCCGTTTAAGTGTTTTTAATTAAGTTGGTTTGTTCAATTTAGCGACTATGCGTTAGGGTATGGCGTGATAAATAATATATTCCAGTATTGCCATTTTTTATCCTTTAATCAGTAAAACTCTAGCCAACTAAGTGAACGCACCGAGGTTGTTTATTAAGCTTTAAGATATAAGTTGTTGATGTCGTATAAAAAGGCAATATGACTAATAGATAAGTCAAAGTGTATGGCCATGAAAAAGTTAATATGAGGTCAGGACTAAAAACATCACACTAAGTTTATAAAAAAGGCCAGAAGCAAAAGCTACTGGCCTTTCATTAAAGCCGTCATGTGTTTAGAGACGACGGGATGTTATTTAAACTTATTTACTAACGTTTTTACGACGTCTATTAAACCATACTAATGGAGTAAGTAATAAAGCTATAAAGCCAAAACTACCACCACCGCTAGATTTTGCTTCTGTTACAGGCACTGTTGCTACCGCTTCATTTTTTACCATTACAGTACTTTGTTGAGTCACAGTTGTTACACCATCACTTACGGCAACTTCAAAAACAAGCTCTTCATCTGCAGTAATAGCTGCAGGTGTGAAGCTCAAAGTTGCTGTATCAGTACCAGTGAGCGTAGCATCACTACCGCTAACCTGAGTCCAAGCATAAGTTAGTGTTTGACCATTGCGATCTGACGCTGTTGCTGTAATTGTTCCTGTAGCAGATTCAGTAATTTCCGCTGATGCGCTTTCTACTAAAACAAGTGGAGCTGCGTTATCACATGCTAGTGAATCACCCGCTACAAGCTCTGAAAATACAGGAGATAAAACGTTAGACATAGTTAGGTTATCAATCCACCAACCTAAATCACTTACTGCGCCATCTGATGAAATTCTAAAGCGTACTTTTACTAAGTTGCCGTTTAGAGCATCACCAAAGTTGATAGTTTCATAATTACCATACGCGCCACTATCTTGTACGTTATTACCTGTGTATGTTTCACGTTCTTGAAGCTCTTGAGAATCGTTTTCGATTAGAACAGCGTCATAGCCAACATCAAATGTGCCGCCAATTTCAGTAGCATCAACCCAGTCACCACCATTAACACTAACTTCTACAACACCACCATCCCAGTTTTCCTCGATACTATAGAAATGCCAGAATGAAATTTCAAAGTCGCCAGAGTAACCGACTTCGAATGACTTACTCTCTACTGCTACATCCGATTGGAAGCCATTATTTACAAGGCGCATTGCTTGTGTGCCTAGGCCAAAGCCACCTTGTTCAAAGAATGCAATATTACTACTATTATCCATTACTTGAGTGCCAGCAGCTAAATCACCACCAAACATTACGTTTTCTTTTAAATCTAATAGTGATGAACTTGCTACTTCCATATCATCAGAAACTACAGCTCCAACAGGCGTTTCTGACTTAAAGCCCATATTTACTTCAAACGTAAGTGTTTGATCAAGCGCTTCAACGATATCATCGTCTGTTTCAATTTCAGGGAATGTGACTTCAATTTCTAGTGTTTCAGCTGTACCCGCTTCGTTCAAAGTAACTTTAATATCGTTACTTGTTATTGCTTCGTACGGTTGAACTTCACCAAAAGTAAGTAGGCCATCATTTTCAAATGTTACATCATGATCGCTTATAACTGTCAGTTGTGCTGTTGTACCACTAAGTACTTCACTACCACGGTTAGTAATTGTTACGCTAACCGTACTCGTTTCGCCTTTATCTAAAATATTGTCGTTAGTACAAAAACCAAGCTCTGTACCATTGTACATGTTGTTTAAGTCAGCACTTGCAAAAGCATAGCTAGAAAGCTGTGTTTTATCTGATTCAACTACACCAGTAAGGTCTTCACTGAAACGATCTGGCGATACTGCGCCAAGACCCATACCACGTTTAGCAAATGCGCCTACCATTAACTTGTAATCAGCAGGGTCTACTGCATAGGCAGCAGCTAAAATAGCATCACGTGCTTCAGTGTAGGTTGGTGCTATAGGTGTTAATTTGTAACCTGCAACTAAGTAATCTGCCATTCGAGTTTGTGCTTCATTAAAGCCATGCTCGTTAATAAGCGTTACGTAGTTTTCCCATAATACAGTTGCCCAAATTTCGCCGGCAGCATGAGGAGAAGCCACGCTTGTTGGTGAAATACCAATATCAGCACCAGCATTTTCAGTAATATGTCGGAACGATAATGCATTTACATCTGTATCAGTTGAATAAGGAAGACGACGAATACCGAAGTAGAAGTCTTCTACAAATGTGCCGCTACCATATGCTTTTTGGAACTTATCGTTACCTGTGATATTTATATCGCTTTCTTTAGCGATAAACATTAATGAGTGGAAATCGCCCCAGCCTTCGCCCATTGCGCGGCCTTGGAAGTTAATAAGGCCTGATGAATTACCGACTAAGCGGTTACTAATGTAGTGACCCCATTCATGAGCAATAATACCATTATCAAACGTACCATCTTTTAATGTTGCTTTGGTAAACATGTTTACAGTAACAACTTCACTAGCATCAATTAGGTCATACATTGCATGACCATCAGCGTAATTTAAACCCATATTTGGAATAGTTACAGTATCGTCTTCACCGCCCATTGGTGCCGGTTCTGCTGTATCTGGGTCATTATTAACAACGATAGTTGCTATTGCACCCGCATCTTGTGCATTTTTTACTTTAATTGTAAATGAGCATGAGCCACGGTCTACAATTGCAATTTTACCCGCTAGTTCAGCTGCATTTATAGCAGGCTCACAACCATCATTCACACTTGTTGAATCTACTGTATTTCCATCATCTAAACGAACAACTTCTGCAGCCACATCACTGAATTGGTATTTACCAAAGCCAGATTCTTTTGTTGAAGCTAAAAGGCCTAAAGAGTCATGTGAAGTTACTGTAATACCAAAATCTACACCAACAACGGCATCTTTACTGTTGTACAAGTACATTTGCATACGTGGGCTAGCACCATCAGCTGGCGTAGACATATTTGCGTTATTACGACCTGAGTTATCTTGAGCCTGTGCTTCAATCGGGTCACCTTCTACGCCGCCACGACCAAAGTTAGATACTTGAGCTACATTTGACGTTTCATCAAAACCATGATCATAGAAAAAATCATGTAAAAAGTTATTCATATAAAACAAGTTAACAATAGCCGCTTTACGGTTTGCGTAGCTATTTGCAACTTCATCTACTTTATAAGGGTAGTCAAATGTGAAGTCTGCTGTTGTTTCAGCAGTAAAGTCACCTTCACTAAAGTCTTGAGGTGCAACCACATCTGCGTAAGCAAATACGTTATTACCTGATGTTGTCGTTGCATCATCAGCTAACCATGGGTCCATTGTGCTTAGTTTACTGTAGTAAGATAGAGATACCATTGGCGCGTCTAAAATCTCAGTCTCGTCTACTTGCCCTGGGTCATCTGCAGGAATTACGTCACCGTGCGGGCTTTCCATTGGGTAGCCATCTTGGTTAGCGTAAACACGGTAATTAAAGTCAGCTGCATGAGATTTCAAATCTTTCGCAAAATATACTTTGCTGTTATTCGAATCTACTACATAACTAAAGTAGTCACTTTCTAAAGAGCCAACTTCTGCTACTTCTACTTCAATGTAGTAAGCAGATTTAAGCTCGCCTGCAACTTCAAAAAACACTTCTTTTGCACGTGGTGTACCTAAAACAATCTTAGAGTCATCTAATGATTTAGCCTCATACTTTGCATATCCACCCTCGTTACCAATTTTACGAAGTGAGACATCAATATTTGCTAATTCACTAAATGCTTTTTTTATACTTTGCTCAGAGCTTACAAAACCCGTTAATGCAGCAAGTTTATTTTTAGATGACGACGTATCCGCAAAATAACCCGAGCTTGCTACTAGGTTGTACTCTTTATCCATTAACAAGTTGTATTCGCGGTTAAAAACTTCAACACCGTTTACTTGTTGCTTGTATTTTGCACTAATAGAACCGCGTTTTTGCTCTGATAAATCAACCATAACAGCAGAAGATGCTGTTGTTTTACGATTACTAATACCTGTTAAAGTTTCAATATAAAAGTCAGCAGCATATTGATTACGGTTATCAGCTGCGATTAAAGCCATGTCAGGCTTACGCTGACCTATTGCTTGCCATAAAAATGTTGCTTTACCCATTTGTGCATCGTAAATAGATTTTTGACCCGATACAGTGGCGCGTTCGGCTAAGGTTCTCTGCTGAACAGCAGCTAAAGAAGTACCCTGAGTAACTGCATTTGTAGCACTTACATCATAAAATCGGGTTTGTTCAGCGGCCGTTAGCTCACCTGCTGCTAATGTTGATGCTACAACTATGGCAATAGTTGTTAATTTAAATTGAGACATGTATCCACCTGTTTGTATTTATTATATTAAAGTACTTAATGTTTTTTAATTGATTATTTTATGTAAACGCATAGTTAAGTTGTTAATATACATACTTGAATGAAGCTGAATAGCTTTAAATTTAGAGAAAAGTAAACAAAGGTAAACGAATGCAAAAAATAATTTTTATAAGTTCAGTGCCAATAATTGCAGCTTTATTACTATCTGCATGTAATAACAGTGAAAAAACAGAGGTTAACAACTCTCAGGCGCTACCTAAAACAGCAGAAATCATTATAAAAGAACCATCTAAGAACCAGAAAACTGACACTATTTTTCCTAAAAAAGAAAGTAGTCAAGGTATTATGAAAAAAGCATCTAAAAGCATAAATTCATCGGGTGATAAGCTTATTTTTAACTCTGAGCAGTTATTTAAAGGCGACGTTATTTATAATCAGAACTTAAAGCAAAAAGGTGTAGTAACAGGTACTCTTACCATTACATTAAATACCGATTCTTTGCCTGATGAGTTAAAAAATAATTATGAGTTAGTTAAATCGACAGCTCACAATTACACATTACTTGTTGAAAAGGATGTTGATATTGCAGGATTATCTAAAGATCTAAACAATTATAGCTCAGTGAGCAATGTAGAAGTTGCAATTGATTACTCTCCTATCGAAACACACTTTTAATCAGCAACAATGCACTTACCACTACCATACTTATTAACATGGTAAAGTACTTTGTCAGCACATTTGTAAACTTGGTCTATTCCGTTACTACGCTCAGACCAAGTTGCAATGCCAATAGGAATTATTATAAATCCAATAGTTTACGTATTTATAGACTCAACGGTTTGACGTGATCGCTCCGCTATTTTGCGCACTTTGCTGTTCTTATTAGGTAAAAAAATACAAATTCTTCTCTACCTAAATGCGCCACAATATTGTCTTTTCAAGATGATTTTTAGTTGAATAGGCAGGTTATTGCATTGCTGATTCTAAAGAGTATAAGTTGTTGATGCTAGTTTATTAGCGCAGGCATAGTTATTTTTAGTGTAAGTTTTTAACTGCTCCTTTTGTGCTTGGTAGGTAGAATAAAAGCGACTTACTAAAGTACTAATAAAGGCTGTAATCGTTAAATGAAAAATAAGAAATCGAAGATTAAGGCTATTAATAATTCTTTCGAAAATGAATGCCATCCTAAGTATTAGGCATTCAATACTTGCACCTATAATTGAGCATAAAGCCTGCAATTACAGCCTATTAAAAATTTATTACCTAATATCAATAAAGCCAGAAAAAATATAACTTTTCACTAAGTTCAAAACTATAATTTTTCTTCAATTTTTACAATACGTTAATGGTTTTTGTAAAGAAAACCTTCTTTTGCAGTTACTTTAAAAAGTAGTTAAGCTGCATACATTTATCTACTTTTTAGCCTTGGAGAGCGTTTTGCTAAATAAGTATGCTGTATCGTCTATCGTTTTTTTATCTGGGTGTTTAATGCCATTACAATCCTCGTTTGCTAAACCCGTGCTTTCTCTTGAACAACAACTTGGGCAAAAGTTAATACTCGACTTTCGCTACTTCTGCCAGCAAGGAGCAAGTAATAAATGCCGAACGCCAATGACCGAGTTACCTAATGAGCTTGCCGTCGCTATTGCTAAATACGATATTGGCGGAGTTATTTTATTTTCTGAAAACACTCAATCAATAGAACAAACCATTACGCTTAATAGCCAATTGCAAACAGCTGCAAGTAAGTCCAGTAGTAAGCTGCCTTTATTTATATCAATAGATCAAGAAGGCGGACGTGTAGCGCGTTTACCACGCGATGTTGCTACATCATTTACCGGTAATATGTCGATTGGCGCAACGTACAAAAAACACGGTACAAGCTTTGCCACAAAAACAGCAACAGTAATAGCTAAAGAGCTAAATTCGCTGGGTATCAATGTAAATTATGCGCCTACCGTTGATGTAAACATGAACCCCGATAACCCTGTTATTAATGTACGCTCATTTGGTGAAAACCCAGCACTCGTTAGTAAATTAGGCGCAGCTCAAGTTGCAGGATTTGAAAACAACGGTGTTATTACCTCGTTAAAGCACTTTCCTGGTCACGGCGATACAAACGTAGATAGCCATACAGGTTTGCCTAAAGTAAACCATGCAAAAGAAGTTATTTACGAGCAAGACCTAGCGCCGTTTAAACACATTATCGCCAAGCAAAACCCTGGCATGATAATGACGGCGCACATCCAGTATCCAGCGCTCGATAGCACAACGTTTGTAAGTGTTGATGGCAAAACCATGATAAAACCGGCAACAATGTCACGTGCAATCATTACTGATATTTTACGCGGTGAGCTTAATTACCAAGGTGTTGTAGTAACCGATGCGCTTGATATGGCTGGTATTAGTAACTTTTTTACACCAACTCAAGCGGTAATTAATACGTTTGCGGCTGGGGCTGACATTGCCCTAATGCCCGTTGAAATTAGAACACCCAATGACTTTAATAAGCTCGATGACCTTATTAAAGAGCTTGTTGCAGCGGTTAAATCAAAACAACTTGATGAGCAAGAAATAGCGCAATCTGCGATGCGTATTACCTCTCTTAAAAATAAATTTAGATTAAGCACTAATTTTGACCCTATTACCGCGCTTACAGAAGCTAAGCAGGTTATTGGCAGTGCTGCACATCGTGAAATAGAAGCGCAACTTGCTGTAGAGGCAATAACGCAGGTTAAAAATAATAACAGTACTTTGCCGCTTAATTTAAAAGCAGGAAGTAATGTTCATATTATTATGCCCGACACGCGTAAATGTATGGCAATGCAGCAAGCAATTGAAGCTACCAGCCAGCAAAAATTCACCTATAGCTGTAGTAGCTTACAAGGGTTCGACCCTGCACTCGCAAAAGCACAAATACACGCTGCTGATGTAGTGATAGCCGGCAATGCAACGCCTAATCAAAGTGCGGTAGAAATTGGCGGTATGGATGATTTAAAAGACGACCCTAATTTTGCACTTAATAATGCAGAGCAACCAAAAGCACTTGAGTCATTATTAGATATGGCAAAAGATGAAAATAAAAAAACTGTTTTTATAAGCTTAAGAGCCCCTTACGACATTGCTAAATTTGGCGATTATGCAAATGCTGTACTTGCATCTTACGCATATAATATTGATGTAGATAAAAACGATATTGTATCTGGGCCTGCTTTTACCGCCCTTGCAAAAGTGTTATTTGGTGAAGCACCTGCTAACGGCGTACTGCCTGTCACAATAAAATCGCGAAAGGCGCACTAATATGAAACTTAATTGCGATTTAGGTGAAAGCTTTGGCGCGTGGAAAATGGGGCTAGACGATGATGTAATGCCTCATATTGATATGGCTAATATTGCCTGTGGATTCCATGCTGGTGATGCTGATGTAATGGCAAATACGCTGCTACTTGCCAAACAGCATAATGTTCAAATTGGTGCTCACCCAAGTTACCCCGATAGGCAAGGCTTTGGTAGACGCTCAATGAATCTTAGCGAAAAAGAGCTTACACATTGCCTGCATTATCAAATTGCAGCGGTTGAAGGTATGGCAAAAGTGCAGGGATTAACACTTAGCTACGTAAAGCCACATGGTGCGCTTTATAACGACATGATGGCTGATGAAACAATATTAAACACTGTCATGCATGCCATTGCCATCTACCCAACCCCATTAAAGCTCATGCTACTTGCAACAGCTAAAGCACAAAGCCATCAGCAACTTGCCAAAACATACCAATTAACATTAATTTTAGAAGCCTTCGCGGACCGTCAATATACCGATGCAGGACTGTTAGTATCGCGGAATATTCCTGGTAGCGTGCATAATAAATCGGCACTGATTGCGCAAGTAAAACAATTGTTAACTACAGGCTGTGTAACAACTCAATCGGGAAAGGTATTACCTTTACATGCTGATAGTTTATGTGTGCATAGCGATAACGAAGCAAGCATTGCCCTTATTCAGGAGATCAAAGCTCTGTGCCAAACTCGTTAAACACTCAAAAACTAAGTAACCTGACTCTGGTTAAGAGATTTACTGCGTATTGAACCATGGTGATATTTAACTTTATTTTCTCTAGCCAGAGATTCTCAGTGAAAAAAAGACGAATTTACGCATCAATAGCGGGCCTATTGCAAGTAAATTCAACGCAGTTAGCGCTGAAAATAGCTGCTCGATATAGATTTATTATCCAGAGTTCAGGTTAATTAATCATGCATATTGTACATTACGCAATGAGCTTAAGCTCAGCACAGGTCATAAACTTTACTTTATTTATTATATTTTTAACGTACCATTAAAGCGCTACTCTTAATTTTAGGAAAAATGCAAATAGCATATGGAACTTTCCCCTTATACTCAGTTTACACCCTACCTTAGCCACAGCACTTTTTGTTGTAAATTTGATAGTAACCACTTTATTGATAGTGACTTTTCGAGTTATCAGATTTTTTCACCGCTGCAACTTCAAAAAGCAGTCACAAAACGAAAGGCCGAGTATTTGGCTGGCCGATTTTGTGCGAAAAAAGTACTAAACGCACTCGGTATTTCCTCTTTTGATATTCTTTCTGGCAATGATCGCGCGCCGATATGGCCTGATAAAGTTATCGCTAGTATTACCCATACTCAAGGGATTGCAATGGCAATGGCCTCTCAGCGCACAGATATCGCTGGCATTGGTATTGATATCGAACAGCTAATGAGCGCAAAACAAGAGCGAGAGCTACAAGAACAAATTTTGCACCCTAATGACTATCCTCAGTTTAGATTGTTCGCAGAGCAGGTATCACACCCGTTAACCATTATCTTCTCAGCAAAAGAAAGTATTTTTAAAGCTTTGTACGCAAGTGTGAAACAATTTTTTGGCTTTGAAGCGGCTACGCTCATTGCCTTTAATGAACAACAACTGCAATTTAAAATAACCCAAGCACTTTCACCGCAAGTGCCTAAAGACACTTACTTAACCGTATTTTACCAATGTGACAAAAATATAGTGCTCACAGAGTGCGAATTCAAAAATTCCTAGTTATACCAACCTGCATAAACCTTTGAGCAATTTAACGAATTAAATTGCACTATATGTCGTTAAAATTTTTATTTGAAACAAATAGATAAAAAATTTGTCTAGGACCTGTTTATCTTTCGAGGTCAAATTTTCAGCCGTATGCTTGGTATTTAGGCAAGGCTGAGCTTATGTAGTGTGGTTATTCCCCATAAATAGGCGATAACGTTGAATAAATGCCAAATATGCGCTGCCAGTAGGGTAACGCAGGAGCCGTTACCAAGCCCACTAGGTTACAAACCTCACGCCGCGATTAAATCGCCCTAGATTGAAATAACAGCCAAACCACCTCTCTACTGATTAACAATTAAGTTAAAAATACAACATTAATTAACTTTAGTGTTGTATTTTAATACAATTGAATATAGCATTGAAAATAATTATCATTTACATTTACGGAAGGGAATACCTGTGAAATTTAAGGATGTTTTAATCCCCCTCGCAGCACTTACATCTACTACAGCTTTAGCTAATTCTGATAACAATGACGCAGTGGATCAAATGACCGTTATTGAAGTTACTGGCGAGTTATTATCAAGAAGTCTACTACAAAGTGGTAATAGCGTTGTTGTTTTCGATAGTAAAGAACTTGAAAGCCGCCCCGAATTAAGAACAGTAAGAGACGTACTAAGCGAAATTCCAAACATCACAATGGTCACTGGTACTGGTAAAGCTCCAACAGTAAGGGGTATTGATGGTACTGGAGCCGCAGAAAACGCGAATGCATTTTTTGCAGGCAGCAGAGCACGCTTAAACTGGCAAATTGATGGTCGTTCAGCTACTTATAACGAAATAGTTTTTGGCGATTTAGGTATTTGGGACCTTGAACAAATTGAAGTTCTCAGAGGGCCGCAAAGTACTTTAGCTGGGCGTAATGCAATAGCAGGTACAATACGCGTAGAAACACAAGATCCGACGTTTGAACAAGAGTTCACAATTCGTGCTGAAGGCGGGAATTTAGACCAAAAACGACTTTCAGCTATTTATAATCAACCTCTTTCGGAGCAGTTTTCCTTACGAATTGCAGCAGATCAATTTGAGCGTCGTTCATCTGTTGATTATGAACCTTACCCTGGTGTTAAAAACCCAGCTGACATGGAAGGCCGTGCAATTAGAGGGAAATTACTTTATGAGGGCGATGACAAATACGGTACACGCGTTGTTGTCACATTAACCGATAACAAATACAGTGGTCCAAATGGTGAAATTATTGATTATCCATTTGATCAGCGTCGTTCTGACTTTCCGCAACAACCCGTTCATGTTACGCATACTAAAAGCTTAGGCATTGAATACAGCGCATCATTAACTCAACAACTACAGCTAGAAGTAACAGCTTCAGCAACAGACTTTAATTTTGAACGTAAATCTACGCCAGATGGGTCTAAAGCGAATGTTGATAACAAAGAGTTTGTGATAGAACCTCGTTTACGCTATCAAGGTGATAACGGCGAACAATGGGTTATTGGTAGTCGCTACTATACTTCGGAACAAGATGATTGGATCCAATTTATTGTAAAACAAAGCTTTACTGATGATTCAGATAATTTTGCAATCTACTCTGAAGGTGCCCTCCCATTTAGTGACAAGTTTGAGCTAACGGCAGGTTTACGCTACGAAAAGGAAAACCGCAAACGTGAAGGTGGGGATCCTGATAGAGCGATTGCAAAAATAGAATCCGATAACGACTACAGTGCCTTATTACCTAAACTTGGGCTTAGCTACCAAGTAAGTGATACGCATATTGTCGGTTTACAATTATCTCGCGGGTATAATGCAGGAGGCGGCGGCATTTCCTTTGGCGCACCAATTGTTAACTATGAATATGATGAAGAGTACGTAAACTCTTTAGAAATCTATGGTCGTCAGCAATGGGCTAATAACAGTATAAACACATCTCAAAACCTGTTTTATTCGCAATATACAGACATGCAGCTACCTTTTGATTTAACACCTGAAAACTCACGTGATGAAGCTTATGTAGTTAGAAATGCAGACGAAGTAACTACTATTGGTTTTGAATTTAATGCCGATTGGCAGATTAATGATCAGTTCAATCTTTATGGTGGTTTTGCACTGTTAGATTCTGAGATCACTGATTATCCAAACTCAGGACTAGAAGGGAATTCATTATTTACGGTACCTTCTGCTTCTATGAAATTAGGGACCACATGGCAATCAAATAATTGGGTTGTTAACGTTAGCGGCCAGTACACTGATGGTTGGTATACTAGTATTTCAAACGATGAAGGCGGTAAAACAGACGCTTTTGCGACCTTTGATACAAGTTTGAACTACGTTATCTCTGAGCAAGCTAAAGTGTATCTTTCAGTGCGTAATATTTTTGATGAAGATGCTCCTGTTGCATTGTATCCAGGTACAGCACCTGCTGATAGCAATGAACCTGATACTAACTTTGATAAAGCAGTATTGACCCAACCAAGAACGATTAGTGCGGGCATACAGTATACATTCTAATCAATCAGATTTTCCCACGGCAAAGCTAAATCATTTGCCGTGGAAAAATCTATAAAATCAATAATAAAGGTTATTAAGTATGACAACAATTAAATACGATAGCAGCCTCTGGCCATTAGCTGTAACAGTGGCAAAGGGGGAGTGCACGCTAGCAATGCACTTAGACTCTTTAATATCATGGGATCGTTGGTTTGATAGAGCTGAAGCATTTATTGTAGTACGTGTTTATACAGATGAAGCATCCTTACAACACCCTAAAGGGGCGGGTCCTGCAACACAAAAATGGCTTAAAGATGGTGCGGCAGAGAAAATGCAACAACGTGTTCAAGCGATGCTTATAGTTGTTCCTGAGGAGCAATATCAAAAATTGCAGAATATGAGCGTTCAAAAAGCCTTTGGTATACCTGGAGCCGTATTTAAATCACTTGATGATGCTGCAACATGGCTACAGGCATCAGCCAAAGAGATAGCGATACCTGAAAATATTGAATTACAAGATGTAGCTACACTTGTCCACTCTCATTGCGGTAATACCAATTAGCTTAATTAAGTGATCTATTTTGAGGTAAGAAAATCGTGTCGATAACAAGGCAACAAAGAGTTAATCGTCCCTAGAAAGAACCCAAAGGGTAGCGAATGTTTGGTCTTTATGCTGCGTTATCGCCTATTTATGGGCAGTGACCACACTACATAGGCTCTGCCTTACCTAAAAACCAAACAGGCCGCTGTAAATTCAACCACCAAAATTCAACACGCCCTAGTTACCCCTTTATAAAAACACTCAATAATATGTAATCGATACAACTTAAAATCATATATTTGTAAGTGTTTTTTCCGCCACCATAATGTGAGGAAGTACATCTTCAATATCTGTTTGCAGCTTTGCATTAATATTATAAACATTACTTAAATGGCGCTGTGTTAGTACTTCTTCAGGCGAGCCATGAGCAACAACTTTTCCTTTATCAAGCATGTAAATTCGATCTGCAAAGCTCGCAGCAAGTGATAAATCATGAAGAACAGCAATAACTCCCGCGCCTTGTTTTGCCGTTGTAACGGCTTGGTTCATAACTTCATATTGATGATATAAATCTAAGCTAGCAGTTGGTTCATCAATTAATAAATAAGCATTTTTTTGCTGAGTTAAACTTGGCTGTAATTGGCACAATACACGAGCTAATTGAGTACGTTGCTTTTCACCACCAGAAAGCTGAGTAAAGCATTGCTGTGCTAGGTGAGTAATCCCTACGGCTTTCATTGCATCATAAGAGCACTGTTTCAAAGTAGCCTGCGTGCACTGTTCTTGATGACTAAAATGCGCCATATCAACAACTTCATTAACGGTAAAAGGAAAATCTAACTCGTAGCTCTGGGTTAATACCGCCCTTAATTTAGCAAGCTCTAGCAAACTATACTCATTTAACTCTCGTTGATTAATATTTACCGTTCCGCCACTTAACGGCAAATCTCCTGATAATGCTTTCATTAATGATGATTTACCTGCGCCATTGGGACCAATGATAACTACAATTTCATGTGGTTTTACATAAAAATCAATATTATCCAGCAACGTTTTATGTTTGATTTTTACGCTAAGCTGGTTGCCAATTAACATAGTTCACTTTGCTCCTTGGTAAGTTTTTAACAGCATAATCAAAAAGAATGGACCGCCAATAGCACTGGTTATTAGACCTATGGGAACTTCTGCTGGTAGCATTATGGTACGGGCAAATAAATCAGCAAGGCTAAGCATTAATGCTCCCCCTAACATACAAGCTGGTAATAAATAACGGTGATCAGGGCCTAATATTAAGCGCATAATATGCGGCACTATTAAGCCAACAAAACCAATAACGCCCGTAATTGCTACGGCTGCTGCAGTGCAAAGTGCCGTATATATAAAAACCTGCTTTTTCAATTTAGTCACATTAATGCCGACATGCTTCGCTTGAGCCTCTCCTAATAAATACACGTTAAGAGGTTTAGATAAACGTAATAAACCAATACAACAACCAATAATAATACCGAGTGTTGGCATTATCATCGCAAGGTGATTCCCCGCCAAAGAGCCCATGCTCCAAAATGTTAAATCACGTAATTGTTGCTCATTACTTACCAGTGTTAAGATACCGATAATAGCGTTTACAATCGCATTTACGGCAATCCCTGCCAGTAGTAGGCTAACAATAGTAAAACGCCCATTTTGCGCGCCCAACCGATAGATAAACATACATACCGCAATACAACTAAAAAATGCCCCTACAGGCACCGCATAGTAGCCTAAGTTGTCGCTAAAATTAGCAAACAAGCTTGTTCCTAATACAATAGTTGCTACTGCACCTAACGCTGCACCACTGGCAATGCCAATCAAACCAGGATCTGCTAATGGATTTCTAAATAAAGCTTGCATTGCAGCACCGCAGGTTGCTAAACCAGCTCCAACAACCATCGAAAGTAGAATACGAGGAAGGCGGATCTGCCAAATTATAGCGTGTTTAAGCTGATCATCTACCGGCTGGGTTAGCATAAGCATCGTCTCGCGCAGCGTTATCACAACCCCTCCCTGACTTAGAGCAATAAAAAATACCAATATACAAATAATAAACAAAACAGGAATAGATAAAACCCGTATCCGTTGTTGCGCTAATAACCTATTTCCTAACGCCAGCATAACTATCGCTCGTCCTGTTGTTTTGTGCTGTTTTCAGCTAATTTTAAAAATCTATATTGATAGCCATCTGGCAAGCGTGTTTTAGGATAAAATGCATGCGCTAGTTCTACGGCCGCTTGAGGCGTTCTAGGCCCCATACTTAACAAATAGAGCGCATCAAAATTGTAAATACGCCCATTTTTTATCGCATTTGAATATTTAAAAACAGATAATATTTCAGCGCTTGGTTGCTGATCATTGGCGCCAATTCCCATACTAATAATCACATCAGGATTTAGTGCCAATGCAGCCTCGCTTGAAATCGTCTGCCAATTAACCACTGTTTGAGCCATCATATTCACTCCACCTGCAATAGTTACCAACTCATCAGCAGTCGTCTCTGCCCCTGCAACCATAAGTTGACTACTGCGGATAACCAAAACCTTAGGTTTAGTACTTGTTTGCTCTAAAATATATGACAAGGCCTTGCGGTCCGCTTGCAAAGAGTCTGCGAGCATATTGCCCTTACTCACAACATTTAATTGTTTGGCTATTTGCTCTATTTTATTTTCAATACGCCAAAAGTTGTCGTTTTCATGCAAGATAACCAAGTTAGCGCCAGTGAGCTTTAATTGCTCAACCATTTTTTTAGGACCAATATCTGATTCAGCGAGGATAATATCTGGATTTAATGACAACACACCTTCAACGCTTATTTGGCGAACATAGCCAATTTGTGGCTTCTGAGTTGCAGCGGCTGGATAAACACTGGTGCTATCAACGCCAACAATGCGTTGTTGTTCACCAAGGGCGTAAATAACTTCTGTTATTGAGCCCCCTGCAACCACTATTCGCTGTGGGTTAAGAGGCTGCGGACTTGCATGTACATAGCTATTAGCAAGTAAAATAACAAACGGAATAAATAAAATAGATGAGAGTTTCATGATGTTAAACTTAAATTGCAAATAAAAACAATAACAGTTTTCATTTGCAACTAGTAGCTTTTATTATGATTGTTTTAATGCCCTATAAAATTTAGTTTAACCTCTTAGGTAATAAGGTATGTGAGCTTTCGGAGTTAAATGATTTCAATTTAAAGGCTATTTAATCACGGCGTGAAATGTGTAACCAAGTCACCTCATACGGCCCGCATTACTCTAATGGCTGTATCCTTGTAAGAATAAGTAAAATACTGGGTAACAAAAGGGTTTCATCACCAAGTCAAACCTAAATAGCAGCGAGTGTCATTTATGCTTGCCATCACCTACTTATGGTAAATAACCACACTATGTAGGCTCTGCCTCGCCTGAATACCAAACAGGCTGCTGCAAATTTAACCTTGAAAGATTAACAGACCCTAAACTCTATGTATAAAATTTATAGTTTAAATAAAAGCCACTTCAAATAAGTGGCTTTTATATTTACCGCTATAGTATTCAAACTGTAAACCCCCTTTACACTTCTGTGACAGTTAAATATCGGACTTAGCTAAAGCTTCAGTTAGTAAAATTTCGGTTTATAGCCTTTTTTGTAACTTGAGTTGGTAAAATATCGGTTTGAGTCACTGTTTATACCCTCTCAGTTAGTAAAATTTTGTTTTATAGCAACGAGAAGTTAGTAAAAAATCGGTTTATAAATTTCCTCTGTTTGTCTATTAAAGCAAAAATCAGTCACTTATCCGCTTTTTTTAGTTGCTGTAAACGCTATTTACAGCAAAATCACCTAAAAAAGGTCGTTTTATGAAAGGTTAGTTAAACTCTGATCTGTAAATTTACTCAGGTAGTTAAATCGTGATCCAACATGATTAGGTTAGTTAAAGTCTGATCTGTAATTATGCTTCAATGTTCTAACTTTATTTAAAACAATAAAAAAGGGCCTATTGGCCCTTGAGTAACACTATCTAGTTAGGAATTAAAATTGGTTCATGGTGTTATCTTCACCACCGGCTTTTAGCGCGTTATCACCAGAGAAGTATTCTTTGTGTGTATCGCCCATGTTAGACCCCGCTAAATCTTGGTGCTTAACAGATGCTTGTTCACGGCGAATTTCTTGGCGTTGTACATCACGTACATACGCCAGCATACCCATGTCGCCAAAGTAACCTTCCGATAAAATATCAGTGCTTAGCGCAGCTGTATGGTATGTAGGCAGAGTAATTAAGTGATGGAAAATACCCGCTTCACGTGCGCCATCGCGTTGGAAGTTTTGTACTAATAAATCGGCTGCTTGAGCAAGCTCTGTTGCATCCATTTCTGGAGCCATTAAGCCTTTGTTGTCGCCAAGGCTTGGGTAAGCACTTAAGTCACGGCCAGCTTCTTGCCATTCTTGATATACTTGCTCACGGAACTTAAGCGTCCAGTTAAACGAAGGCGAGTTGTTGTATACCAGTTTTGCATTTGGCACGTGTTCTTTAACACGATTTACCAGCTCTGCGATTTGTTTAACATGTGGTTTTTCTGTTTCAATCCACAGTAAATCAGCGCCAGACTGCAAGCTTGTAATACAATCTAGTACTACGCGGTCTTTTTCAGTGCCTTCGCGGAACTGAAATAAACCGTTATCTAGGCGAGTTGGTTTACATAACTGGCCATTAATTTTCATTGCTGTGTCGCCTTCATTTAAGTCATCAACACCGTTAATTGGCGTGGTTTCTAAAAATGCATTGTATTGGCTTGCTAAATCACCAGGTGTTTGCGACACAGGTACTTTTTGAGTAAGGCTAGCACCTAATGAATCTGTACGTGCCACAATAATACCGTTATCAATACCGAGTTCTAAAAAGGCGTAACGTACTGCGTTAATTTTTGCTAAAAAGTCTTCGTGTGGAACAGTAACTTTACCAGCTTGGTGACCACATTGTTTAGCGTCAGACACTTGGTTTTCTATTTGAATGGCACAGGCACCGGCTTCAATCATTTTTTTAGCGAGTAAATAAGTTGCTTCTTCGTTACCAAAGCCTGCGTCAATATCAGCAATAATTGGCACAACATGGGTTTCAAAGTTGTCTATTTTATCAATAACCGCTTGAACGTCACCGCCATTGGCTTTTGCTGCATCTAGGTCGTTAAATAAGTGGTCTAGTTCGCGTGCATCAGCTTGCTTTAAAAACGTATAAATTTCTTCAATTAATGCAGGTACCGACGTTTTTTCGTGCATGCTTTGATCTGGCAGCGGGCCAAATGCAGAGCGAAGCGCTGCAACCATCCAGCCACTTAAGTAAACATAGCTGCGTTTAGTTGTTTTTTGGTGGCGCTTAATAGCCATCATCATTTGTTGGGCAGTAAAGCCATGCCAACACCCTAAAGATTGCGTGTACAAGCTTGTGTCTGCGTCATATGCAGCCATATCTTCACGCATTACGTCTGCTGTGTATTGCGCAATTTCAATCCCAGTACGAAAGCGGTTTTGTAAACGCATACGGCTTGCGTATTCAGGGTTAATAGCTTTCCATGGGCTGCCTTGAGATTGGCAAAGAGTAGAAAGAGTGTCTGTTTCGCGTTGATATGTTGTCATAATAAAATCCTTCGAACGAGTGTGTAAATTATTTTAATGTTGTGAGAGTGGCTAGGAGTGTGTGCTCCGTTTCGCTTGATTCAACATTAGGCTCATTTTTTAGATTTAGTAAATTTATAGTTATTATTGCGGCTATACATTTTGTGAATGGCTAAAAAGCACTCAACATTGCTTTTTTGAGTTATTGTTGCCTTAACGCACAAGCACACAACAACATCGCGACCGTTTAAGGAAGGCAATTATGTCCCACACTCTCACACATTCAGGACTCAGCGTAGACACACAACTTGCTGATTTCGTTAAAAACCAATTACTCCCTGGCACGCATTTGAGTGAGCAGCAGTTTTGGCAAAACTTTGCACATATAGTGCAAACACTTACCCCTACAAACACAGCATTGCTTGAAAAGCGAGAGCTGCTTCAAAAGCAAATAGACGACTACCATCTTGCTAATAAAGCGTGGGATAGCGTTAAGTACCAAGCCTTTTTGCAAGATATTGGTTATTTAGTAAAAGAGCCTGCCAACTTTGAGATTGAAACTCAAAATGTAGAACCCGAGGTAGCGCTTACAGCAGGGCCTCAGTTGGTTGTGCCTGTAAGTAACGCACGCTTTGCACTTAATGCTGCTAACGCACGTTGGGGTTCGTTATACGACGCTTTATACGGCACTGATGTGTTAAGCGAAGAAGACGGCGCCGAAAAAGGCACTACTTACAACCCAGTACGTGGTTTTAAAGTCATGGCCTACGCTCGTCAGTTTTTAGATAAAGCATTGCCGCTGACTAATGGCTCGCACATAGAAAGCACTAATTATTCAGTAGTAGATGGCGCACTTTTAATTACGTTACGTGATAGCTCTCAAACCACATTAGCCGACCCATCTCAGCTTATTGGCTATCAAGGTGAAGCGCAAAATCCTACTGTAGTATTATTAAAAAACAATGATTTACACATAGAGCTACATATCGATCACCACCACATTATTGGCCAAGCAGATAAAGCAGGCTTAAAAGATGTAGTGTTAGAGGCCGCACTCACCACCATTATGGACTGTGAAGATTCAGTAGCTGCAGTAGATGCAGAAGATAAAGTACAGGTTTATAAAAATTGGCTTGGTTTGATGCAAGGTAACTTAGTTGAATCGTTTAAAAAAGGCGATAAAACCGTAGAGCGTACCCTACAAAGTGATAAAATATACACCGCACTTGACGGCGGCACCGTTACTTTAAAAGGCCGCAGCATGATGTTTGTTAGAAACGTTGGCCATTTAATGACGAACCCTGCTATTACCGATGTGTACAATCAACCGGTATTTGAAGGCATTATGGATGCGATGTTTACAGCCACCGCTGCCCTGCACGACCTAAACAAAAAAACAGGTATAAAAAATACCAGCGCGCAAAGTATTAATATAGTAAAACCAAAAATGCACGGCCCTGAAGAAGTGGCGTTTACTAACACTTTATTTAGCCTAGTAGAGGAAGCGCTAAGCTTACCTAAAAACACCCTTAAAATGGGTATTATGGATGAAGAACGCCGTACATCTGTAAACCTAAAAGCCTGTATTCATGCAGCTAAAGAGCGTGTGGTATTTATCAACACCGGATTTTTAGATAGAACCGGCGATGAAATTCATACCTCTATGCAAGCGGGTGTTGTACTTCCAAAAGCACAGATTAAACAGCAATCATGGATAAGCGCATATGAGGATCGCAATGTCGATATTGGCCTTGCTTGTGGCTTAAGTCATAAAGCACAAATTGGTAAAGGCATGTGGCCAATGCCAGATAAAATGGCATTAATGATGGAGCAAAAACTAGCACATCCTAAATCAGGTGCTAATACAGCATGGGTGCCCTCCCCTACAGCCGCTACTCTGCACGCAATGCATTATCACGATGTAAACGTATTTACCGAGCAGCAAAGTATTGCTAAACGTACTATTGCTAGCCTTAATGACCTGCTTACACCGCCGCTAATGGCAGACCCTAAAACGCTTTCAAAAGAAGATATTCAAAGTGAGCTAGAAAACAACGCACAAGGCATTTTAGGTTACGTTGTACGTTGGATTGATCAAGGTGTTGGCTGCTCAAAAGTACCCGACATTAACCATATCGGGCTAATGGAAGACAGAGCAACACTGCGTATTTCAAGCCAGCATATGGCTAATTGGTTGCTAAATGGCGTGTGTTCACAGGCGCAAATAAAATCAACAATGGCTAAAATGGCCAAAGTAGTTGATGGTCAAAACGAGCACGACACTGCGTATACACCCATGGCAATAAACGAAGAAACCCTTAATAACAGCATTGCGTTTCAAGCTGCACTTGCACTGGTTTTAGAAGGCGCAACACAACCGAGTGGTTACACTGAACCACTACTACATAGCTACCGTATAAAATATAAAGCACAAAAAACGAATACGCTTTAAGCGCTTAAGCAAAGTTCAGATTAAGTACTAAACCAGCTTTTAAGCTGGTTTTTTATCGCCTAAAATTAGAATAACAGCACTTTTAAGGCATTTTAAAAATATATATTCAAATAAGCATAATACACATGAATATCTAACATTTATTCAAACGTAAAAAAGCGTGTTTTGCATACACAAAACACGCTTTTTAAATTTTTTAGCTAATTAAATCTAATTTTTTACAATAGCATTGTGATAAATGTTTTGTACATCGTCACAATCTTCAAGCATATTTATAAACTTATCAAAGTTAGCAATAACTTCTTCGTCTTCAATTTCAATATTAACTTGAGGAATAAACGTAATTTCGTCAACTTCAAAGTTAATGCCTTCAAATGCGTCTTCAAGGGCAGTTTTAGCTTTAAAGTATTCTGTTGGCGGTGCAAATACCGATATTTTACCGTCCTCGGCTTCAACATCGCTAACATCAACATCAGCCATCATTAATGCTTCTAATACTATTTCGTCGTCATCACCCGCAAAGCCAAGTACCGCATAATGATCAAACATATGTGCTACGCAGCCAGGAGTACCAATTTTTGAGTCTGTTTTAGTAAACGGTAAGCGTACATCTTTAATTGTACGGTTCGGATTGTCAGTTAAACAGTCAACTATAACCATGCAATTACCAGGACCATAGCCTTCGTAACGGGCAACAGAGTAATCTTCCCCTGCGCCACCGGCTGCTTTTTCAATTGCTTTATCGATAACGTGCGCGGGTACTTGGTCTTTTTTAGCTTTTTCGATTAGACGGCGTAGTGTTTGATTTACTTCGGGATCGGGATCGCCACTTTTTGCTGCAACGTAAATCTCTTTACCATACTTTGAGTTTACTTTTGTTTTTGCATTAGCTGTTTTGATCATAGAACTTTGACGAACTACAAATGCTCTGCCCATTTTTTGCCCCTAATGAATACGTTACGTTTTGCGGTATTTTACCAATTCAAAACGTATTGGGCTAGGAACAAACGTTATTTTGTAATTTAAATAACGTAGCACTTATTCTTAAATAAATTTAATAGTGCGCTATTTAACATAACTCTATTTTTTCAGAATAACTCTCAACTAATGTCACTAATTCAACAAAGTCATGTAAAACGTAATCTGCCTGATCGGCATAAGCAGGCGTTGACTCTGGAGCGTATAAACACGCGCGCATATTTGCATTGTGCGCAGCTTGAATGTCGTAAAGGTAATCGCCTACATAAAGTAAATTTCTGGCGTTAATGTTCCAAAGTGTAGCAATGGCATTTAAAGCGCTGGGATCTGGCTTTGCTGGGGCATCGCTTCGCGTTAAAACTGTACTGATAGGGAGTGGATTATTTTGTAATTTAATTGCCGCTGCTTTATCAAAATTGCGAGTAACAATCGCCATCGGAATATTTTTAGACTTTAAAGCATGAATAGCTTCACTCACACCAGGTAATATTCTGGCATGTTGTGCATCTATTAATTCGTGTTGGTGAACTATATTCATTGCCTCTTCACGCATATACGGTGAGGGCAACTGAGCAATGTAATCAAGTAAGTCTTGCTCGCAAGGGCAACCTATTTGGGCCTTTATTAATGCAAAATCTAATTCTGATGAAACCAATGTTCCATCTAAATCAAAAATCACTCCAAAAATAGCCTCAACCTGAGTAGTCATATCATTCCCTGAATTTAGTTATTACTAAATGAAATTTAAACATAAAATTCTCTACTGCTTATGCCCTAGGCCGGTAAATACAAAGGGATAAATGAAACTAACTATATTTAAATATTAATACGCACCATTATCAATCTATTGATAACAAAGTAATTTAAGTGCTTGATATATCATGCGCAAAAAAAGGTAAATATACAAATTGAACTCACAAATTTTACGTAAATTTACAAATAACAGATCAAACATGAACGCAGTTTAAACGTATGAAGAAAACGCGCACATAAACAACTGCTGTGCGCGTCGGTTGGGGAAGTTTTAAATATTAATTTTGCTCAAAGCGGGCTTCGAGCCAAGTATCATCTTGAGCAAAGTTTAAAGTTTTAATCTTACCTTTGCCCTCAACGTTTACCATATTTACCTGAGATGGCCATAAATCACGAAGTGCGCCATTACTCATTTTAATTCCTTCAATATTTTCAGGAATTGGTGCTTCTTGGTAAACCCAAAAAAACTTACCATCAACTTGTGCTCCCACAAAGTTAAGTGGTAAAGGTTCACCACTTAACGTTTGTAGAGCAACATGCGATTCAACATACTTAGCAAAACGTTGTTGGTCGGCTTTATTACTAATAATATCAATTTTGCCTTTAAACAATGTTCCTACGGCGTGTTCGGTATCATGTAAATAAAAGCGATGCATTAATTCAACATTATGCGTTCGTTTATTAAAAAGCACGGTTGTAACTGACGACTTTAGTTGATGCGCCATACTTGGCGCAGCAACTAAAAGGCAAACAATAATAAGCAAAAAGCGCATTATTGCTGCTCCTCACCGTCATCCTTTTCGTCTTTCTTCTCATCAGTTTTAAGCTCAGTTTTAATATCTTGCATGATATCGCGACTTACTTTAGCTTTACTCTTTTCCTTTTTAAACACTTCAATACGTGAAGGAATAATACGACGAGGGTAGTTATTGTTTTCAACATCTACGTCAGCTGTTTCCCAGCCTGGGTCAACAGTAACTGATACAAGCGGTTTGTTTTTATCGGTAACAATCAGCTTTTGAACGTTTTTATAATTACGACGCCAAATTTCAGCAGGAATATAGCGCTCTTCTTTAGTGCCATCTTCATATGTTAGCTCTAATAAAATAGGCATTACCAAACCACCAAGGTTTGAAAATTCCATAACGTAATAGTTTTTATCTTCTTCTAAAGCACGCTCAAGCGTTTTACGCTCCCACGGCTCTAAGCCTTTTAAAAACTTATTGTACGAGTTACGTTCTTTATTGGTTACAGTAAAACGGTCGTTTTCGTCATAAAAATCGGTAACATCAGAGTTTTTCTCAACCCATGTTTTTTTACCTTGTGCGCGGTTACGCTCAACAAATAATGAAGTAGGTTTGTCTGCTTCAATATCACGTAAACGGCTGTAATCAATATCAGGGTTTTTAGTGTCTAAACGTAGTTGATATACTTTATCTAAAGAGATATCTACATGGTCTGTGGTGTAAAACCAGCCACGCCAAAACCAATCTAAATCAACACCAGAGGCTTCTTCCATTGTACGGAAAAAATCAGCTGGAGTAGGGCGCTTGTATTTCCAGCGCTGAGCATACTCTTTAAATGCAAAGTCGAATAAGTCACGGCCTAAAATTACTTCACGTAAAATATTAAGGGCTGCTGCAGGTTTAGTATAAGCATTAGGACCTAAGCGTAATACACTGTCTGACTGAGTCATAACAGGTACTTGGTTTTCAGACTTCATGTAGCTCACTATATCGCGAGGCTCAACACCCCAAGGAATAGTAGGATCCCATTCACGACCAGCAACGCCATCTAAAAAGCTATTTAAGCCTTCATCCATCCACGTCCATTGGCGCTCATCTGAGTTAACAATCATTGGAAAGTAAATATGACCCACTTCATGAATAACTACGCCAAGTAAAAAGCGCTTTTCAGCTTGAGAATAAGTACGTGTACCATCATCTTGTAACTTAGTACGCGGGCCGTTAAAGGTAATCATTGGGTATTCCATACCGCCAACAGGGCCATTTACCGATTGCGCAGTTGGGTATGGGTAGTCAAAAGAATACTTAGAGTACACTTCCATTGTGTGTACTACCGCTTCAGTTGAGTACTTCTCCCATAAGTCACCACCTTCTTTAGGGAAGAACGACATTGCCATAACTAAAGGTTGAACGTCACCACCTTGCTGATAACCCTTTGCATCCCACATAAACTTACGAGACGACGCCCAAGCAAAGTCACGTACGTTTTGCGCTTTAAAGTGCCACGTTTTAGTTTTGTCGGTGCCTTCTTTTTCGTTTTCTAGCGCTTCTTCTGCGTTAACAATAAACACAGGACGCTTAGATGTTTCGGCTTGCTTTAAACGTTTACGCTGAGTACTCGTAAGTACTTTGCTCGCGTTATCAAGTTTACCTGTTGCCGATACAATGTGATCTGCCGGAACAGTAATCTCAACATCGTAATCACCAAACTCAAGCGTAAACTCACCTGAGCCTAAAAACGGCTTGTTTGTCCATGCTTCGTAATCGGTATAAGCCGCTAAACGAGGAAACCACTGAGCAATTAAGAATATGTCGTTGCCGTCTTCTTCAAAGTGCTCGTAACCAGAACGTGCACCCACTGCATCTTCTTCAACAATGTTGAAGGCAAAGTTCATGCTAAATTCGACTTCTTTACCTGGTTTTAATGGCTCGTTTAAATCGATGCGCATTAGGGTATCAACTACAGTTACGCGTAGTTCTTTACCATCGTCATCTTTTACGCCACTGATTGTATAACCCAGTTCGTTGTCGCTCATAAATTGCTGACGACGTAATTCACCTAAACTTAATTTAGCGGGCTTTTGAGCTGGTAAGCTTTCTAAAGTGCTTTTAAATGTTTTTGTTGTTTCGGCAATAGAGTCACTTTTAAAAATATTTTGATCTAACTGTAACCATAAATATTTAAGCGTATGTGGTGAGTTATTTTTATATTCAATGCTTTGACTACCAGTAATGCGGTGCTTTTTTTCATCTAGCTTCACATCAATATCGTAATTTACACGTTGCTGCCAGTATTTTTCACCTGGTTCGCCAGCGGCACTACGATATACATTGGGTGTAGGAAGTGCTTCATCTAATTGACGAAATTTATCAACAAAAGAACCTTTTGTTTGCTCAACCGAAGACGCCATAGCTGCACTCGATATTGCGAATGGCAATACAAAAGCACTTAGCGTAAGACCTATTTTTTTCATTGTTAGTCCTAATATAATTTTGTGAGCGTACTTTGACAAATATACCAGTTAGCTTCAATAAATTAGCGACCAAGTACCGTATTTTTAGGGTGATGTTCACTTAGTTTTTTAGATTGAAAAATACAATTATTTTGTAACAAAATACGAATAGATAAAAACTGTAAAGGGGGTTTACAAAATTGGGTTTTAATAATGGTTTTGATCAGTTAAATACAAAGTCCCAGAACTTAAAAAAATATCATTCACTTTATATATATTGCTAAAAAAGTATTGCTTTGGCATTACTAGGTAGACCATTAATCCTACGTATAAGTATTGCTAATTCGCAACAAGTAAAATGGCCTAAAAGCCCTTTCTACTGAACAAAAACACAGTGAAACGAGTAAATAATTGGCTCAAATATTGCCGAACTTCATTAATATTCGCTATTTGTACGATAAATGACAAATAGTGTAATTTTAGGTTGATCTTTAGTGCTGTTTATATTTAAAATCGCCAACCTTTTTATTTGAGGCAAATAAATTCGTCACATTTATCCTCAAATTAATATCGATTACTAGCAAGAAATGCGGTGGGCTTATGGATTTTTACATCCTAAAAAAACAACAAGAACTAATTGCGATTCCAGCAAGTGAGAATAACTGTAAGCAGTATCTCGATTCGGGTTATTTTTATATCGATAAAGTAGCAGCGTGCAACGAAACTAATGCACTAAAGGCGCTACACGCAAAACAAACTAAAACGTTAAAAATTCCATTATTAATGGCACTTTTAGCATTACCGGTTGTTTTTTCAGCTTGGTACAGTTTAACCTAACGTAATGCATGCCTTAGGCTTGCATCTTTAACAGCCTTGGGTATATTGGCGCTCTTACGGTTTTATTAAGAGCGCGACATGAAAGTCCTCCACACCTCAGATTGGCACCTTGGCCAACAATTTTACGAACACGATCGCCGTGTTGAACATCAAGCTTTTTTTACATGGTTATTAGCCACTCTTGTTGAACAACAAATAGACTTACTTTTAGTTGCAGGCGACATTTATCATACAGCGACTCCAAGTGCTAGCGCCGAAAATCAGCTTTATCAATTTATTAAAGATGCCAAAAAAGCATGCCCACTATTACATGTAGTGATTATTGCGGGTAACCACGACTCTGCAAATCGCATTTTGGCAGCTCAGCCATTACTAGCCCAGTTTGATACTCACGTAGTAGGGCGCTTTGATGCCGTAATACCCGATGAAACTGTTATTACCATAAATACTAATGGTAAACGCGCTGTAATCGTCGCTATGCCATTTTTACGCGCAAGCGATGTTAGTTCACTTAGCCAAACTGAAAACGGCTCTAGCTATGCACAAGGCGTTGCAAAAGCTTACGAACTTGCACTAGAGCAAGCTGTTAATATAAATGAGCAAAACTCACCATTAATAGTTATGGGGCACTTACACGCTAAAGGCGGAGATATTTCAAGTGATTCTGAGCGTAACTTAGTAATAGGCGGTGAAGAGTCTATTTCAGCTAATGTATTTGGTAAACAAGCTAACTATGTTGCCCTTGGACATTTACACAAAGCGCAACAAGTTGCTAAAAGCGATGTTATTCGCTACAGCGGTACGCCTATTCCAATGTCGTTTTCAGAACGTAACTACACCCACCAAGTAAATGTTATTGAATTTATTACTGATGAAAAACAACAGATTAGTACAACTGTAAACCCCCTTTACATTCCGCGCTCTGCCGATGTAATTGTTTTACCAAAAGGGGAGTGCGTTCCATTAAGTGAACTGTGCGAGCAAATAAAAGCACTCGACACATCACAAAATACAGTAGCGCCTTATTTACGTGTAAAGCTTAAATCGAGCGATACCGACACCACCTTCAGAGAGCAAATAGAACAAGCACTTGAAGGCAAGCATATTAAATTTTGTGGTATTGAACGCGTACGCGAGCAATTAGCTAACAATGACGACAACACCGTATTTGAAGATTTAAGCGAGGTTGAAATGCTCAACCCACTTAATTTATTAGAACAAGCATTTGCAAACGATAAAGACATGGCAGGGCAAAGCGTACCCGATGAGCTAAAAGCACTTTTAAGTGATGTAATAAACGAGCTTACGGAGCAAGAACAACTATGAAAATAACTGCAGTTCGTATTCATAACTTAGCCTCAATTGTTGACGCTGAAATAGACTTTACTAAAGCCCCATTAAAAGACGCGGGTTTATTTGCCATTACAGGCGATACCGGCGCAGGTAAAAGTACCTTTTTAGATGCGATATGTTTGGCGCTTTATACAAAAACAGCACGGCTACGTGGCGATAAAGGTAATTTAATAGAGTTTAACGGCGACAGCATTAAGCTAAATGATGCGCGAAACTTACTGCGCAGAGGTACATGGGAAGGCTACGCCGAGGTTGACTTTTTAGGGCAAGATAAACTGCTTTATCGTGCGCGCTATACAATTTCACGCACCCATAAAAAAGTAACAGGCAAACTTAAAGTAGCAGAGCACACTTTAGTAACCCTACCAGACGAAACCCTAATAGCAGACAAAAGCCACACAATAAAAGAAGTCGAGAGTAAAATAGGGCTTAACTTTGAGCAGTTCTCCCGTGCCGTACTTTTAGCGCAACATGAGTTTGCTGCGTTTTTAAAAGCCACTGGCGATGAGCGAGCGCAACTTTTAGAGTGCTTAACAGGCACCGATAAGTTTAGCCGTATTGGCGTGCGTATTTTTGAACGCCATAAAGAGCAAGTAGCAAAGCTTGAAGCGCTTAAAGCAGGCCTTGAAAGCTATACTCTATTAACGAGCGATGAACTTGAGTTACAACAAACCAAGTTAGCGGATTTAAAAACGCAAACCGAACACGCTAAACAAGAGCTGACCAAAACCGAAAAAGCACTTAGCTGGTATCAGCAAGCAACAGTGCTTGAGCAAAACTTACTCCAAGCACAGCAAACGCAGCAACAAGCAAGTTCAGCGCTTGAAAGTATCGTTGAGCAAAGCGAGCAAGCTAAACAAGCCAAACAGGCGCTTGAAATAAAAGACAACCGCAGCCGCTTTACTGTTTTAACAGATCAAAATACGGCGCAAAATGAGCAAATTACAACGCTTAAAAGTGTTGACCATTTAGCGGTAATTAATGAGTGTAATACCGCGCTTACTAAACACACCGAGCAGCTTAATAACGCAAATGAGCAAAAACAAAATGCAGCGCCCGTTATCGCTAAAGCGCGCGAGCTCGACAGCAACATTGCTTTGCAAAGCCAAAGTATAAAAGGTACTGAGTCACAAATAGCTAAAGAGCAAACGCAGCTAGATGAACTCAATCAGCAGTTAAAGCAAAGCAGTAACGAGTTAGAGCTTGCTAATACCGACTCTACAAAAAGCCAGCAATGGCTTAATGAGCATGAGCAGCTGCATGTTTTAGCAAAAGATTGGAGTTATTATAAGCAAAGCTTTACTACCTACTTAAGTGCACAGCAGCAATTAGCCGCAAACGTTACGCAAAGCCAAACTCTTAATAGCGAGCTTGCAAGTCAGAACGAGCTTTTAAATACACAAAATAATAAAGTGCAGCAGTGCGAGGCGTTACTTAATAATGATCAATCGGCATTACAGGTATTAAATAACCAGCTGACTGAGTTTAATGCAGAGCATTGTGATGTACAGCTAAAAAGTATTGATTACTTAAAAGAGCAGCGCGAGCGTTACGGGCAATTTAATGCAGAGCTAAAACAAAGCACGCAACGCCAACAAGTACTTAATCAGCAATTAAATGAAAGCCAGCAAGCTCACGCTTTACTTAACCAAAATTTAATAACCAGTGAGCAAGCGCTTAAAAGCACCGAGTACGCACTTAATCAAGCGCGTTTAAGAGCCAGCGAAAACGTAGAGCATTTACGCACTGAGCTTCGCCCTAATGAGCCTTGCTTAGTATGCGGCGCCACTGAGCACCCGTACGCGGTAAATCAAAATCAGCAATTAAATAACTTAATTACTGATTTTGAAAATGCTTTTAATACCGCCAAAAAGCAATTTGAGCATGCACAAAACGAGCTGCATAAACATCAAACTCAAGATGCCGTATTAACCGCAGAGCAAAAACAACTTGAGCAAATAATACAAACAGCAAAAGCTAAACAGCTCGACATTAAAAATACCATGCAAGGCGCACGTAACGAGCTTAACGACTTAACACCTGATCAGCTTGAAGTCACTTATAAGCAGTTAACGGAGCAAAAAGCGCAGTATTTTGAGCAACAAAAACGCCAGCGTACACTGCAAACCAAAGTAAATGAGCTACAAGCAGCACTTAAAGCAGAGCAGCAAGTACAGCAGCAGCTTAGCAATAAACAGCTTGAGCTTACACATCAGCAAAACCAAATAACGAGCAAGCATAGCGAACTAAGTGCGCAAATTAACGAGCTGGATACAACGCTTAATAGTCAATTTGAAAACAGTGATTTCTGGCAACAACTACAAGCCAGTACGCTTGAGCTTACCCAGTTGCACGAGCAGGTTACGCAGTACCAGCACACTCAAACGCAACTTGAGCAAAGCCAAAAACAGCAACACACAGCTAATGAGCAAATAAAACAACTTACCCCGCTTATAAGTAACAACGAACAATCGTTAAAAACACTAAGTGAAGAGCTCATAAAAGCTAAAGCGCTATTAAGCACTGTGCAAACTGAGCGCTTAGCATTATTTAATAACGAGCAAATAAGCGCAGACGACTACCAAGCAAAACTTGTCAGCGAGCAAGAGCAAAAGCAATTGCTGGTTCAAGCATGTCAAAAAGCGCATGACGATGCTATTAAGCAGCGAGACGAGCACGCTATAACGCTTAAAAATGCAGAACAACGTTTACTTGAAAACAGCCAAGAGCTAGCAACGCTTGAGGCACGTTATAACGAGTGGTTTAGCGACTTTAAAGCGCAATTTAGCAATGCAACGCACGAACAGGTCAAAATTTTACTAACGCTTAGTAGCGAGACGATTAAAGCGCATTTAACTCAGCACGAACAGTTAACTCAAGCGCTAACAGATGCAAACGCCGCATTAAAACAGCAGCAACTTACGCTTGAAAAACACAACAGTAGCGATAAACCAACGCAAAGTGCAGAGGCTTTAAATACCCAATTAAGTAGCTTAAACGAGCAACAAACGCAGCTGCAAAGTTCATTACTGGCAACCAATACCGCTATTGAGCAACACAACCAAAACGCAAAAGCGCTTGAAGGTAAGCAAGCTGAGTTAACTACGCTTAAAACGCAGGTTGAGCAGTGGCACTTGCTTAATAAAGTACTAGGTGATGCAACGGGTAAAACCATGCGTAACTTAGCGCAAACGCAAACGTTAAAAATATTACTGCACTATGCCAACAGCCATTTAAAAACACTCAACAAACGCTACGAATTAACGGCAATAGCACAAACGCTCGACATTGCGATTATTGACCGCGACATGGCCGACGAGCAACGCTCTGTTAATACGCTCTCGGGTGGGGAGTCATTTTTAGTATCATTGGCGCTTGCACTTGGTTTAGCATCGCTTTCGTCAAACAAAGTACAAATCAATTCTTTGTTTATTGACGAAGGGTTTGGTACGTTAGACAGCGAAACCCTCAGCATTGCAATGGACGCACTTGATTCATTACAAGCACAAGGTAGAAAAGTAGGCGTTATATCGCACGTAACACAAATGAGCGAGCGCGTAGCCACTCAAGTGCATGTAGCCAAAAAGCCAGGTGGATATTCCACAGTTGAAGTTATATAGCTATTAGGGAGTTTAAAAATGCCAACATTTACAGGCGAACAAGCAACACAATACGATAGCCGCATTACTCGTTTAGTCCCAGGTTATGAGTTATTACACCAACTAACTAACGCACAGCTACAAGCAACGCTAAGCGACAATGCACATGTTTTAGTAGTAGGGGCAGGCACAGGTAAAGAAGTGCTCGCACTGGCTGCATTAAACCCAACATGGCAATTTACCGCGCAAGATACATCAGCCGATATGCTAGCAATTGCAAAGCAGCAATTTGACGAGCAGGGCATAACTAGCCGCGTAACGATTCACAATGGTCCTGTTGATAAATTATCAGTTAAAGCTGATGCCATTTTATGTTTATTAGTCATGCATTTTGTACAAGACAATGGTGATAAAAAGCAGCTATTAAAAGCAATTAAGGGCAATCTTAAAAAAGATGCACTCCTTTATATTGCTGATTTAATGCGCCCCGAAACGACGTTTGAGCGCGAAGCCCAACTTACGACATGTGCGCAATTAGGTTTAACCGAAACCGGTAAAACACAAATGGGACACGACCTAGAAAATGAGTTTTACCCACTCGATAGAATGCGTTTTAGCGAACTGCTAAACGAGTGCAAATTTGGTATTCCAAAGCTGTATTTTAAAGCGTTAGGTTTTAGTGGGTATGTAGTTTAATTTATCGATCTATTTAGAAGAATGTGGCTTACACCACTGAACTGTGTGCTTATGGCGCGGTATTGTTTTACATTCTTTATTAGAGTCGGCACCTGGCTCGCTAGCATATTGCGAGCTTGGCGCTACGTTGGCACAACCTGCAGCCAATAATATAGCAAATACGGGTATTAATTTTTTCATTTCATCACCTATTAAAATATGTTTTAAAGCGCTTTGCAGTTACTGTAAATACAAAGCGCTTATTAGTTTGCTAGCATCTCTCACCAATATGGCGGGTAGTTATGCATCTACAAAAATAACTTCGCCAGTAATAAAGCCATCAACCGAACGCTCAAACGCTTTACCTACAAGCTTGCCTGGCACTGGTTGAAAACCTGGCATCATCTCGCCGTATACGTCCCATGCTTCTTCAAGTACGGTAGGGTTAACCACATTAATACGTGTGCCACGTGGCATTTCTAGTGATACGCATTTTGCAAACGTATCTATTGCGCCGCTAGTTGTTGCATCAGCAATCGCAAACGGAATAGGTTTAACGTTTAAAATACCGCTAATTAGCGTAAATGAACCGCTATCGGCAATGTACTTTTGACCAATGCGCACAAGGTTAATTTGCCCCATCATTTTGCTCATAATAGTGCTCATCCACTGGGCTTCGCTCATATCTGCAAACGTTTCGTACTCACATAAACCTACGGTATTAACTACGGCATCAAAATGGCCTACTTTTTCATACAGCTCAGTAATTGATTGCTCGCTGGTAATATCAACAATATGATCTACATCGCCCGAACGACCCGCTGTAATTACTTTATGCTTAGATAAACCGGTTAATGCCGCTTGACCCATTTTTCCTAGTGCGCCTATTAATATTACTGTTTTCATTGTTTGCTCCAATCATTTGTTCTCTTTAGTGTGTAGGAGCATAGTAAGGGAGTATTTTAACAATTAGAAACAACCCTTTTATGTAAGAGATACAAGATAATTTGGTTATGTGATAAGTTAAATATTATTACTAAATAACACTGGCAGCAGCATGAGCAAGTTAGACCGATTAGATATAAAACAATTGCGTATTTTCCAAGCGCTCATTCGCGAGAAGAACGCCTCAAAAGCAGCGAGTAAATTGGGCTTAACCCAACAAGCAGTGAGTGAGCAACTAAAAAAGTTACGCGATGTGTTTGACGACCAGTTGTTTTTGAGAAAAACCACTGGCTTTGTGCCTACACCTTATGCAGAGGAGTTGTCGGTAGACATAGACAAACTCCTAAACGACTTTCAGGCATTATTAGCACCTAAAATATTTGACCCAAAAACAGTTAATGATGAGTTTGTAATAGCCGCTACCGACTACGCACAGCAAGTCGTTTTACCAGCATTAGTTAAAGTACTCCGGGCACAAGCGCCAAATTTAAAGCTTATAATAAGAGACTTCGAGATAGACAGCCTGCACGATTTAATGGAAAGCGGCAAAGTAAACCTTGCTATTGCATTTCCTGACTATATCCCAAGTACTTATCCCATTATTAAATTGTTTGAAGAGCAACATATTTGCGTTACCTCGCCGAATTCATCAATAGCAGGAACTAAGCCAAGCCTTGCTGAAATCGCCAGTTATCCAAGTATTATTGCCTCGCCTTCGCGTCCAAATTTTAAAGGGTCTATTGACGATTGGTTTAAAAGCTTTGATTTAACGCGTAACGTAGTGGTGTCGGCACCGTGTTTTTCTATTGTGCCGATGTACCTAGAAACAACCGACTCTATCGCATTTTTACCCTCACGCGCAGTAAGCTCAGAGCTAGTAAAAATAGAGCTGCTACAGTTACCTACGCCGTTTGACGTAATAGCCGCATGGCATCCGCGCTACAATAAAAACCCGCTTCATAAATGGGTAGTATCAAAGTTGGTGGTTGAGTGATTTGAGAGTTATTATTTGTAATAAAAAATAAAGCGGTTTTAATAAAGCTTTTAAGACAAGAGCATTATGAAACGTAGATCGATTAAGTGAAGCGCCACCCGTCGCTCTAATATCAACATCACTCAGCATGTTGCTATGCCAGCAATCCTAACCAATCTCGCCAAGTGCTTTCATAGCGGCTTGTGCTTTATCTGTTTGTACGAAAATGTGGTCGTGATAAAACGCAGCTACCACATTAGCACTAATACCATGCTCAGTGAGCTTTGCAGATACCGCAGCGGTTAACCCTACCGCTTCAAGGCTTGAATGCACGTTAAGAGTAATTAAATTATATTTACTCTCAAAGGTAATACCGGCTTTATCGGCGGTTTCAGCTTTTAATATAAGAGTTAGGCCTTCTTCTTCTACAAAAGTAGCAAGTGGCTCTAAATGAACATAATCAGCGAGCTTTCCTGCCAAGCAACAAAAAATATACTCGCCTTGCTTAAGCTCTGGCTGCATTGATTTTAATAATTGGTTTAGATCTAAAATTCCGGCCATGGTCGCTCCTATTAACCTAATTCAATTCAATTCAAATAAGTAAGTCTATTTTCAAACTGTTTTTTAATTAAATTACTATCTCGTTTAACTATTATTTTTTCGACAATATCCCAAACACCGATCAAATTTTAAGGCTCTATTGGCGATTGGTTTAAGCTTATACCATTCCAATAAATAGCTGATCTATTTTACTTGCTAAAACAACCCATTTCTTTGTTGTCAATTTCGCAAAGGGAACAACCATTTACATCAATTTACGCCTAGAACTGAATTATTTTTTCGGCGTAAAATTTAGATCACATACTTAATGGAATTGGTATTAAATACTATAAAAGGAGTAAGTTTAAAGAGTCGCTTAGTTTTTAAGTTGAGCAAATTAACTTTCAATCATTTTTATTATTTTTGCAGGATTCCCACCTATAACAACGTTATCGCCAAACGATTTTGTAACAACAGCACCCGACGCAACAACTACATTGTTACCTAAAGTAACGCCTGGATTTATGACTGCATGACCACCAATCCAACAATCATTTCCTATTGTTATTGTTTTTGCATATTCGAGTCCACTTCTTCTATCAATTGGATTTATAGGGTGTGTAGCGGTATAAATTCCAACCTGTGGCGCAATAAAACAATTGTTACCAATATTAACTTCCGCAGCGTCTAAAATAACGCAGCCAAAATTAGCATAAAAATTTTCACCTACATGAATATTTGACCCATAATCACAATTAAATGATGACTCTACATGAACTTGTTTTCCTGTTGAGCCAAATAACGCATGTATAATTTGAGCTCTTTCATCCAAATGAATAACACTTGTTTGGTTTAGCGTTTCCGTTTTTAAGCTAGCTTTTAATCGTAATTCAATAAGCTCAGGGTCACTTGGGTCATAATACTGACCAGATAGCATTTTTTCTTTTTCTGTCATAATTTAAAATCCAAATAATATATTTTTTATAAGTGGCAGATTCAGCTTTTAAGCTAAGCACCACTACCTTTGTTTAGTACGTGTACATTTAGTTACTTTTAACTATTTTTTAGTTTTGCAACTAGCTCGCTAAGCCTAGCTATTTTTATATTACTTAGCTGCCTGTAATCAAAATACGGGCATACTATAATATTGTTGGCTGTATCTATTGCAAACTCGTCGTCGAGCCAATTAAATTGCGCATTAAGCTTACCTTGTTGGAGTAAGCTTTTAGCGTGCGTACGCCCAGCAATTATGTGTAGCTGGTTTTTATTACTAGAAGATTTATGGGCACACGTAATAGTAATATTAGGCGCGCTAAATAACAGGGCCGTTTTACTATTCTTTTGAAGCAAAAACTCATCGCGATATTGCTGCCAAGTAGGCGCTTGTTTAGCAAATGAATAGTGCTCGCTTGGTAGGGCAAACAATACTTTGGCGTATACGTTAAATACTTTTCGCCAACCATTACCACAGTGCTGGTTTATGGTATTTATTTGCTCGTTTATAACCGGTTCAAGGCATTGAAGTGTTTCAAAAAACGGCATTGGTGGCGCTTTTGCTACGTACACTGCCACGCTAAATTGCGTATCGCCTAAGCCAACTAATTGTGTGTTCAAGTTAGTTAGCCTTGTTTTGCGCTAAAATACGATCGAGATTATTAGCAAAATTTTGACGGTCGGTTTGGCTAAGTGGAGGCGGCCCACCACTCATTTCTACACCACTTGAGCGCATGGTATCCATAAAGTCGCGTACGTTAAGTATTGAGCGAATATTCTCCGTGGTGTAAAGCTCGCCACGCGGGTTGAGCGCCTGCCCACCGTTATCAATTACTTCACTCGCCAGCGGTATATCGCCAGTAATCACTAAATCGCCTTTTTCAATACGTTTCACTATTTCGTCGTCGGCTACATCAAACCCTGACGATACTTGAACGCGGCTTATGTATTTTGACGGCGGAATACGCATTGCGTGATTAGCCACTAAAATAGTGTCGATTTTCATACGCTCTGCCGCTCTAAAAAGTATTTCTTTTATAACGACAGGACACGCGTCTGCATCTACCCAAATTTTCATGCTATGGTCATTTTTATTGCTTTAGAATTAAGACGATCCTATAGCAAATTTTATTCTTGTGAAATAGCATAAATTACATAATTGAAAAGGAGCTTACATGAAGGCTATAAAATACGGTTTACTTATTACTGGTCTATTTTTTCTTAGTGCCTGCACCAGCCCCCCTGAGGGAATAACACCCGTTAAAAACTTTGATATACAAAAATATAAAGGCAAATGGTTTGAAATAGCGCGTCTTAATCACTCGTTTGAAGAAGGTATGGAGCAAGTTACCGCGACTTATTCAATTAACGACGACGGCACAGTAAAGGTCCTTAACAAAGGCTATTTAACGGATGATAAAAAATGGGATGACGCCGAAGGCTTGGCCAAATTTGTTGAGGGCACCGACACCGGACATTTTAAAGTCTCGTTTTTTGGTCCATTTTATGGCGCTTACGTGATTTTTGAACTTGACCAACCCGATTATCAATATGCATTTATAACCAGTTACAACAAAGATTACTTGTGGTTTTTATCGCGTACACCAACGGTTAGCAAAGAGCTTAAAAACCACTTTTTAACTAAAGCGAAAGAGTTAGGCTTTGCTACTGATGAAATAATTTGGGTAAATCAAGAGAGTATGTAAAGGGGGTTTACAGTTAGCTGTATGCGCTTTTAAAGTGGTAATAAAAACGTCATCCAACTGTAAAGTAAATTAAATATATAAACGCTATATTGCTAGCACTTACAGTGAGACAGTAAGTATTAGGAACACTGAATATCCCCTATTGTTGGCAAGCTATATAGCTTGCCATTTTTTTTGCCTAGGGCGTGTTGATCTTTGTGGATTGAAATCTGTTCAATCTAGGGGCGATTAAATCGCGGCGCGAGGTTTGTAACCTAGTGGGCTAAGTAAAAACCGAGCAAAGCTTCCGCGTCCTGCTC